>CABRID010000006.1 GCA_902470895.1 uncultured Collinsella sp.
ACCTTCATTACTCCAACGACGAATTCTAGGCGGTGTCCCCTCCCTTTCAAGAAAGGGAGGGGGCGGGGCATGCCCCGCCTCTTACACCACATCTCTGCGCGCTACCCCCGCAGAGGGGCATAACGACTGTTTTGAGGGCCTTTGGTGGCGGATTATGCCATCAAAGGCCCTTTTTGTGCCAATCAAGCACGGCGCATGGGGCAAATGAGGTGCTATGGGCCGTATTTGGGACCCTGCGCTGCAGAATACTCCAAAAAATGCACGTCGCATGGGGACCCACCCTGACGAAAAGCGCTATGAGCCCATAGTCGGATGGCTTTGCGGGCCGCGATATGTGCGGCGCGATCCCTGTGACAACCGTTAAACGCCCAAAACCTACCGTTCATCCCGTGAGTGTTAGGTGAACGTTCACCCAACGCGCCATTTTGCACTACTATAGTGAACGTTCACCTAGAGGATAACGGGCGCATGGTGCACCCGCTCCGCCAACAGAGGGGTTGTTTGATGAAAAACTTCATGGACGATCAGGACTTTTTGCTGAGCACCAAGACCGGCGAGGAGCTGTTCCACAACTTTGCCGAGGGCATGCCCATCGTCGACTACCACTGCCATATCTCTCCCAAGGAGATCTGGGAGGACAAGCGTTTCGAGAACATCACCGAGGTTTGGCTGGGCGGCGACCACTACAAGTGGCGCCTGATGCGCGCCAACGGCGTCGACGAGCGTTTTATCACTGGCGATGCCCCTGCTCGCGAGAAGTTCCAAAAGTGGGCCGAGACCCTGGGTCGCTGCGTTGGCAACCCCGTCTTTGAGTGGAGCAACCTGGAGCTTAAGCGCTACTTTGGCTACGAGGGCGTCCTCAACGGCAAGACCGCCCAGGAGGTCTGGGACCTTGCCAACGCCAAGCTCGCCGAGGCCAGCTTCACCTGCCGCAACCTGATCAAGCAGTCCAACGTCCGCATGATCTGCACTACCGACGACCCCGCCGACAGCTTTGAGTGGCACAAGAAGATTGCCGCCGACGACAGCTTTGACGTTCAGGTCGTTCCCGCCATGCGCCCCGATGCCGCTTTGCGCATCGAGCGCGGCCAGGAGTTTGCCGACTACTGCAAGCACCTCTCCGAGGTTGCCGGCGTTGAGGTCAGCGACTTCGAGGGCATGAAGGCTGCCATTTCCAAGCGCTACGACGTTGCTCACGAGCTGGGCTGCCGCGCCTCCGACCACGCACTCGACTACGTTATGTACGTCCCGGCTACCGTCGACGAGATCGAGGCTATCTTTGCCAAGGGTCTGGCTGCCGAGCCGCTCACCGAGGAAGAGGTCCTCAAGTACAAGACTGCCTTTATGCAGTTCGTTGCCGGCGAGTATGTCCGTCTGGGCTGGGCCATGCAGCTGCACTTTGGCTGCAAGCGCGACAACAACCGCGCCATGTTCGCCAAACTCGGTCCCGACACCGGCTACGACTGCATCTCCAACTACACGCCGTCTGACCAGCTCGCCGATTTCCTCAACTCCATCCAGGAGACCTGCGGCCTGCCCAAGACCATCCTGTACAGCCTGAACCCCATCGATAACACCATGATTGACACCGTCATGGGCTGCTTCCAGGAGGCCCCGACTGCCGGCAAGATCCAGAACGGTTCCGCTTGGTGGTTCAACGACAACGAGGTCGGCATGCGCGAGCAGCTCACGGCCCTTGCCAACGAGGGCGTTCTGGGCAACTTTGTCGGCATGCTCACCGACTCCCGTTCCTTCCTGTCCTACCCGCGCCACGAGTACTTCCGCCGCGTGCTGTGCAGCGTGATCGGCGAGTGGGTCGAGCAGGGCAAGTACCCGGCCGACATGGAGCTGCTGGGCACCATCGTGCGCGATATCAGCTACAACAACTCCGTCCGCTACTTCGGTTTTGACCTGGACACCGTCGAGGCCTAAATCCGCACCGAATCACATCGAACTCGGGAGCGCCGTTGCCACACGCGGCGCCCCCGTTTTACTTGCACGCTAACAAACGCCTAAGGAGAAACATAGATGGAGAACATCAGCTACGAGACGCTCGAGAAGATCGGCTACGAGGGCTACCTGCTGCCCAAGGACGCCCCCGAGAAGGTCCTGCAGTTTGGCGAGGGCAACTTCCTGCGCGCTTTCGTGGATCGCTTCTTTGACATGGGCAACGAGGCTACCGGCTGGAACGGCAAGGTCGTCATGGTGCAGCCCATCAGCGGCGCCTTTGGCTTTGCCGACGGCATCAATGCCCAGGACGACCTGTACACCGTGCTGGTGCGCGGCAAGGAGAACGGCAACACGGTTGACGAGTCCCGCGTGATCAGCGCCTGCAGCCGCTGCCTCAACCCGTACCGTGAGAACGACTACCGCGCCATCATGGAGGTTGCCGTCTCTGACGACCTGGAGATCATCGTTTCCAACACCACCGAGGCCGGCATCGCCTACGACCCGTCCTGCAAGGCCGACGACATGCCGCCCGCGAGCTTCCCGGCCAAGCTTGCCCAGGTGCTCCACACCCGCTGGGCTGCCGGTAAGCCGGGCGTCATCGTGCTCGCCTGCGAGCTCATCGACCACAACGGCGAGGAGCTGCTGCGCATTATGAACCAGTACGTGAGCGACTGGGGCTGGGAGAACGAGTTCTCGCAGTGGATGGCCAATGACTGCACCATCTGCACCACGCTCGTCGACACCATCGTCCCTGGCCGCATCCGCGACCCCAAGGAGGCTGCCGCTGTTGCCGAGCGTCTGGGCTACGAGGATCCCTTCCTGGCTGTGCGCGAGCCCTTCCAGATGTGGGGCATCCAGGGCGATGAGTCGCTCAAGGAGCGTCTGCCCTTCGTGAAGGCCGGCCTGCCCGGCGTCTTTGTGACCCCCGATGTCACCCCGTACAAGAAGCGCAAGGTCCGCATCCTCAACGGCGCCCACACTGCCTTTGTTCCGGGCTCCTGGGTTGCCGGCTTTGACATCGTGCGCGACTGCATGCACGACGAGACCATTCGCGGCTTCATGAACACCATGCTCTACGACGAGGTCATCCCGACGCTTGCCGCCGACCTTGATGTCGAGGACTGCAAGGCCTTTGCCGCTGCCGTCGAGAACCGCTTCGATAACCCGTTTATCGATCACGCGCTGCTCTCCATCTGCCTCAACTCCACGGCTAAGTGGCGCGCCCGCGACCTGCCCACGCTCAAGGACTACGTTGCCGAGACCGGCAACCTGCCCAAGTGCCTGGCGACGAGCCTCGCTACGCTCATCTCCTTCTACACGCAGGAGCTCGTGTCCCGCGAGGGCGACGGCCTGCACCTGCGTCGCTCCGACGGCACCGAGTACACCGCTCAGGACGACGCCTTCGTGCTCGACTTCTACGCCGCCCATGCCGGCGCCGACGATGCCCAGCTGGTGCACGACGTGCTCACCAACGAGCAGATGTGGGGCGAGGACCTTACGCAGATCGCAGGTCTTGAGGAGTTTGTCGTCAGCGTGCTCGCCGTCGTGCGTGCCGAGGGCGCCAAGCAGGCCTTCGCCAACGCTCAGGCGTAAATTTCCGGCGCAGACGCGGGCGCGGGACGGCGTGCCCGCGTCTCGACTTCTGCTCAACCTGTAGGGTTAGGACCATTTGCAATGAACACTATCCAGATCAATCCGGCCGATAACGTGATCGTCGCGCTGTCGCCGCTTGCCAAGGGTGCGCCTGTCGCCGTTCCCGGGGTGGGCGAGGTCGTGGCCGCGGAGGATATTCCGCAGGGTCATAAGATGGCCGTGCGCTCGATTGCCGCGGGGGAGGACGTCATCAAGTACGGTCTGCCCATCGGGCACGTGACGGGCGATATCCAGCCCGGCCAGTGGCTCCACACGCATAATGTGAAGACCAACCTTTCGGGCGAGGTCGAGTACACCTACAACCCCACACATCCGGTCGTTGAGCCGGTTGAGCCCGAGACCTTTATGGGGTTCCGCCGCGCCGACGGTCGTGCCGCGACGCGTAATGAGCTGTGGATCATCCCCACGGTCGGCTGTGTCAACGAAGTCGCCCGTGCCATGTGTGAGCAGGCCCAGGATCTGGTCGATGGCTCGCTGGAGGGTGTTTACTACTTCCCGCATCCCTTTGGCTGCTCGCAGACCGGCGCCGACCATGCCCAGACGCGTCGTCTGCTGGTGGCGCTCTCGCGTCATCCTAATGCGGCCGGCGTGCTATTCCTGTCGCTCGGCTGCGAAAACTGCACGCACCAGCAGGTGCTCGACGAGCTCGGTGACTTTGATCACGAGCGCGTTCGTTTTCTCACCTGCCAAGATGTAGCCGACGAGCAGATCGAGGGCCACAAGATTCTGGCCGAGCTGGCAGACCTCGCCAAGCAGGCCAAGCGCGAGCCCATTCCGGCCTCCGAGCTGGTTATTGGCCTTAAGTGCGGCGGCTCCGACGGCCTTTCGGGCATTACCGCCAATCCCACGATCGGTCGCGTGAGTGATATGGTTGTCGCCCGCGGCGGCACGTCGGTGCTTACCGAGGTGCCCGAGATGTTTGGCGCCGAGAGTATCCTGCTCGATCGCTGTGAGAACGAGCAGGTCTTTAACGCCGCTTCCGACATGCTCAATGGCTTTAAGGGCTACTTTATTAGCCACGGCGAGGTCGTCTACGAGAACCCGAGCCCCGGCAACAAGGACGGCGGTATTACCACGCTCGAGGACAAGAGCTGCGGCTGCGTGCAAAAAGGCGGGTCTGCCCCCATCGTCGACGTGCTGCCGTATGCCGGCCAGGCAACTAAACACGGCCTGAACATGCTGTGCGGTCCGGGCAACGACATGGTATCCACCACGGCGTTGACGGCTGCCGGCTGCCACGTGATTCTGTTCTCGACCGGCCGCGGCACACCGTTTGGCGCGCCGGCGCCTACGCTCAAGGTGTTCACCAACCAGCGTCTGTGCGACCACAAGGCCAATTGGATGGACTTTAACGCCGGCGTGATTGCCACGGGTGAGCGCACACTCGACGAGGCCGCTCACGATTTGTACCAGCTGGTGCTACAGACGGCGAGCGGTAAACTCACGAGTGCCGAGCGTCGTGGCTGTCACGAGATCAGCATCTGGAAGGACGGCGTCTGCCTGTAGTGGCAAATGCACCCAAGCGTAGCGCTATGTCGTCGGCCCCGTCGGGAGTGTTCCCGGCGGGGTTTCGTTTTGTGGTTAAGTGAATATGTTGGAAAATCTGATAAACGTTCACCTATCTCATGGCTGTCCAGCATGGCACCCTTACCAGCAGAAAATAGGTGTGAGGATCTCAATTGTGTCCGTTCAGCGGTAAAAATCGACCGTTCAAGGATATTATTCAAGTGAACGTTCACCTATTATAAGCAATCGCGCATAATCTAGCTAAACGTTCACCCTGAACGGCATGCAGACAGACGTCGGTATGGACTCCAATGTCTTGTTCCAAGACAATCGAGAAAAGAGAGGGAGCTCGATGACTAACAAGATCGGTAAAAAGCGCAAGATCACATTCTGGACGCGCTTGGGCTTTGGTATGGGCGGCATGCTCAACTCTGGTGCCCTGACCTTTACGCACAGCTACATGGTGCTGTTCCTGTCCACGGAGTGCGGTCTGTCCGCAGGCGAGGCTGCGTTGATCAGCTCGTTCGCCATCTATCTCAACGCCATTCTGTGCCCGCTCATGGGCTTTGTGGCCGATAACTTCTACGCTACCAAGATCGGCCGTATCTTTGGCCGCCGCCGTTTCTGGATCTTGCTGGCAATCCCGATGATGGTCGCCGAGCCGCTCATCTTTGTGGCTACGCCGTTTGGTTTCCCGTACTACTTTGTGCTGTAGCTGATCTACAACGTCGCGTATACGTTCTGCACCGCCAACCTGTCGCCGCTTACCATCGAGATGACCGACGACTTCAAGGAGCGTACGTACCTCACCGGCTACAAGCACCTCTTTGGTAACGCCGCCGGCTTCCTGATGGCAGCACTCGTCGGCTTTGGCTTTGGCACCTTCGGCGAGACCAACCCGTTCAGCTACTTCATCATCGCTACGGTCAACGCTTCGGTCATGGCAATCTCGCTGCTGTGCGTGTACCTGTCCACGTGGGAGCACACCCCCGAGGAGGTGGCTCAGGAGAAGATCGAGAGCGTCGGCGAGGGTATCAAGAAGTTCTTCATCGACGTTGTCTCTACCTTCCGCAATAAGTCCTTCCGCAAGGTCCTGTATGCACAGGTCTCCACGAAGCTCGCTGCTGCCTGCTGGTCTGCGTGCCTGTCCTTCTTCATCGTCTACTGCCTGCAGATTCCTAAGTCCTATGAGTCCGTGATGGAGATGCCCGGCAAGGTCGTCGCTATCGTCTGCACCGCCATCTGGGTTGCCCTCATGGCCAAGAAGGGCTTCCACAAGTCTTGGTACCTGGCCAACGTCGGTTGCGCTGCGTGCATCATCGCCTACAACTACTTCGCCTTTGGTCAGATTAACGGCACCTCCACGGTCGCCATCGCCATGATTGCCTACCCCATCATCTTCGCCATCTGGAAGTTCTTCTACGTTGGTTTCCAGTACCTGCCCGATGTTCTGCTCAACTACATCCCCGATGTCGATGAGCTCATCACACTGCGTCGTCGCGAGGGCATCTACAGCTCCGCTCAGCAGCTCTGCCAGCAGATTGCTCAGGCTATCGCTGTAAACGCCTGGGCTATCGTCCTCGCTGCCTCCGGCTTCATTCAGACCGCCGGTAACAGCGACGCCGTGACCCAGCCCGCCACCGTGCCTCTGTACATCTGCGGCTACATGCTTATCGGCTGCGCCGGCTTCTTCCTGCTCGCGGCTATCCTTGCCCGCGGCATCAAGATCGACAAGGAGCAGTGCGACATCCTCTGCGACGAGATCAAGCGCGTCAAGGAGGGCGGCAAGATGGCCGACGTCCAGCCCGAGGTCAAGGCTCTTTGCGAGGAGCTCTCCGGCTTCAAGTACGAGGACTGCTTCGCTCACAACAACGTTGGCTTCCAGGACGGCAGCGTAATTCCCGCCGAGTAGGGCAGGCGCATCGTCCAAACCACAGGGCCGTGCCACCGGAGATCCACCGGCGGGTGCGGCCCTTTTTTAAAAACGAGTAGTATGAACTTCTGATTACATTTGAGGGAGAGACCCATGGAGACGAACGTTATCTGGCGCAACGCCCGCGCGGCCGTTATTGAGCTCGACGACGGTGGCTACTTTACCTGTGCCGATACGTGGGAGATCTTTGTCAACGATGAGCCCGTCGGTACCACGAATACGGTCGAGACCTATGTTGACGGCCTGGTTCCCGGCAAGCGCAACCTCGTCCGCTTGGTCTGCGGCGAGCGCGAGCTGAGCGTGGGCGTCACCACGCCCGCGGAGCCCTTTACCATCAACGTTCGCGACTGCGGCGCCAAAGGCGATGCCGAGCACGATGACACCACCAATATCCAGGCTGCCATCATGGCTTGTCCCAAGGGCGGGCGCGTGCTGATTCCCGCCGGTAGCTATCGTATCAAGTCCCTCTTCCTTAAGAGCAATATCAACATCGAGCTCGCCGACGGGGCAGTGCTGCTGGCCCGCCACGATCGTGCCGCGCTTGCCTACATTCCGGGCACGGTCACGGGCAACGAGGGCGCCGGTTATGCCGGTACCGATATGCTGCCCCTGGGCCGCTGGGAGGGGGAGAGCTTCTCGACCTACTGTTCTACCTTTACGGGTCTGGGCGTGCACGACGTGTGCATCTATGGTCGCGGCGCGATTGACGGTCAGACCGATTTTGCCGAGGACAACTGGTGGAACAAGGACTTTAAGAACATCTTCCGTCCCGAGGAGGGCCGCGAGGTCGCCCGTCCGCGCATGATCTTCCTGTCCGAGTGCCAAAACGTGAGCCTTGCCGGCTTTACCGTGCGCAACAGCCCGGCGTGGAATATCCATCCCGTCCTGTGCGAGCATGTCGACGCGCTTTGCCTGTCGATCGAGGGTCCCAAGAACTCCCACAACACCGACGGTTTCGATCCCGAGAGCTGCGGCTTTGTCCGCATCCTTGGCTGTCAGTTCTCGGTGGGCGATGACTGCATCGCCATCAAGAGCGGCAAGCTGGGCATTGAGCCCGAGCTTCGTCCCGCTACGCACGACGTGCTGATCTCTCACTGCTACATGCACGATGGTCACGGCGCCGTGGTCCTGGGTTCAGAGGCCGCCGGCGGCATCAAGGACCTTACCGTGAGCAAGTGCCTCTTTGAGCGCACCGACCGCGGCCTGCGCGTCAAGACCCGCCGCGGGCGCGGCAAGGATGCCGTCAACGAGGGCATTACCTTTGAGCACATTCGCATGGACGAGGTGCTCACGCCCTTCGTGGTCAACTCCTTCTACTTCTGTGACAAGGACGGCAAGACCGATTACGTGCAGTCTCGCGAGGCGCTGCCTGTCGACGACCGCACGCCCGGCTTTGGTGCCACGACGTTTTGCGATATCGAGGCCACCAACTGCCATGCTGCCGCGGCCTATATCACGGGTCTGCCCGAGAGCAAAGTAACGCGTCTGACGTTCCAGGATGTCCACGTGACCTTCGCGCCGGATGCCGAGCCCTTTGTTCCGGCCATGGCCTGTGGCGTTGAGCCCATGGTGCGTCAGGGCATCATCGCGCAAAACGTCAAGGTACTCGACCTGCAAAATGTGGTGATCGAGGGCCAGGACGGCGAGGAACTGCAGCTCCAGAACGTCGACAAGGTTGTCCGTTCCTAACTCAGGTTGATGACCAGGGCTGCATTGTCGGATAAATCGGCAATGCAGCCCTTATGCGATACGGCCATGTGCGATGCGCTACGCATCATGGTGAAAGGGAATACATGCTCAATAAAACGATTCCTGTCGGGGTCGATGGCTCGTCTGCCACGATTACGTCTTATGTTTTTGCTCCGACCGAAGATGCTTATGCTTTAAAACCGCTGCCTGCAGTTGTGGTCGTGCCGGGAGGCGGCTACGATCACGTTTCGCCGCGCGAAGGCGAGCCGGTAGCGCTCCGTTTGTTGGCGATGGGCTACCAAGCGTTTGTACTGAACTATTCGGTTGCTCCGGCTGTCTATCCGCTGGCATTGCAAGAACTCGCGCGGGCGGTCGATACCGTCCGAAGCCATGCGGCAGAGTACTGTGTCGATCCTGATCGGATTACGGTCATGGGTTTTTCGGCCGGTGGGCATCTAGTTGGCTTGCTCGGGGCGCTTTGGGACCAACCCTGGCTTGCAGAGTCGATTGCGGCATCGCCTGAGTCGATTCGGCCTGACACACTTTGCTTGGGCTATCCGGTCGTAAGCTCGGGGGCCTATGCTCATCGTGGTTCATTTGAACACCTAACGGGTGCCGATGGCGCTTTGGCTCAAAAGTTGTCGATCGAGAATATGGTGGGCGAGGGCTTCCCCCGTACGTTCTTGTGGCATACCGCCGAGGATGCATCGGTACCAGTTCAAAATAGCCTCCTTCTTGCGCAGGCTCTTGCCGACCACGGGATTGGCTTTAGCCTACATGTCTTTCCGCATGGAAAGCATGGGGCATCGCTCGCCACGGCCCTAACGGCATTTAAGGGCTGCGCCGAGCATATTCAGCCACAAGTTCAGGGCTGGCCTGAACAGTTCGTTGCATGGGAGCGTGATGGACGATGAGCGAAAGTATCTATACGCTGCGCGTTTCGAGGGCTGCGGCAGGAGCGTATCCAACGATTTCCGATGCCTTGGCGGCAGCCGATCAGCTCTATCCGGTTGCCGAGCAACCGGTGATGATTCGCGTCGATCCGGGCGAGTATCGCGAGCGGGTCGAGATTCATCGCTCGCATGTGACGATTGAGGGAGAGACGGCCGACAGCGTGCGTATCGTTGGCAGTCTATGTGCCAAGATGCCTTCGGAGGACGGCTCGGGCGTCGACGGCACGCTCGGCACCTTTAGGACCTATACCGTTTTGGTCGATGCCGACGACGTGCGGCTCGAGAACCTCACAATCGTCAACGATGCCGGCGACGGTCGCGAGGTGGGGCAGGCGATTGCCCTGTACGCCGACGGCGACCGTTTGGTGGTCGACGCCTGTTGCATTACGGGGCGCCAAGACACGCTGTTTTTGGGCCCGTTGCCCCCGCGCGAAGTCAAACCGGGCGGATTCATTGGGCCCAAGCAGTTTGCGCCGCGTCGGGTGGGCCGTCAGTATTTTCGACGCTGCCGGATTGAGGGCGATGTCGACTTTATCTTTGGCGGCGCGTGTGCCTATTTTGAGGGGTGCGAGATCCGCTCGCTCAACCGCAATATGGACGTGAACGGTTACGTGACGGCGGCATCGACGCCTGAGGGAGAGCCATATGGCTTCGTGTTCCACGGCTGCTCGTTTACAGCTCCGCAGGACGTGGCGCCGGACTCGGTCTACCTGGGTCGTCCGTGGCGCGAATGGGCCCAGACCGTGTTGATCGATTGCTGGCTGGGGCAACACATCAAGCACGATGGTTGGTGGGATTGGAATAAGCCGACGGCGCACGAGAGGGCATGCTACGCTGGCGCAATCCTGCATGGCCCGGCGGGCGATGCTGCCGGCTGGGTACCATGGGCCCGCGAGCTCGATGCGGCGGCCGCTGCCCGGTACGCCCGCGACCAGGTGCTTGCCGGTGCAGACGGCTGGGACCCCGAGGGCGGCTCGGGCGATGCTGTGGAGACCGCCAGTCTTTCCGATAGCGGTCGCACGGTGCACATCGACACCTATTACGAAGACGAACCGGCGTTTCGCGACCGTCTTAAGCGCGAGGGCCGTTCCGCCGCGTTTAAGGGCACGACGCCTGGCGACTTTGGAGCATGGCAGATTGCGACGAGGGCTCGGCTGTTTGACCTGTTGGGCTTCTCGCTTATGGATCGCGTGCCGATTGAGGTACGCGAGCTCGATCGGGTGCGGATTGCCGGCGGCATCGTGCGCACCCATGCGATGCTGCAAGTGGAGCGCGACGTTTGGATGCCGTTCTATCTGCTGGAGCCGCAGGCGCCCAAGCTCGATGCGCACGGCTGCAAGCGCTGCTATATCTGTCCGCATGGACACCAAGGCGCCGGCGCCGCAAGTGTTGCGGGTGTGACGGGCGTGCCGGCGGTCGACGATGCCGTGCGTAAGTTCAACTACGACTACGGTCTGCGCCTGGCACGCATGGGCTATGTGACCGTCTGCCCCGATGCCCGTGGCTGGGGATACCGTCGCGATTGGAAGGGCCAGGGCGATGACGAGAACAGCTTCCTGCGCGGCACGTGCCTGAACCAGGCACGCATGGCCGAGCCGCTGGGCCTTACCGTTGCGGGCCTCAACGCCTGGGACAACATGCGTCTGGTCGATTACCTGGAGGCGCGCGGCGACATTGCCATGGACGACCTGGGCTGCTTTGGCTTTTCGGGCGGCGGATACATGACGTTGTACCTGGCGGCGCTCGACCCGCGCGTGCGCAAGGCGTTTGTCTCGGGCTATCTGTACGGTGTCGACGATTCGCTGCTGCACCTCAACGGCAACTGCAGCTGCAACTATGTGCCGGGGCTGTGGCGCCTGCTCGATATGGGTGACATCGCCTCGCTTATCGCACCGCGCCCGCTGTTGGTGCAGAGCTGCGAGGGCGATCATCTTAACGGTGCCCGTGGGCTTGCGAACGTGGACGAGCAGCTCGATATCGTTCGGGACGCCTATGAGCTTGTGGGACATGCCGGCGACTTGTCACACGAGGTCTGCCCGGGCGGGCACCATTTGGGCGTTGCTCACCTTGCCGAGGATATCGAGTGGCTTGACGAGCGTGCTGCCGGGGTTTGCTCGTAGGCCATGGGCAAAGCGCGAGCAAGCGGTAATGACCGACAAAACCAAAGACCGCCGTTTGGGCGGGGAGGAGTATAACCATGAAACCGATGAAGACATTGAGTGAATCGACCATCTGCTGCTTTGGCGATTCGACCACATGGGGTGACAACGGATGCGGCGCAGGCGGCAACGACATCTCCTGGACCACGCACCTGGGCGCGCTGCTGGGCGGTGCGACCGTTGAGAACTTTGGCATCAAGGGTTCGCGCATCGCCATTAAGACTGACCGTACCGATTCGTTTGTCGAGCGTCTGGACGGCATCGATGACGCGGCCGATGTCTATGTCGTCTTTGGCGGCGTCAACGACTTTAGCCGCAACGTGCCGCTTGGCGAGCTGGGCAGCACCGATGTGCATGAGTTCTATGGTGCGGTCGATTATCTGATCCGTACCATCACGGCGCGCTCACCCCAGGCAAAGCTCGTGTTTATGACGCCGTGCAAGACGAGTGGCAAGCACGAGAAGGATATTCCGGCGAGCAATGAGCTCAACCATCTGGGCCTGACGCAGATCGCGTACGTGCGGGCGATGCTCGAGGTTTGCGACCGCTACTCGGTGCCGGTAATCGATCTGTACGCGCAAAGCGGCATCAGCCCGTTTTTGCCGGAGCATCGCGAGCTCTATATGCCGGATGGTTTGCATTACAGCCCGGCTGGTTATGAGCGTCTGGCGCATCGCATTGCCGCGGGCTTAGCTGCCGTTTGCCGCTAAAAGTCTGCCGTTCGCTGGGAATGTAGGGTTAACGTTCACCCTGCATTCCCCGTTCGCGTTACACTAGGGTTAACGTTCACCCATCATTAACGTCAGAGGGGACAGCAATGGGTTGCAATCAGATTCTGGACCGTTACATCGAGCAGTTGATCGAGACCTCGACGCCGCAGGCGCCGGCCTGGAACATCGAAAAGCTCCGTGCCGGTAAGGAGAACACCTGGAACTACATCGATGGCTGCATGATCAAGGCACTCATCGAGCTGTACGAGATCACGGGTGAGCAGCGCTACCTGACCTTCGCCGACGACTATATCGACTTCTTTGTCCAGGAAGACGGCACCATCAAGCATTACAACCCCGAGGAGTACAACCTCGACAACGTCAACGCCGGCAAGACCCTCTATAAGCTGTATGACCTGGTGGGCAAGCCCAAGTACCGTGCCGCCATGGACACCATTTACCGTCAGCTCGAGACCCAGCCGCGTACCAAAGAGGGCGTCTTTTGGCACAAGGCCGTCTACCCTAACCAGATTTGGCTCGATGGTATGTACATGGCGCAGCCGTTCTACATGCAGTACGAGCTGAGCTTCCACAACCGCCGCGCCTGCTCGGACAGCTTCCATATGTTCCAGGTCGTACACGACCTGATGCGCAACCCGCTCAACGGTCTGTACTATCATGCCTACGACGCAAGCCGCAAGCAGTTCTGGTGCGATCCGGTCACCGGCCTTTCGGCCAACTTCTGGCTGCGTGCCGAGGGCTGGTTTGCCATGGCGCTCATCGATACCTGGGAGCTCATGCCGCCCTCGATGTCGGCCGAGAAGGACGAGATCCGCAAGATGTTCCACGACCTGATCGACGCCATGCTGCCGTATCAGGATGAGAAGACCGGCATGTGGCACCAGGTTATCAACCTGCCCAACATCGCCCCCAACTACCTGGAGGAGAGCGGCAGCGCCATCTTTGCCAACGCCATCATGAAGGGCGTGCGCCTGGGCGTGCTGGGCGAGCGCTATTACCAGTATGGTCGTCGCGCCTTCGACGGTATCTGCGAGACCTGCCTGTCCGAGCATGATGGACAGCTGGCGCTCGACAACATCTGCCTGGTCGCGGGCCTGGGCAACACCACACACCGCGAGGGCACGTTTGGCTACTACATGAGCGAGCCCATCGTCAAAAACGACGCGAAGGGCGTGGCGCCGCTGGTGCTGGCCTATATCGAGACCATGCACCACGACAAGCTGGCCGGCAAGCGCGACCCGCTGGCCCCTTCGGGCGTGTGCTCCATCGAGGACCCGTTTGGCGGATACACCCCGGGCATCAACGCTTGCAAGGGATGTGAATAGCGTGGGAGCCATTACTCCGGGCGTGCGCCTGCACGACCTTCCGCAGGGAACGGTCGAGGAGCGCATTCGCATGGCGGGCGAGCTGGGCTTTTCGTGCATCCAGCTGCCGAGCAAGGTGCTCTATAAGTCGATGGGCATCAACCGTTTGGGCCTTACGCGCGAGCTTGCCGACCACCTTCGCGCGGTGCTCGACGAGGCGGGGGTTTCGGTTGCTGTGTTCGGTTGCTATAAAAACCTGGCGACCCCCGATCGCCAACAGCTTATGGACAACTTTGCCGAGTACGAGGCATGCCTGAATTTTGCCAAGATGCTCGGCGGTTGCCCGGTGGGTACCGAGACCGGTCGTCCTAACGTGCAGAACGCCGTGGCGGACGACCGCATGACCGACGAGGCACTCGATGCGTTTGTCGAGGCTCTCAAATATGTCTGCACGCGCGCCGAGGCCATGGGCGGGCAGATTTTGATCGAGCCCGGCTGGAACGAGACGGTTAACACGCCCCAGCGTTGCCGCGAGGTGCTCGAGCGTGTGCCGAGCTCGGCGCTCGGCGTGATTTACGACCCGGTGTCGCTGCTGCACCCCAGCGTTGTCGGTGAGGCGCAGGAGATTACGTCGCACATGCTCTATCTGTGTGGCAGCAAGGTTCGCGTGCTGCATGCCAAGGACTACGAAGTCGTGGATAACGAGGATGAGGCCGGCTGGTGCGACGGCACGGGCTCGCGTCTGGTGTGCCATGGCGTGGGCGAGACGGGTCGCTACGACTTTGAGCCCGTCGTCGCCTGGGCCGCTGCCGCCTGCCCGGGCATTCCGTGTGTGGTCGAGAACAGCGTGCCGGCGACGGCAGCCGGCTGCTTGACGACGCTCGAGCGTATGTCTGCTCGTTGCGAAGGTGCGCATCGGGAGATGTAGCGTGGCTGGCGGCCGCTACGGGCGGCCGTCTTGCCGGTACTGGGCAGCATCTGGAACTGCCCGTTATTGTGTTGATGCGAATCAGAGGGGAATCGCGTGGCTATCCACATTGTCGAGGAAGCAAATCGTTGTCTGGGTTGTAAAAGGGCGTTCTGCCAGATCAAGGGCTGCCCGGTGCAGACGCCTATCCCGCAGGTCATCGATCTGTTTAAGCAGCGTCGTCTAGAAGAAGCGGGCGAGTTGCTGTTCCAGAACAACCCCATGAGCGCGGTTTGCTCCATGGTGTGTAACCATTCGGGCCAGTGCGAGGGTTCGTGCATTCAGGGTCGCAAGGGCACGCCGGTGCATTTCTCGAGCATCGAGAACTATATCTCCACGGCGTATCTCGACCGCAAGGAGTGGAAGCCCGCCCCGTCGTGCGGCAAGCAGATTGCCGTGGTCGGCTCGGGTCCTGCCGGTATTACCGTGGCTATTAAGATGGCCCAGCTGGGCTGCGCCGTTACCGTGTTTGAGCAGCGCCCCGAGATCGGCGGCGTGTTGGAGTACGGCATCCCCGAGTTCCGTCTGCCGCGCTCGCTGGTGCAAAAGTACCGCCACGTGATGTGCTCGCTCGGCGTGCGCGTGCGTCCCTCGACCACCATCGGCGGCGCGCTGCATATCGACGATCTGCTGCGCGACGGTTATGACGCGGTCTTTGTGGGCACGGGCACCTGGCGTGCTCGCAAGCTGGGGATTCCTGGCGAGTCGCGCGGTAACGTGCTGTTTGGCATCGACTACCTGGTCGATCCCACGAGTGTGGCGATCGGGCAGAATGTGGCAGTTATCGGTGCCGGCAATGTTGCCATGGATGTGGCCCGCACGGCTCTGCGCTCGGGCGCTCGCAAGGTTACCGTGTATGCCCGCTCGCGCCACATCTCGGCAATTGACGACGAGGTCGAGCTGACCGAGCTCGACGGCGCCGAGATCGTGTGCGGCAAGGCTATCTGCGCCATCGACGACAACGGCCCCGTGTTCGAGACGGCCATCTTCGACGAGGACAACAACGTGGTGGGCTACGAGGAAGAGCTCGACCATGCGTCTGCCGACACAGTTGTGATTGCGGCTTCGCAGGTGCCCAAGGACAAGCTTGTGCTTACGACGGGCGGTCTGGAGACCGACCATCGCGGCCTTCTTTCGGTCGATGAATGCGGTATGACCACCGTGCCTGGCGTCTTTGCCGCCGGCGACGTGGTTAACGGCCCGCTCACCGTGGTTCATGCCGTGGCAGGCGCCAAGCTCGCCGTCGAAGGCATGACTGCCTATTTGGGTCTCTAACATATCCCATCCATTAGTTGCGGTGAAATACGGACTGTTTTGGCTGTCAAAGGCCTTATCTAATCCGTATTCCACCGCAACTTTTTGTGGGGTGGGCTAGAGACGCTGCATGCGGTACCCGACACCCATGTGCGTCTGAATCATCTTGGGATGAGAGGGGTCTGCCTCGATCTTCTTGCGCAGGGTGCGCATGAACACGCGCAGGCTCGCCAGATCGCTGTCCCAGCTCGTGCCCCATATCTCGCGGGTGATGAAGGTGTGGGTGAGCACCTTGTCGACGTTTTTCGCCAGAAGGACGAGCAATTTGTACTCGGTTGGGGTGAGCGAGAGCTCGCGTCCGTCTTTCGTCGCGTATCCCGCGGCGTAGTCGATATGCAGCGGACCGTTGTCGAACGTGCTCGCTTCTGTCGACTCGCTCGACGCCATCGAGGAACGCCTCAAATTCGCGCGGACGCGCGCAAGCAACTCATCCACAGAAAAGGGCTTGGTGAGGTAGTCGTCTGCCCCTGCGTCAAGTGCTGCAATCTTGTCGGAATCTTCGGTGCGCGCCGAAATGACGATAATGGGGACTGCCGACCAGCTTCGGATCTTCGTGATGACCTCGATACCGTCAATGTCGGGAAGGCCGAGGTCGAGCATGATGAGGCTGGGGCCGTGCGACACCGCATCCATGATGGCGGCCTGGCCGTTGCAAACCTTGCTCACGACATAGCCGTGGAGGTCAAGCGCGGTCGAAACGAGGTTTTGAACGGTCAGGTCATCTTCGACCAGGAGGATGCGTGGCTTAGCGGCATTATTCATGAATCTCGATCTCCTCAGCGGGCAGGGTAAAACGGAAGACGGCCCCATGGGGGTGGTTGTCGCGAACTTCGATGACGCCGCCATGCGCCTCCACGATGGAGCGGCAGAGCGACAGCCCAAGGCCGATGCTTCGACGCGAATCCACGGGCCGCGTATTGCCTGAGGTAAAGAAGCGCTCAAAGATATGAGGCTTGTCGCAGTCTGCCACACCCGGCCCATCGTCTGCGACGTCCACCACGACGAACGCACCCTCGCGACGCGCGCTGATGGTGACAGTCGAGTCCTCGGGCGTGTACTTGAAGGCGTTCATGATGAGATTCGTAAGCACCTGCATGATGAGATGGACGTCGATGCGTACCAGCAGGATGTCGTCAGTGTGCTCGATGGTGACGGCACGTCCATGCGATGCTTGGGCGACATGGCTGAGGGCGGCCTCGATGACTTCGTCGATGAGCTCGGATGTTAAGTTGAGGCGAATGGTGCCGTCCTCGACGCGTGTGATGGCGAGGAGGTTCTCCACGGTATCGATAAGCCAGAGGGAGTCGTCGTAGATGGCATCGGCAAGATCGCAGCGTTGTTCGAGGCTGAGCTTCTCGTCGCTCTTCCGAAGGATTGCCGCAGATCCGGATATAGCCGTGAGGGGTGTCCTCAAATCGTGGCCGATGGAGCGCAAAAGGTTGGCGCGCAGCTGCTCGTTTTTCGCCAAGACCGCAGCCTCTTCGCGCTCTTGCGCCGCCCGGTCGCTTTCGAGCGCCAAGGCGCATTCACCTACGATAGATAGGACGATCGAATGCTCGAAGGCTTCGATTTCGCGCCCCTCCAGGTCGATGCCGATGACACCGAATACCTTGTCGCCGGTACGAACCGCGAGGTAGAGACAGCGCGCCTCAGGCAGGGTCCGCGTGCTTGCGCCCGCGCGCTTGTTGTTGGTGTAGGTCCAGGTTGCAACGGCGCGCTCGTAGTCGGTGAACAGCGACGCGGATCGGTTTTCGGTGCCAGCGGACTCATAGAGGGTCTTGCCGAGCGTGCCGTGCTCGGCGGTGTAGAAGACCACGTCGAGTTTTAGCAGTTTGACGAGTTGGTTCATGGCGACGCGGGCACACTCCTTCGCGCTATGGGCTTGCTGCAAGAGCTGGTTCGTTTCGAGGAGTACGCGCGTTTTGAATGCGTTCTCGGCGGAGGTACGGGCGTTGTCGGCGATGCGCGCAGTTAACTCGCCGGCGACCATAGCGGTAGCGAACATGATGCCGAACGTGACCAGATAGCTTCGGTCGTAGCTGGCGAGCGAAAACAGAGGCGTGACGAAGCAGAAGTTGTAAAGCACTACAGAGAGCACGCTCGATACGATCGTGCAGATACGCCCCGTCGTGGTGACGGCGGTCAGCAGGGCCGTGAGGATATAGAGGGATATGATGCTGGAATCGGCAAATCCCAGATGGCGGAAAGCCGTGCCGATCGCCGTGGCGACAAGAGAGAGGGCCAGCGTGCGAAGCACGTTTCGGCTGTTGGGCGGCTGCAGGGCGACCGCGCGGCGGCGTCCTTTGGGCCGGGAGGGCGGAGTCGACTGGTCTGGAATGATGTAAATGTCGAGGTTCGGGGCGAATGTTATGAGCTGTTCTACGAGAGATTTGCGGCCGAAGAGGGCCTGACGGACGCTGCTGCGCTCGCCCGTGCGCCCCATGACGATCTTCGAAATACCCGACAGGCGCGCGAACTCGGAGATCTGAAACGCGATGTCGTCGCCATAGACGGTTTCCATATGTGCTCCGAGCTGCTCGGCTAGGGCGATATTGGCTGCAAGCTTGGCGCGCTCATCATCGCTCATGGCTTGCGTGCGCGGGCTCTCTACGAACAGGGCGACGAGCTCGCTGCGAAACGCTTTCGCCATGCGTGCGGCGGCACGGACGATGCGGGGATTGGTCGGCGCCGGGGAGACACAGACTAAGATGCGCTCCCTGGTGTAGTAGTCACGGTTTCCCAGCACGCGTGCGGCATCTGTGAGGTGGCCGGTGCGATCGGCGCAGCGGCGCAGCGCGATTTCTCGGAGTGCGGTGAGGTTCTCGACGGTAAAAAAATGCTGTTGCGCTCGGTCGGCTTGTGCGGGACGGTAGACGAGGCCGGCGCGAAGGCGCTCAAGTAGGTCTTCGGGCTCTATGTCGACGAGCTCGACCTGGTCGGCATCATCGAAGATACGGTCGGGGATTCGTTCGCTCACGACAACGCCGGTGATGGATGCAACCATGTCGTTTAGGCTCTCGATGTGCTGAACGTTCACGGTCGTATAGACGTCGATTCCCGCATGTAGAAGTTCCTCGACGTCTTGATAGCGTTTGTCGTGGCGAGACCCCGGCGCATTCGTATGGGCAAGCTCGTCGACAAGGATGAGCTGAGGGGCGCGTTCGATAGCCGTATCTAGATCGAACTCGCTGAGCGCAATGCCGTTGTGCTCGATGAGTTTACAGGGCACGTTCTCAAGCCCTTGTGCAAGATGGGCAGTTGCCGGACGTTCGTGCGGCTCGATGTATCCCGCGACGACGTCGACACCTCGCCGCTTGGCGGCGTGGGCGGCTTGAAGCATCGCATAGGTTTTGCCTGCGCCAGCAGCGTAGCCAAAGAAAATCTTGAGGTGTCCCCGGCTGGTTCGAGCGTCATCGGCGGCCTCGTCTTTCTCAATTGCCTTGAGGATGAGGTCTGGGTTGACGCGAGTGTCCGATGCGTCGCGCTGCATAGCGTAGCCTTTCTGAAACGTTGTCCATGCGTGCATACGCGGTGAGGACGCCACTGTATGCTCGCGAGGTCGAGTATAGGCGCACTGCAGCCGCAATAGTGCTTTCTACCTGCATCTTTACGGCATCTTAAGGACGTGAGCCCCGGCCCTCACGCCTCTTTAATCCCTAGAAGCGTTTACTGTCCCCAGACGCTTGCGAGAGCAGGCGTCCGAGACATCGGACCGCGCGTGAAAGGGGCGGTAAATGGACATCCTCATTCCCATCATCGGAGTCGTCTGCATTGGACTCCTTATCTATTACATCTACATTCTGATGAGGAGTGATTCGTAAACTATGGACGCTGCGATTCAGTACATCTTGTACTTTGCCGTGCTCGTCGTCCTGGCCGTTCCGCTCGGTCGGTTCATGGCCCATATCATGGATGGTGAGCATACGTTCCTGTCGCCTGTGATTGCTCCTGTGGAGCGTGGCGTCTATCGTCTGCTTCGCATCGACGCGGCAGAGCAGATGGGGTGTAGGCGCTATCTGGCGAGCGTGCTGGTCTTTTCGGGGATCGGCCTCGTGGCTCTTGTGGCACTCCAGGCGTTTCAGTCCTTCTTGCCAGGCAATCCCCAGCACCTGCCGGGTGTGTCATGGGACCTGTCGTTCAATACGGCTGCTTCCTTCATAACCAACACCAACTGGCAGTCCTACTCCGGTGAGACCACCCTGTCCTACCTTGTGCAGTTCATGGGTCTCACCGTGCAGAACTTCGTTTCCGCCGGCACCGGTATCGCGGTCATGTTCGCGCTGATCCGCGGCTTCCGTCAGGTCAAGGAGCAGGGTCTGGGCTCCTTCTGGGTCGACCTCACCCGCACCGTCCTGTATGTGCTCATCCCGCTGAACCTCGTGTTCGGCATCTGCCTGGCTGCCGGTGGCGTCATCTCCAACTTCCAGCCGGCTCAGAAGGCTGAGCTCGTAGAGCCCGTCGCTGTCCAGCCTAATGCAGACGGCGGCTGGAGCGTCATCGACGGCGCCGAGATCGAGGGCGACACGGTCAAGGTCGACGGCAAGGTTGTCGAGGGCGCGCGCGTGGTCACCGAGCAGTTCCTGCCCCAGGGTCCCGCGGCTCCTCAGGTCGCCATCAAGCAGTCCGGCACCAACGGCGGAGGCTTCTTCGGAGTGAACTCCGCTCATCCGTATGAGAACCCCAGTGCCTTCACCAACATCATCGAGATGACCAGCCTGCTGCTGATCCCGGCCGCCTGTTGCTTCACCTTCGGTATCGGCGTCAAAAACACCAAGCAGGGCAAGGCCATCTTTGCCGCCATGTTCATCCTGCTGGTGATCTTCGCCGGCATCATCGCCCTCAACGAGCATGCGGGCACCCCGCAGCTGGCAGATGGCGGCGCGGTCAACATCGAGATGACCGATGGCCAGGCTGGCGGCAACATGGAGGGCAAGGAGAGCCGCTTCGGTATCGCCTCCTCTTCCACCTGGTCCGCTTTCACGACGGCTGCTTCCAACGGCTCGGTTAACTCCATGCACGACTCCTACACCCCGCTGGGCGGTTTTGTCCAGATGCTCCAGATGGCTCTGGGCGAGGTCGTCTTCGGCGGCGTGGGCTGCGGCCTGTACGGCATGATCGGCTTCGCCATCCTCACAGTGTTCATCGCCGGCCTCATGGTCGGACGCACGCCTGAGTTCCTGGGCAAGAAGATCGAGCCGGGCGAGATGCGCTGGGCAGTTGTCCTGTGCCTGGCAACTCCGTTTGCCATTCTGGTGTGTTCGGCCATCGCCTGCATGGTGCCCGGTCTTGCCGACCAGCTCAACAATGGTGGCGCGCACGGCTTCTCCGAGGTGCTGTATGCCTTCACCTCATGCGGCGGCAACAACGGCTCGGCGTTTGCAGGCATGAACTGCAACATTCCCTGGATCAACGTCATGCTCGGCCTCGAGATGCTGTTCGCCCGCTTCATGCCCATCATCGGTACGCTGGCTATCGCCGGCTCGCTGGCCAAGAAAGGTAAGGTCGCCGAGAGCGCCGGTACCCTGTCTACCACCAACGGCATGTTCGTATTCCTGCTCGTGTTCATCGTTCTGCTGATCGGTGCCCTGAGCTTCTTCCCGGCCCTGGCGCTTGGCCCCGTTGCCGAGTTCTTCCAGATGATTGCGTAAAGGAGGGCGCAGATTTATGGCTATGCAAAAAGACATGATGGGCCGCGCGGTCCGCGACTCGTTTGCCAAGTTGGATCCTCGCGTCCAGATTCAAAACCCGGTCATGTTCCTGGTGTGGCTTTCCGCCGGCATGACCTCCGTCCTGGCCGTCGCTTCCATCTTCGGTGTGCAGGACGCGGGTGTGCCCACCTACTATGTGGTCGCCATCGCGGTCATCCTGTGGCTCACAGACCTGTTCTCGAACTTCGCCGAGGCGCTTGCCGAGGGCCGCGGTAAGGCTCAGGCCGATTCCCTGCGTGCGGCCAAGAAGGATGTCGAGGCCCATCGCATCGAGTCCGTTGAGGACAAGGAGCACTTCACCGTCGTTCCCGGCACCGAGCTTACGCGCGGCGACCTGGTGATCGTACGCGCCGGCGAGCAGATTCCCGGCGATGGCGACGTCATCGAGGGCGCTGCCTCCGTTGACGAGTCCGCCATCACCGGCGAGTCCGCCCCCGTGGTCCGCGAGGCCGGCGGCGACCGCTCTGCCGTTACCGGCGGTACCACGGTGCTATCCGACTGGATCATCGTCAAGATCTCCAGCGAACCCGGCCAGAGCTTCCTGGACAAGATGATCGCGATGGTCGAGGGTGCCGCGCGCAAGAAGACCCCTAACGAGATCGCTCTGGAGATCTTTCTGGTGGCCCTCTCTATCGTCTTTATCCTGGTCACGCTGGCCCTGTATTGTTACTCCTGCTTCTCGGCCGGTCTTAACGACATGGTCAACCCCACGGCCGTGACCACGCTCGTGGCACTGCTCGTGTGCCTGGCTCCCACTACCATCGGCGCCCTTCTGTCCGCCATCGGTATCGCCGGCATGAGCCGTCTGAACGAGGCCAACGTGCTGGCCATGTCCGGCCGCGCCATCGAGGCCGCCGGCGACGTCGACATCCTCATGCTCGACAAGACCGGCACCATCACCCTGGGTAACCGCCAAGCCGCCGAGTTCATCCCGGTCGACGGCGTCGATCCCGCGGAGCTGGCCGATGCCGCCCAGCTTTCCTCGCTGGCCGACGAGACCCCCGAGGGTCGTTCCATCGTCGTGCTCGCCAAGGAGCAGTTCGGTCTGCGCGGTCGCACGCTCGAGGATAAGGGTATGGAGTTCATCCCGTTCACCGCGGCAACGCGTATGTCCGGCGTGAACTACGAGGGCAATGAGATCCGCAAGGGCGCTGCCGATTCCGTGCGCACTTATGTGGAGGCAGCCGGCGGCGTGTTCTCCCAGGAGTGCGACGAGGCCGTCGAGCGCATCGCCAAGGCCGGCGGCACCCCGCTGGTCGTGACCAAGAACTGCCGTGTGCTGGGCGTTGTGTACCTTAAGGACATCATCAAGTCCGGCGTTAAGGAGAAGTTCGCCGACCTGCGCCGCATGGGTATCAAGACCATAATGGTGACGGGCGACAACCCGCTCACCGCCGCGGCAATCGCCGCCGAGGCCGGCGTTGACGACTTCCTGGCCGAGGCCACCCCTGAAGGCAAGCTCGAGAAGATCCGCGAGTTCCAGCGTGAGGGGCACCTGGTCGCCATGACCGGTGACGGCACCAACGACGCGCCCGCTCTGGCCCAGGCCGACGTCGCCGTGGCCATGAACACGGGCACCCAGGCTGCCAAGGAGGCCGGCAACATGGTCGACCTCGACTCCAGCCCTACCAAGCTCATCGAGGTCGTGCGTATCGGCAAGCAGCTGCTCATGACCCGCGGTTCGCTCACGACCTTCTCGGTGGCCAACGACATGGCGAAGTACTTCGCTATCATCCCGGCCCTGTTTTCGCCGATCTACCCGGGCCTTGGCGCGCTCAACATCCTTGGTCTGGCAAGCCCGCTGTCCGCGGTTCTTTCGGCCATCATCTATAACGCGCTCGTTATCGTCGCGCTGATTCCGGCCGCGCTGAAGGGCGTTAAGTACCGCGAGGTCCCGTCCGGACAGCTGCTGACCCACAACCTGCTCGTGTGGGGTCTGGGCGGCATCGTTGCCCCGTTCGTATTCATCAAGCTCATCGACATGCTGCTCGCGTTCTGCGGCATTATGTAAGTGGAGGTTTGTATGTTCAAAGGTGTTGCATCGCGCGCACTGGGCGTGTTCGCGCTGTTTACCGTTGTCTGCGGCCTGGGCTATACGCTCGTCGTGACCGGCATCTCCCAGGTTGCGTTCCCGTATCAGGCGAACGGTTCGCTCATTACGGTCGACGGCAAGGTTGTGGGTTCCGAGCTCATCGGCCAGAACTTCGATGACGAAGCCCACATGTGGGGTCGTATCCAGAACGTGTCAATTGTCGAAGGCGAAGATGGCGGGCTCATGGCGTATGGTGCCCCGTCCAATTTGTCCCCGGCGAGTGATGAGTATCGGCAGCTTGTGGATGCGCGCGTGAAGAAGATCCGCGCCGCCAACCCCGATGCCGATATGGACGCTGTGCCCGTCGACCTGGTGACGTGTTCGGGGTCCGGCCTCGACCCGGAGATCTCTCCGGATGCCGCCGAGTACCAGGTCCCGCGCCTTGCCAAGGCCACGGGCAAGAGCGAAGGCGAGGTGCGCGAGATCATCGCCCGGTGCACCAAGGGCCGATTCCTGGGCGTCTTCGGCGAGCCCACGGTCAACGTGCTCAAGGTGAACCTTATGCTGGACGGCGCGCTGTAGGTGAGGGAGTGGCGGATGAGGGCATGACTGACTACCTGAGCCCTCAATTCCACTCCGCCCATCAGTTGCGGTGAAATACGGACTGTTTTGCCTGTCAAAAGCCTCATCTACTCCGTATTCCACCGCAACTTTTTTGTGAGGGTCGGGATTGAAGGTGGGGAGTGCGAGCGAGTGCGAATGCGGCGGATACTGATACGATAGGTACGTTAGCAACTGCCGCCGAGCGGCTCAAACGAAAGGAAGCCTGTATGGAGTCATCCGCCTACCCGATGCTCTTTAGCCCGATCAAGGTCGGTACGACCGAGGTCAAGAACCGCGTCTTTATGCCGCCGGTATCCACGAACCTGGCCGATCATGGCTATGTGACCGACGACTTGGTCGACCACTACCGCGCCCGCGCCAAGGGTGGTGTGGGCCTCATCATCACCGAGGTCGTGACGGTCGAGCCCACCTATACCTATCTACCGGGTGACATGTGCTGCTACGACGACACGTTTATCCCCGGCTGGGAAAAGCTCGCCGCAGCCGTCCACGAGTACGGCTGCAAGATCATGCCGCAGCTCTTCCACCCCGCCTACATGGCCTTTAACATTCCGGGCACGCCGCGCCTGATCGCTCCGTCCTTTGTGGGCCCGTCCTATGCCCGCGAGGCGCCGCGTCCTATCACGGTCGATGAAATCCACGAGCTCACGCATCAGTTTGGCGACGCTGCCGTGCGTATGCAGAAGGCTGGCGTCGACGGCGTCGAAGTCCATGCGGCGCACGCCCACGGCATGCTCGGCGGTTTCTTGACCCCGCTCTACAACAAGCGTACCGACGAGTACGGCGGCTCGCTCGATGCTCGCATGCGCTTCCTGCTCGAGGTTATCGCCGAGATTCGCGAGCGCTGCGGCAAGGACTTCATCATCGACGTCCGCATCTCGGGCGACGAGTACACCGATGGCGGTCTGACCCTCAACGACATGATCTACGTCTCGCGTCGCTTGGAGAAGGCCGGCGTCGACATGATCCACGTGTCGGGCGGCACCACCATCAAGCGCGGCTCTGCGATTCCCGCCGCTGGCACGCAGCAGGCCTCGCACGCCGCTTGCTCGCGTGAGATTAAGAAGCACGTGAACATTCCCGTCGCTACCGTCGGCCGCATTAACGAGGCATGGATTGCCGAGGAGCTGATCGAGGACGGCGCTGCCGACATCTGCATGATGGGCCGCGCCAATCTGTGCGATGCCGAGTTCTGCAATAAGGCCGCTGCCGGTAACGCCGATGATATCCGTCCCTGCATTGGCTGCCTGCGCTGCCTGAACGGCATTATGTTCGGCAAGCGCATCTCCTGCACCGTCAACCCGGACGTGGAGCGCGACGAGGCCGGCTACGAGCCTGCCGCCGAGGCCAAGAACGTACTGGTTGTGGGCGCCGGTCCCGCGGGCATGGAGGCGGCGTTCATTGCCGCCAAGCGCGGTCACAACGTGGTGCTCGTGGATAAGCAGGACGAGCCGGGCGGCGAGATGCGTATCGCAGCCGTTCCGCCGGCAAAGCAGGAACTCACCCGCGTGATCAAGTATCAGTATCGTCGCCTGGCCGAGGCCGGCGTGAAGTGCGTATTTGGCACCGAGCTTACTGCCGAGGACATTCAGCGCGACTACGCCGGGTATGAGGTTGTCCTGGCCTATGGCGCCGAGCCTATCGCTCCGGCCTTTATGCAGGGCTTTAAGCAGGTCATGACGGCTGACGACCTGCTGGGCGGCAATGCCTTCCCGGGCAAGAAGATCGTCATCGTGGGCGGCGGCACCGTCGGCTGCGAGACGGCCGACTATCTGGCTCCGCTGGTCAACGACCTGTCGCCGGCAAACCGCGACGTCACCGTCATCGAGATGACCAAGACGCTCGCCGCCAACGAAGGTGGCGCCGGTCGCGCGGTGCTCATCACGCGCATGCTCTCCAAGGGCGTCCACGTGCTGACCGAGGCCAAGGTGACCGAGATTACCGAGGATGCCATCAGCTATGAGAAGGATGGCGAGATCCACACCATCGCCGATGCCGATACGCTGGTGCTTGCCATGGGTTATCGTCCCAATACCAAGCTGGCCGACGACCTTGCCGCTGCCGGCGTTGCCACCCACGTGCTGGGCGATGCCAACAAGTGCGGCAACATCCGCGATGCCATCGGCGATGGCTACAAGGTTGCCTGCGAACTCTAGTCAACCCCTTGGTGCATGGGGGTCAGGTTACTTTGCACCAATCTGGTGCATACAAACCTGACCCCTTTGCACCAGTCATCTTGCTTCTCTGTATGATATTGTATAGCTACTGTCATACAGGAGGCTAAGATGAGTGCTTCAGTTTTGAGCGTCCGTGTTGATGCATCAATTAAGGAATCGTTTGCCGAGCTCTGCGAGGAGCTCGGCATGACGTCTTCCGTGGCGGTCAACATGTTCATGCGTCAGATGCTGCGGGAGCGGTCGCTTCCATTTACCCCTTCTCTTTCAGTCAAACGGGACGAGGCGAAGACCGACGTTTTGACCGTTGCTGAAATCAGGGATGCCGTTGCTCGCGCGGCGGGTACTCGAAAGGCGATTCGGTCGGTCACGTTGTTCGGCTCGTATGCTCGACGTGACGCAAATACCGATAGCGATATCGACCTGCGTATAGAGGTCGATTCCGATGCGACATTTGGGTTATTCGCTCTTTCCTCGTTCGCGGAGGAGATCAAAGAGGCAACAGGCAAGCAGGTCGACGTCGTTTCGAGCGAACACTTGCGAGAAGACATTGCGCATGCCATCGAGAGGGAGGGTGTGGTGCTGTATGTTCGCCCGTAAATCAGATGCGTTGCGCGCCCAGGAGATTCTCGAGGCGATTGATGAGACGACCGAGAGAATCAAAGCGTTCGGTGTGACGGAAGACGAGTTCCTCCATGCGGATGACATCAAGGCCAGGACACTCGCCGATTCTCTCCTTATGTGTGCCCTCAGGGTGACGGAGGAGGCGGGTAAGCTGTCCGAGAAGGCGCAGCGACTACATCCCGAGATTGAGTGGCGCGGTATAGTGGGGATGCGTAACTATCTTGCCCATGATTACGGCAACGTCGATCGCGCCGTGGTTTGGGACGCGGTGACATCAGAGTTTCCCGCTCTTGCAGCGGCATGCCGACAGATTATCGAGGAATCCTAATCTTGCTCTCTTTGAGCCAACATGGTGTGAGATAACCTGACCCCATTGCACCATTTGATAGCAAAAAGCGGCGGCCGTCCCGTGTTGGGGCGGCCGCCGCTTGCGTTCGCTGCGATGGGTCGTGCGATTAGAGCCCCAGGAGCTCCTTGACCTTGGCGATGATTGCCCCGTCGGTGGCGTTGGCGAAGAAGTACTCCTGGAAGTGCTCGCCAGCCAGGGCGCCCTTGACCAGATCCTGGTCGATCTCGCCCAGGACGTCGACGAGCGGACGCATGGTCACAGCGCGGACGCCGTCGAGGATCTTCTTGTTGCGCTGCTCGGGCTCAACACGCTCGGCAGGATAGCCGTTGCCGGAACCGAAGCCAAAGAGCTTCTCGAAGGTGTACTCGAGGTTGAGCTCCTGGCCCCAGCCGTTCTTGAGGGCGAAGGGCATGGCGACGGCGTTACCGTCGTTGACCTGGGCGAAGGTGTAGGCATCCAGCGGGTCGGCGACATGGCCGCAGAGCACACCGGGGAAGGAGTTGCAGGCGAGCATGGCGCCCTCGCCGGTGCCGCAGCCGGTCACGACATAGTCGGCAGCGCCGGAGTTGAGCAGCACGGCGGCAAGGATGCCGTTCTGAACGTAGGTGAGCGGCTTGGAGTCGGCATCGGCATACATACCGTAGTTAAAGACGGTGTGGCCCATGGGCTCGACGACCTTCTTAAGGGCAGCCTCGATCATGGGGTTCTTGGAGTTCTGGGAGTTCTCGTTGATGAGAGCGATTTTCATGGGAGTTAACCTTTCAACCAAATGTTTCTTTTTTTGTTTCTGCATGCGGGCGGCGGCAAAACCGACCCGCGATGAGCAGTGCGGGCGGTCGGCAGTTAAGTCTGTCGCGAGTTCCGCACGCAAAGGAAAGCACTTAATGTGCTTTCCGTCTTGCGCAGGACTGTCCGAGCAGCAGACTTAACTGCCGACCGCCTCGCCCAGTTTCCTTATTGCGGCTGCTTGCCGATGTAGGCGAGGATGCCGCCGTCGACGTACAGAATGTGCCCGTTGACGAAGTTCGAGGCATCGGAGGCCAGGAACACAGCGGGGCCCTTCAGGTCCTCGGGCGTGCCCCAACGGGCGGCCGGGGTCTTGGCGATGATGAACTGGTCAAACGGGTGACGGCTGCCGTCGGGCTGCGTCTCGCGCAGCGGCGCGGTCTGCGGCGTGGCGATGTAGCCAGGCCCAATGCCGTTGCACTGGATGTTGGCCTCGCCAAACTCGGAGCAGATGTTCTTGGTGAGCATCTTCAGACCGCCCTTGGCAGCGGCGTAGCCGGCGATGGTCTCGCGGCCAAGCTCGCTCATCATCGAGCAGATGTTGATGATCTTGCCGTGACCCTTGGCGATCATGCCGGGCAGGCAGGCCTTGGAGACGATGAACGGGGCGTTAAGGTCGATGTCGACGACGCGACGGAAGTCCTCGGCGCTCATGTCGAGCATAGGGGTGCGCTGGATAACACCGGCGTTGTTGACCAAGATGTCGGGCGTGGTGCCAAAGTCGGCCTCGATCTTGGCGACGAGCTCGGCGACGACGGCCTCATCGGTGACGTCGGCCACGTAGCCGCGAGCCTCAAAGCCCAGCTCGCGGTAGTGCTTCTCGGCTTCGGCGACCTTGTCGGCGTGACGTGCGTTAAAGGCGATCTTGGCGCCGGCCTCGCCGAGCGCCTCGGCAATGGCCATGCCAATGCCATAGGTGGCACCGGTCACGAGCGCGACCTTGCCATCAAGGCGGAAGCTGTCCATAAGATCAGACATAGCGATCCTTTCAAAAGAAACGTTCATCTATATAAGTCTTGCTTCTAATACAAGCTCAGTATAGGAGAAGCGGAGGAATTAGCGCTCTTGTTCTCCTAAAAATAGGTGAACGTTCACTTTTATAAGGTGAACGGTTGAAATCGGTTGTTGCGATGTCCGCTACTCGCTTTTCGTCCGTAACATCGATAAAGAGGGGAACGGATGCCTTGAGCACGCCCATCAGGCGGGGAACGATGAGGTTGCCGCCATTCAGGGGGGGCAACATGGAGTAGCGCCCGTACGCATCGAATTTTCCTCTCATAGATGCGTGGCATAAAGAGCCTTGAGTTCATACGAGCTCGGGGCTCTTTTCGTCTGGATTGCGGACGTATTGACAGACGAAAGCGTGTTGCGTCTGGCTCAAAACCGTATGAAAGCGCAATTTACGTCTCAATTCCGGACGCAAATCAAGACGAAAACCGTTTGCGTCTGGAAAAAATCAGTACGCAAACGGTTTTCGTCTTATAATACGGTCGTGAAAAGTACGAAACGAAGGGGTTATGCATATGGTTGTTAGAGAGGGTCCTACAGTCGAATACAAGGAAAGCGTTACGCCGACGTTTCTTAAAACGGTGAGCGCCTATGCAAACTACGGGACGGGCAAGATTGAGTTTGGCGTTAATGACGAGGGTATTGCCGTCGGTCTTGCAGATCCGGTTGCTGAATGTCTGCGCATCGAAAATATGATTAATGACAGCTTGGATCCCGCGCCCCGTTACTCGCTTGAGCCCGATGAGAAACACGGGACCGTAATCCTTACGGTTTATGAGGGCCAGGACAAACCCTATCGAAGCAAGGGAAAGGCCTACAGACGAAACGATTCGGCGACGGTGGAGGTCGACCGGTTTGAGTATGGCAGGCTGACGCTCGAAGGCAGCAACGTAACGTTCGACGCGCTCGCGTCGGCTCGCCAGGACTTGAGTTTTCACACGCTTGAGCATAAGTGTGTTGAACACCTCGGCATTTCCGAGCTAACGCCGGATATCATGCGTACGCTCCGCTTGCTCGGCAAGGATGGCTATACCAATGCCGCGGCGATTTTGGCGGATAAGAATGATTTTCCGGGCATTGACTGCGTCCGTTTTGGCGATACCGAGGATGTGATCTTGGATCGCGAGACGGCGACAGGTCTATCCGCAATTGAGCAGGTGGACAGGGCGGTTGCTATGTTTGCACGCTACTACCGTTATGAACGTATCGAGGGGATGGAACGCGTCCAAACCGATCGAATTCCTCTTGAGGCGTTCCGCGAAGCTGTCGCAAACGCTTTGGTGCATCGGACATGGGACGTTCGGGCGAACGTTCAAATTGCCCTGTACGACGATCGCGTCGTTGTGACTTCACCCGGACCGCTGCCCGCCGGTTTGACGACGGAACAATACCTGTATGGGCAGATATCCGTGCTCAGAAACCCAATTGTCGCTGAGGTCTTTCTAAAGCTGGATTACATCGAGAAATTTGGTACGGGAATCGCGCGAATCAGGCGTGCGTATCGAGATTCTTTGAGCCAGCCGGTATTTGATGTTCGCGGCGGCATGGTGGCCGTCACATTGCCCGTTATCGATGCCTTTGAAGGGTCTGAGGAAGAGGTCCAGGTTCTCAAGGCTTTGTCAGGCGGACGAATACTGTCGCGGGGCGAGATTGAGCAACAGACAGGATTGAGCCGCACGCGCACGTTGACGGCGCTTGAATCTTTGCTCAACCGAAACTCGATCGTAAGGCGGGGGACAGGACGCGCCACGAAATACGAGCGCGCATAGCTCAAAAGAGCAAAGCTACAAAACAGGCCCCAAGCCTACACCGGCTTGGGGCCTGCTGTCCTCTGGGATATTGGCGTCTCTACAGTTCAGCTTCCAGTTCGGCTTTGTGTTCGTTGAGGTAGTCGCGCATGTAGGGGATGGCAAATGAGACCTTGCCGTACGAGGGCGCCTCAATGATCGACTCTCTCAGCAGACGACTGCGGATGGAACTTACCTGTTGAGGTGTCTTGTTTAAGTCATCGGCAACCATGCTGGTCGAGCTCGTCTGCCCTAAGGACGCCATGCTCAGCAGATAAGCGATGCACGTGGGCGGAATGCGCTGCAGCGCGGGCTCAATCACCATTGCGCAGAAGCGTTCGCGTGCTGTTGCGATGCCTCGCTTTGCCTCTTCCTCTCCAATTACAGTTGTATGGGCGCGTCGTGCCAGTTGCCATGCGTAATATCCAACGAGCTGAATCATAAAGGGGTAGCCCTGCGTTGCCTCGGCAAGTTGGCCGGCAATACCTGGCTGCAACTCCATGCCAGACGCTTCAATGGTTTCCTCGAGGGAGTACGACACTTCGGTTACTGCCACAGCCTTCAGATCAAAGGGGAGGGCGCGGCGCAAAAACGCAAGTGTCTTTCCGTTGATGATGCTTTCAATCATCGAAGGCAGCCCAGCAAAAACAAAGGCGATATCAAGGTCTTCGCCGATAACCTGCTGAATCGCAATGGAGAGCGTTCGGACCTCATCGAGCTCTGCGTCTTGAACCTCGTCGAGAGTGATGAGCAGGCCATTTCCATTCTTGGATATTGTCTGTCTCATGGCGTCGCGTAGCGATGGGCCGATTCGCTCAATATCTATGCTGCCGATGGATATGCCAGCTACGGTGGGCTCAAATCTGGCGTGTTTGGCCTGGAATTTGGGCTGCAGCTGTTCGAGAATGCGCTGGCAAAGTCCCTCGGTTGCGACCTCTTTTATGACCGTCCAGCCACGGCTTTGCGCCAAACGTGAGCACTCGTCAAGGAGGACCGTCTTGCCCGTTCCACGGACGCCGGCTATGCGCATTAGGCGCCCAGGGGCACCAGGCCCGTTGGTGAGGCCTTCACTGAATTCTTCAAGTACATCTTCGCGGCCGATAATCGTGGGAGGTGTTTTACCTGCTGTGGGCTTAAAAGGGTTTGTTTGCATGTGAGCCACCTTTGCTCAAGATATAGCAAGATATAGCAAAGTATAGCAAGATATTGCAAAGTATAGTGAGATATAGCAACGTATAGCGCTGTTCTCGGGTTCTTACGGTGGTGCTATTTTCCGAATGCCGCGCGGATAAAGCGCTGGGCGAACAGCTTGTTGGCGACGTTGATGACATGGCCCAGGAACAGTGCCGAGATGGCGGTCGTGACGCCAAAGCCGCCCAGGTTGTACATAAGGATCAGCGACAACGCGAGCGAGGCGGCGACATGTGAGCAGTCAAACACGACTTTTACGTCACCAAAGCGGCGTTTAAGCTTTTCGGCAATGACTTGCACCAAGCCGTCGGGCGCGTTGGGGACAACGCCCATGTTGACGACGAGACTTACGCCAAATGCGGTGACAGCGAGGGAGAGCAGCATGGTCGCAATCTGTGTGGGGAGTGCCGTGGGATGCAGTGGGTTGACCGCCATGAAGAGGTCGGTCAAGCCGCCAATCAGCGTTGAGAAGAACAACTCGAGCAGGATGCGCGGCTGGAACTCGCTTCGCAAGATGGCTAATTGCGCCACGATGTAGGCGACGTAGGTTGCGGTGATCCAAAAGCCGAGCGTCTTGCCAGTGAGCATGGATAGGGTTGTGGCAAAGCACGTGAGCGCGGCGACGCCCAGACCGGATGCCGTCTGGAGACTCATACCGAGTGCCAGTACTGCAACGCCCACAAGATACATCAGCATTCTAATGACGGTATGGCACCAGTCGATGTTCTCGCCATGCATGATAATGAGCGGTCGCATGTTGCTACCCGTCCTTTCGGTTGTGTGAAAAAGCTGACCCGGGCCGGCAAAAGAGGGTTATCGGAGGCACTGCTGCAAAAGCAGAAAAGCCGGCCCCACGGTCAGTCGTCTAGGAAGTGTCTCGCTGTGCCGGAATGGGACTAAAGGTCCAACGAGACGGGAAGAAAGCAAATGGCATTGCGTGGGCGATAAGATGCCAAGATGGTAGGGTGTGTCTTAACACCCTATTGCCCACGCTCAACGAAATCGGTTTCGTTTGAGCCTAAGTATACGCACGGGATTTTATTTGCGAAGAGAAAAACAATAAAAAGGTGAACGTTCACCTAATCGCAACAACTCGTTGGCTGTAGTTGCGGTGGAATAGTTCCTGTTTTTGCTGCTGAAGGCCTTGAACAGGAACTATTCCACCGCAACTTATGATGGGGCGGGGGATGCGATAGTATTGCATGGTGAAATTCGACAAACCGTGAGCTTCATCCGAGGGCTTTATGGAACAGCACCAGCATTATCAGAGCCTGCAAGACCAGGCGTACAACGCATTGCGCTCCAAGATCATCTATGTCGAGCTCAGGCCCGGCACGCGTCTTTCGGCGATTGGTCTGGAAAAGGAGACGGGAATCGGGCGCACGCCCATTCGCGAATCCTTTGTGCGCTTGCGTGAGCAGGAGCTGGTGGAAACGCGTCCCAAAAGCGGCACCTACGTCTCTAAGATCAGCATGGAACGCGCCGAAAACGCCTGCTTTTTGCGCGAGAAGCTCGAGAGAAGCGTGCTAATTAAATGCTGTTCGGCCGCCTCGCCCGAGCAAAAGCAGCGGCTTGAGCAGATTCTTACCGAGTCCGAGTCGCTCGACCATGGCGAAACGCGCCGTTTCTTTGACCTGGATAACCTGTTCCATGAGACATGTTTTGAGATTGCCGGTCGTCACATGTTGTGGGGTTGGATGAAGAGCATCAACACGCATTTTGAGCGATATAACTGGTTGCGTATGGTGTCGCAGGATTTGGATTGGGAGCCGATTCGTCGGCAGCATCGCCGGATTCTCGAGGCCATTAAGAGGGGCGATACCGACGCGGCGAGCTATCTGGCAGAGACGCACCTGCACCTGATGCCCGAAGAGCAAGGTCCGGTTATCGCCTTGCATCCCGACTATTTTGAGCTGTCCAAAGACTCGTTCATCTAATCAATCCCCATATAAGTTGCGGTGAAATAGGGACTGTTTTGTGACCTAGGTGGCGCAAACAGTCCCTATTTCACCGCAACTGCGTTGGGGTGTGACCGGGGCACAAAGATGCGGTGCCGCTTGGAGGAAAAGACCGGAAGCAAAGGTCCATTCCTCCAGACGGCGCCGCAGCTGTTTTGATGGCTCGGCTTTTACCGAAGTGGCTCAGTTGAGCGCGACTGCCAGCCGATTATACAAAGCGGCTCGGGGGCGTGTCGCTTCCGTCACGTTCTATCAGCATACAAGACGGTTTTGGTTCTTGTTAGTGACGGAAACGGCGCGCTTCCGAGCCGCTTTAAAAGAAAGGGGGCGAGGTCTAGGGCACGCCCCCTTTCACGATAGAGAGCTAAACCTAGCCGCGGACCTTCTTGACGACGTCCATGGCCTCGCGGGCGATCTGCTCGACCTTGGAGAAGTCGCCGTCGGCAAACAGGGCCGGCTTGACCATCCAGGTGCCACCGCAGGCGATGATGGCGGAGGAGCTCAAGTACTCCTCGACGTTGGCGGTGCTCACGCCGCCGGTAGGCATAAAGCGGTGACCGACAAACGGAGCGGCGAGGGCCTTGATGGTGTTCAGGCCGCCATACTGGGACGCGGGGAAGAACTTGGTGACCTTGAGGCCCAGGTTCTCGGCTGCGGTGACCTCGGAGGGGGTCACGGTGCCGGGAAGGACGGGCAGCTCGATGTCGATGCAATGCTTCACGACGTCCTCGTTGTAACCCGGGGAGACGATGAACTTGGCACCGGCGGCGCGGGCCTGCTCAACCTGCTCGACGGTCAGGACAGTGCCGGCGCCAACGCACATCTCGGGCTCGGCCTCGGCCATAGCGGCGATGCACTCGGCGGCGCAGGCGGTGCGGAAGGTGACCTCGGCGGACTTCATGCCAGCTGCCATAAGAGCGTGGGCGAGCGGGGCGGCGTCCTCGACCTTGTCGAGCACAACGACCGGCACGATGCCCAGGGACTCAAGCGTGGTGTAGAACTGATCGAACATGATGTTCCTTTCGATGTGTGGCGCGCATGGGCGCGTGATTACCAAATGTGCTGGTCAGGAGCCGATTTTGGATTGGTTATCGGAGGCACTGCTTGGGGTTCAAGCAATTCCAAAACCGGCTGCTCGACCAGTCATGTAGGGAATGCCAGACAAAACCGGAATGGGACTGGTGGTTTTGCCCGACCGGAGGAATCGGGGAGCGGGCCGCAGGGGTATGGGATTGGAAAGCTGCGGCCCGCGGAATGGAGACGGACTAGCGCGCGACGCGGGTGCCACCGTCGGCGGCGGATGCCACGGCTGCGATCTCGCCTGCGGTCACCAAGTTGGAATCGCCCTTGATGGTGAGCTTGAGGATCGAGGCTGCAATCGCATAGTTGACGGCGTCCTGCGGGTCAAAGTCGTTGATGAGGGCATGGACGAGGCCGGCGTTGAAAGCGTCGCCGGCGGCAACGCCCTCGAGCACGTGTACGTCGTGAGCAGGGGAGAACCAGTGCTCGCCACTCTCGGCGTCAAAGAGCATGCCCATCCAGATGGAGCGCTCGACGCAGGAGATGTTGCGGACGACCGATGCGACCTTCTTGCAGCCGTACTCGGCGCAGATCTGGCGGGCCATCTCGACGTAGGTGTCGCGCTCCTCGATGCCGTGGGCAAGGGAACCGGAGACGCAGGTCATGCCGAGGCCGGCAGGCGCATCCTCGTCGTTGGCGATGCAGATGTCGACGAGCGGCAGGAGTTCCTTCATGGTGGCCTGCGATTTCTCGGGCGACCACATCTTGCCGCGATAGTTCACGTCGCACACGGTGGTGATGCCCTTGGCGCGGCAGACGGTGAGGGCATCCTTGCAGGCGGCAGCCATCTCATCGGAGACGGCGGGGGTCACGCCGGAGAAATAGAAGACATCGATGCCCTTGAGGATCTCGTCCCAGTTAAAGACGTCGCGCTTGGCCATGTTGATGGCAGAGTACTTGCGGTCGTAGACGCAACCGTTACCGCGCTGCGAGGCGCCGACCTCAAACACATAGGAGCCAAGACGGTCGCCCTGACGCACGACGCGCGTGGTGTCGACGCCGTAGGCCTTCAGCGAACGCAGGGCGCACTCGCCCAGACGGTTGGCCGGGACAACGGAGACGTAAGCGGCCTTGTCGCCCTGGTAGGCCAGGGAAAGCGCAGTGTTGGCCTCGGCGCCGCCGTAGCGGACGTCAAACTCGGTTGCCTGCTCAATACGCAGGTGGTCTTTGGGTGAGAGTCTCATCATGATCTCGCCGAAGGTAAGAACCGTTTTACCCATGGTCGCGCAGCTCCTTTTACTCGTGCGTACACCTTTGATATGGCGTTGGCACGCAGGTGCCAAGACGGTAGGGTGCGTCTTTGCACCTGCGTGCCAACGCTCGCCGAAATCGGTTTACGAAATCGGTTTCGTTTCGAGTTGTAGTATACTCACCTACAGCGTTTTGCAACCGAGATTTTTAAAAAAATGCCTAAAATGGCTCAGATCGCCGACAATTGGGAAACGGGGTGCGTTATGGCGCAGATGAGAATCAAGGACATTGCCGCCGAGGCGGGCGTGAGTCCGGCCACGGTCTCGCGCTACCTCAACAACCGCCCCGGGCAAATGACCGAGGAGACCCGTGCTCGCATCGCGGCAGTTATCGAGCGCACCGGCTATCGCCCACGTGCCGCCGCGCGCAATCTGCGCAGCTCGCGTACGAACCTCATCGGTGTGATTCTGGCTGACATCGCCAACCCGTTCTCGAGCGCCATGCTCGAGGGCCTTTCCGCCAGCGCCGCGGCGCGCGGCTGCTCGCTCATGACGGCCATTAGCGGCAACGACCCCGCTAAGGAAGCGGAGTCGCTCACCAGACTTATCGATGCCGGCGTGGACGGCCTGGTCGTCAACACCTGCGGAGGCAATGACGAGGCGATCGCCGCGGCAGCGGGACGTCTGCCCGTTGTGCTGCTCGACCGCGACGTTGCCGACGGCGGTGTTGACCTGGTGACATCTAACAACCGTGAGCTGGTCGCCGGCTTGGTAGATGCCTTGGCAGCTGCGGGCAGCGAGCGTCTGTGCCTGCTCACCGAGGCAAGTGACGATAGCCCCGTGCGTCGAGAGCGCGCCGAGGCCTTTGCCGACGAGCTTTCGCGCCGCGGCCTTGCGGGCGAGGTCGTCACCCTGGCCGACGGTGGCGCCACGGGCGTCGGTCGCTTGGACGAGACCATCCGCGGCTATGCAGGCAAAAAGCTCGGCCTCATTGCCGTCAACGGCCTGGTTTTCCTGCGTCTGACCGAGGCACTGGCGCAGCTTGGTCCCTCGCTGCCGGCGGGTCTCAAGATCGCAACGTTTGACGACTATCCCTGGAATCACGTGCTCTTTGGCGGCGTGACCACGGCCGCGCAAGACACCCTTACCATCGCCGAGCGCGTGGTCGAGCGCCTGTCCGAGCGCATCGACGTTGTTACCACTACTGTGGGCGAGGCCGCAAAGCTGGCGCCCAAACGCATTGAGATCCCCGGCCACATCGAACACCGCGCATCGACCTCGCGCTAGCCTGTGTGATAATATATAGACAATGTCATACAGGAGGTATCCATGGCTGCGTCTGTGCTGAGTGTGCGAGTGGACTCGTCAATTAAAGACTCATTTGCCGAACTGTGCGAAGAGCTTGGCATGACTTCGTCTGTTGCGGTCAATATGTTTATGAGACAGATGCTGCGCGAGCGTTCGCTGCCGTTTGTTCCTTCACTCGGTAAAAGCTCTGCGAGCGAAAGCGTCTCGGCGGGCATTTTAGATACTGCCCAGATTGAGTCCGCAGTCCGCGAGGCAGCCAGCTCGATTCCTGCTATCAAAAGCGTGATTCTTTTTGGTTCGTATGCTCGTGGCGAGGCACATGCCGATAGTGATATTGACTTGCGTCTCGAAGTCGATCGTGAGCAGGGCTTTGGTCTTTTCGCGTTGTCGGCGTTTGGTGAGGCGGTGCGCAAAGAAACCGGGAGGCAGGTTGACCTCGTCTCGAGTGATTATCTTGATGACGATCTTGCCGCGGTAATCGAGCGTGAAGGAGTGATCCTTTATGATCGCGCGTAAGTCAGACGGCCTTCGTGCCCAAGAGGTTTTGGAGGCCATCTCTGAAACGAACGAGCGCATCAAGGTTTTTGATATCACCGAGGACCAGTTTCTGCATGCGAATGACGTGCGGACGAGGGCGTTGGCGGACTCCCTTTTGATGTGCGCACTTAGGGTGACGGAAGAAGCGGGCAAGTTGTCGGAACGCTCGCAGCGGCTTCATCCCGAAATTGAGTGGCGTGGAATTATCGGCATGAGAAATTATCTTGCGCATGATTACGGCAATGTCGATCGCTCGGTTGTTTGGGATGCAGTGACGATGGAGTTCCCTGCGCTGGAACGAGCCTGCAGACAAATTGTCTCTGAATCCGAACGATAGCCGCTTGTCATATCTGCCTGTTCGCACACGTTTTTTGAGCGCTTGATACGCTTTAACCCTGCGGAAACATTTTTCTGCGATAGTATCTGCGATATAGACCAGTCGAAACCCGCCCGAAAGAAAGGGGAGCGACATGAACCAGCAGAACATCGATTACGTACTCCGCTCCGTAGAGCAGCGTGACATCCGCTTTGTGCGTTTGTGGTTTGTCGACATTCTCGGCCGCCTCAAGAACTTTGCCATTAGCCCCGAGGACCTCGAGGTAGCTTTTGAGGAGGGTATTGGCTTTGACGGCTCCGCCATCGAGGGCTTTGCCACGCCCGAGGAAGCCGACATGCTGGCGTTTCCCGATGCTTCGACCTTCCAGATCCTGCCGTGGCGCCCGAGCCACAACGGCGTCGCCCGCGTGTTCTGCGACGTGTGCACTCCCGATTGCAAGCCCTTTACCGGCGATCCACGCGATGCCCTGCGCCGCATGTTCCGCAAGGCCGAGAAGGCTGGCTATCTGCTCAACGTGGGCGCCGAGCTGGAGTATTACTATTTCCCCGACGAGCACACGCCCGAGCCGCTCGACAACGTGGGCTACTTCGATCTTTCGGTGAGCGATGCCGCTCGCGACCTGCGTCGCAACACGGTCCTCACGCTCGAGAAGATGTCCGTGCCCGTGGAGTACACCTTCCATGCCGCCGGCCGCTCGCAGCACGGCATGAGCCTGCGCCACGCCGAGGCCCTGAGCATGTCCGACGCCATCACCACGGCCAAACTCATCATTAAGCAGCAGGCCTACGAGAGCGGTTGCCACGCATCCTTTATGCCCAAGCCGTTGGCAGGCGAGGACGGCAGCGCCATGTTCCTGTGCCAGTCGCTATTCGACCACGACGGCAACAACGTTTTTTGGGGCGAGGACGACGAGAAGTACCATCTCTCCGATATCGCCAAGCACTACATGGCCGGCATCCTGGCGCACGCGCGCGAGATCAGCGCCATCACCAACCCCACGGTCAATTCGTACAAGCGCATCACCACGGGCGGCGACTCCGTGCCGCAGTACGCCACGTGGGGCCTGCGCAACCGCGCGAGCATGGTCCGCATCCCGGTCTACAAGCCCGGCAAGCAGCTGTCCACGCGCATCGAGCTTCGTAGCCCCGACCCCATGGCCAACCCGTACCTGGTCAACGCCGTCACGCTGGCGGCTGGTCTGGACGGCATCGAGCGCAAGCTGGAACTCCCGCCCGAGGCAACGGCCGAGACGCTCAAGCTCACCGACCGTCAGATGGTCGAGGCCGGCTACACGCCGCTGCCGCGTTCGCTCAAAGAGGCGCTCGACGTGTTTGAGGACTCGCAGTTTATGAAGGATGCCCTCGGCGAGCACATCCACAGCTTCTTCCTCAAAAAGAAGCGCGACGAGTGGCATAAGTTTGAGTCTACGATTACCGAGTGGGAGATTAAGCACTACCTGGCGAACTCCTAATCGCGCTGACTTGTTTCAGTACGATTGAGCTCATTTCCTTGGAGGCCGATATGTCCGATAAGAGTGCCCTGTTCATGGCGCGCACGACGCGCTTCCACGAGTTTGCCCGCAGCTTGACGACCACCCTGGGTGTCGAGGTGAGCCTGGCAACCCCCGATTCGCCGACTGCAGCGCACGACTTTGACTTGCTGATTCTCGATTCCGATGGCATCCGCAGCGACCGCATCGATCAGATTGCCAAATGGCTCGACGACCGCGGCGGCGTTCCCATGCTGGTGATCGTCGACGACGAGGCGCTCGGTACCTTGCGCCTGCCCAATCACGCGCATGCCGACTTTGTATGCCCCACGGCGACGCCCAACGAGCTCAAGGCTCGCGCGCAGCGCTTGATGGGCGAGGAGGAGACCGTCGCCGCCGACGATGTGCTCAACATCGACAACCTCGAGATTAACCTGGCTACCTACCAGGTGACGCTCGATGACGAACCCATCGACCTGACGTTGATGGAGTACTCGCTGCTGAGCTTTTTGGCGACGCATCCCAACCGCGCCTACAGCCGCGAGGTGCTGCTGCACCGCGTGTGGGGCTTTGAGTACTGCGGCGGCACGCGCACCGTCGACGTGCACATTCGACGTATCCGCTCCAAGGTGGGCCCGCAGATCGCGGCGCACATTACCACCGTCCGCGGCGTGGGCTATCTGTTTAAGGACTAGATTTCCACCACAAAGGGGACAGGCACCTTTGTGGTGGTTTTGCCGTGGGCCGGGTCCTTTTAGGGCTGCAACAGAACTTAAGCCTTCCTAAAAGATTGCGTTCTCATACACGTTCGCCCGCATATTGGGGTACAACTCAACGTGAACAATGATGGCCCGCCACATGTTTGGCGGGCCTTTGGTTATTTGACGAAAGGATCGTAGCTATGAGCGAGAACGATTCCCAGCGTCCCCAGGATGCGGGCCACGCCGGCGAGACTCAGCAGCAACCGCGCGTGCAGGTGGAGTCGACGCCTGCCGACGGCAACATTCCCTACGTGCAGGCCTACGACACGCAGACCGGCAAGCCGCTGGGCGGCCAGCAGGTTGTAAACAAGCACACGGTGGTCAAGACCAAAACCAAAAAGCTGCCGATCTTTATTACGGCACTCGCCGGCTGTGCCTGCGGCGCCCTGCTGGTCATTGCGCTCATTATGAGCGGCACGCTCGATATCGGCGGCGGCAGGAACGCCGTGACGGCGGGTGCTTCGGGTTCATCGACGCAAAAGATCACCATCGACTCCGAGGACACCACGCTGGCCGAGGCCGTCTCTGCCAAGGCCCTGCCCTCCGTCGTTTCCATCACCGCTACTTCGAGTGGCAGCCAGAATGGCTCGCTTTCGCAGTCTGCCGACGAGTCGGATAGTTCGGGCAGCGTCGGTTCGGGCGTGGTGCTCGATACCGAGGGCCACATCCTCACCAACAACCACGTGGTCGATGGCTATGACCAGTACGTGGTTACCATGGACGACGGAACCACGTACGAGGCCGAGTTCGTGGGCAACGATGCTTCGAGCGACCTGGCTGTCATCAAGCTCAAGGATGCTGACGCCTCCAAGCTCACGCCGATTGAGATTGGTGATTCCTCCAAGCTCAACGTGGGCGAGTGGGTCATGGCGATCGGCTCGCCGTTCGGCAACGAGCAGTCTGTCTCCACGGGCATTGTGTCGGCGCTGTATCGCTCCACGGCCATGAGCTCTACCAACGGTAACACCATCTATGCCAACATGATCCAGACCGATGCCGCCATCAACCCGGGCAACTCCGGCGGCGCGCTCGTCAACGACAATGGTGAGCTGGTGGGCATTAATTCGCTTATCGAGAGCTATTCGGGCTCCAGCTCGGGCGTGGGCTTTGCCATTCCGGTTAACTACGCCAAGAACATTGCCGACCAGATCATCGACGGTAAGACGCCGGTGCACCCGTACCTGGGCGCCACGCTTTCGAGCGTCAACGCGCTCAACGCCCGCACCAACAAGCTGAGCACCGATAGCGGCGCGTACGTGGCGAGTGTCGTCGAGGACGGTCCCGCCGCCAAGGCTGGCATCCAAGAGGGCGATGTCATCACCAAGCTGGGCGACGACGAGATTACGAGCGCCGATGGTCTGATCATCGCCCTGCGCAGCCACGAGGTGGGCGAGAAGGTCGAGATCACGCTCATGCGCGGCAAGGAAGAGAAGAAGGTCACCGTCGAGCTGGGCTCCGATGAGGAGCTGCAGAACCAGCAGCAGGATGACAGTTCGACCGACACCGGCAACGGCGGTATTACCGACGAGCAGCTGCGCCAGTACCTGGAGGAGCTGTTGGGCCAGCAGGGTCAGGGTCAAGGCTACGGTCAGGGTTTCTAACGGGCCGTATTGCACATATCGAAGCCAGAGGGGCTGTCCCGCCAAGTGTGGGACAGCCCCTCTTTTCTTGTTGATCCGTTGGGGACGGAGGAAAACGGATCACTTGGGGCTGACAAGAGGCCTGGTTCGTAATGGTCTGGACAGTTAGTTCAGATACGTATAAATCTGGGGCAGCTTGGGATGCGTTTGGGGGTGCGGACAGAAAGTTGGACCGTGAAGCGGTCCGGACTGGAGGTTCGCATG
>CABRID010000007.1 GCA_902470895.1 uncultured Collinsella sp.
TCAGCCTCGGTCTCGTGGGCTCGGAGATGTGTATAAGAGACAGATACCGCGCTGCGCGGGTTGGTGGCGCAGGGCTCCGTTCACAAGCTTGCCGTGGGCGATGCGGACCTCTTGGCGGACACCGTGGTGCTCGACGCTGCGATGGATTCACTGGCGGCGACCCTGTCAGCCATGCACGCGGCGGCCCCCAAGGAGACGGGCTTTACGCCTGGCGCCGTTGCCCATGCCGCGTGGCCTGCCGCTGATGAAGGCGTTGCCGCGGCTCTGATTGCCGAGGGCTGCTCGCGTGGCGTGTGCGCCGCCGAGGGCGCCGAGGTATTCGATCCGCATTCGGCTGCCGCGGCGGCACGCGTGGTGCGAGAGGCTTGCGAACGTATCGTTGCCTTGCTGGACGAAGCTGGCCTCGATGCACCGACGTTGCCCGAGGTGGGCGAGCAGCTGCAGCTCGATCGCGACACCATGACGCGTGCCCTGCGCGAGCTTTCGCTCAACCGCTCGATCGTGAAGGTCGAGCGCGACGTTGCCCTGTCCGCTGCCGCCGAGGCCCATGCACGCGAACTCGTCGCCGCCGCCATTGAGGCAGCCGGCGGCGCTGCCACCACGAGCGTGCTGCGCGAGGCCCTGGGCGTGTCGCGCAAACGCGCCATCAGCATCTTGGAGCACCTGGATGCCGTGCGCTTTACGGTGCTCGATAAGGAGGCCGGCGGCCTGAGGTCCCTACGCTAGGCCGGTCACCCGCTCCCGCCTCCTCAGTTGCGGTGAAATAGTTCCTATTTGGAGGCTTTGGCAGCAAATACAGGAACTATTCCACCGCAACTTCTTGCTCGTCTTTTTGGGATGGGGCCCGCTCGGTTTGGTAAAATACCGCCGCACTTGGGAACGGATGGGCTCCGGTGGGCTCCGCGGTCCTCAAAACCGTTGCGAGGCGTGCAAAACGTCTTGGATGTGTTCGATTCACATACGTTCCCGCCATACGCTACCAGCGCTTTTGTGCTCGCGGTCTTGCTGCGTGCCGCAAAGGCGCTGTTTTGTTTTTGCACGAGCTTTTCGTAGCGCCGCTATTTCGGCGGCTGTATTTAGCTTCGTGCATCGGGTTTCGAGCATGCCGATGGAGGTGTTTTGTCGTATGACTACCGTAAGACGTGCCGATCTTTCTTGTGTCGTCCAGGCGGGCGGGTTGTCGTCGCGCATGGGCTGCGATAAGGCGCGCATGGCGTTTTGCGGCGAGCCGCTCATCGAGCGCGTGCTGGGTCGGCTGGCGCCAGTTGCCGGCGAGTTGGTCGTGACGACTTCGCGTCCCAGCGAGCTTGCCTATCTTGAGGAGTTTATGTTTGATGGCCTGTGCCCCCGCGTGGTGATGGACGTCGACGGTCCCGCCGGTGCCATGCGCGGCATCGCGAGCTCGTTGGCCGCGGCCCGATTGCCGCTCGTGGCGATCGTCGCCTGCGATATGCCGTTTGTCTCGCCGGAACTCATCGGCGCGCTTGCCGATCGTGCTGAGGCCGAGGCACTCGACGTGTGCGTGCCGCGCGAGGAGCGGGGGATTGAGCCGCTTTGCGCCGTCTGGCGCCGTGTCGCGTGTGCGCCGGTTGCCCAAGAGCTGCTCGCCGATGACCGTCAGCGAATCCGCTGCCTGATCGACCGGGTGAATGCCGGGTATTTGGACGAGCCTCAGATTGTCGCGGTCGCCGGCTCGACGCTCTGCTTCGAGAACGTCAATACGCCCGAGGAGTTTGCGGCGGCCGAGTTACTCGCCTAGACGATTGGAGTTGCCATGTCTCACGATATTTGTCCCGACACGGGAGAACCTTGCACTTGCGACGGGTCCGAACCCTGTACCTGCGGTTGCGGTGGCTGTGGACATACTGCGGAAGAGGAAGCGGCCGCCGCGGCGTATCGCGATGCACACCGCGAAGGCCCGTCCGGTGATGCTCTCGACCATGAACGCAAAATCATCGTGTCGTTCGACAGCACCTTCGATGTGATGGAATGCGAACAGCTGTGCCTTGCCGCCGGTGTTCCTGGGCGCATCACGCCGCTGCCCGGCTCCATCACCGCCGGCTGCGGACTGTGCTGGGCCATGCCGTTCTCGGGCGATGCCCTCGCCGCCTTCCGCGCCGCCACCGAGGGCCGCGTAACCCCCGCCGACTACCACCAGCTCGTCCTCTACCCACAACACCACCACAAAGGTGCCTGTCCCCAATGTGGTGGTTTAGAACACGTGGACGAAACAGGTTTGAAACACGGGTTTTGCACGTCAGGCACTCAAAAACGCTTCTACCTGCATCGTAATCAAAACGAAACATCTGCTCGTCGGCTTATGCGAAACTTTGCTGCAACAGTGCGATATTATCCATACTCGATAAAGCTCGGGGCGCATGGGGCGCCTCGAACGACACTTTTCTTTTCCATCAATTGGAGGAAGCATGAGCTACACGCAGAAAGTTCTCGACGAGCTCAAGGCCCGCTATCCCGAGCAGCCTGAGTTCATCCAGGCCGCGACCGAGATCCTCGGCACCATCCAGCCGGCGCTCGACGCCCATCCCGAGTACGAGGAGGCCGCCCTGCTTGAGCGCCTCGTCGAGCCCGAGCGCATCGTTATGTTCCGTGTTCCCTGGGTCGACGACCAGGGCAAGGTTCAGGTCAATCGCGGTTACCGTGTCGAGTTCAACTCTGCCATTGGACCCTACAAGGGCGGCCTGCGCTTTAACCCGACGGTCACCCTGGGTATGCTCAAGTTCCTGGGTCTGGAGCAGATCCTCAAGAACAGCCTGACCACCCTTCCCATGGGCGGCGGCAAGGGCGGCTCCGACTTTGACCCCAAGGGCAAGTCCAACAACGAGATCATGCACTTCTGCCAGTCCTTCATGACCGAGCTCTATCGCCACATCGGCCCCAACACCGACGTTCCCGCCGGCGACCTGGGCGTTGGCGGCCGCGAGGTTGCCTACCTGTTCGGTCAGTACAAGCGCCTGACCAACGAGTGGACCGGCGTCCTCACCGGCAAGGGCCTCTCCTTTGGCGGCTCGCTCGCCCGTACCGAGGCCACCGGCTACGGCCTGGCCTACTTTGTGGACGAGTACCTCAAGAGCCGCGGAGACTCCTTCGAGGGCAAGAACGTCGTCGTTCACGGCTCCGGTAACGTCGCCATCTACGCGGTCCAGAAGGTTGCCCAGCTCGGCGGCAAGGTGCTGGCCTGTTCCGACACCCACGGCTGGGTCGAGGATCCCGACGGCATCGACTACACCGTGCTCGAGCATGTCTACAACAAGAAGCGCTCCGGCCACGACAAGGGTGTCACGCTCGCCATGTACGTTGACGAGAAGCCCAATGCCGTGTGGCACGAGGGCGACGGCCGCGGCGTGTGGCAGCTGCCCTGCGACATCGCGCTGCCCTGCGCTCGCGAGAACACGCTGCTGCTCGAGGATGCCCAGGCGCTCGTCGCCAACGGCTGCATGGTGGTCGGCGAGGGCGCGAACATGCCCACGACCATCGAGGCCACGACCTACTTCCAGGAGAACGGTGTCGCCTTTATGCCCGGTAAGGCTGCCAACGCCGGCGGCGTGCTCGTGTCCGGCCTGGAGATGAGCCAGAACGCCGAGCACCTGTCCTGGACCTTCGAGGAGGTCGACGGCAAGCTCGAGCAGCTCATGCGTGGCATGTTCCACAACGTGGACGACACCGCCAAGGAGTATGGCCAGGAGGGCAACTTTGTCATGGGCGCCAACATCGCCGGCTTCCTGAAGGTTGCCGACGCCATGCTCGCCCAGGGCGTCTGCTAAATCTTCGCTCGACATAGCATGTGATGAGGCTCCCAGCTATCCGGCTGGGAGCCTTTTCTATCCCGGAGGACTCCTCATAACTTGCGGTGATATACGGACTGTTTAGCGTCCCAGAACGGCTAATCAGTCCGTATATCACCGCAAGTTATGGATGGGTGGGTGGATTTTGTCCTAAAACGGTGTGCGGCCCCTCGTTTGGTACACTTAAAAGTACTGGACAAGTGAAGAGATGGGGGAGAACGTGCTCAAGTTCGGTACCTACGTCCGTGTTGGAAACGCGGCCGAAGCCTATGAGCTCTTACAGAAGAACCGCAACAACAAGATTGTGGGCGGCGGCATCTGGATGCGCCTGGGTTCGCGTCGCGTGGCGACGGCGATTGACCTTTCGGCCTGCGGACTCGATCAGATCGAGGAGACCGAGACCGAGTTTCGCATCGGTGCCATGTGCACCCTGCGCCAGCTCGAGCGTCATGCCGGGCTCAACGCGCTTGTCAACAATGTCTTTGAGTTCGCCGTCCACGACATCGTGGGCGTGCAGCTGCGCAATACCGCCACGGTGGGCGGCAGCATCTACGGCCGCTTTGGCTTCTCGGACGTTCTCTCCGCCTTTCTCGCGCTCGATTCCTATGTTGAGTTGACGGGCGCCGGCCGCGTGCCGCTCGCGGAGTTCGTTGACATGGGCTACGTGCGCGACGTTATCGAACATGTCGTGGTCGTCAAGCACGATTACCGTGCGAGCTACGAGGCCGTGCGCAAGGCCGCGACCGACTTTCCCTCGCTGAACGTTACCGCCGCCTGGTGGGACAACACCTGGCACGTCACTGTGGGTGCCCGCCCGCTGCGCGCGAACCTGCTGCAGGGCGAGGCGTGCGGCCTTACCAACGAGCATCCTTCCGAGGACGAGCTGCGTGCCCTGGCCGCGTCCGTACGCGCGCTGAGCTACGGCACCAACCTGTGGGGCTCGGCCGACTACCGCCGCCGCATCTCGGCCCCGCTTGCCGTCCAGGCTGTGCGTCGCGCCGCCGGCATCGAGCTTTCGGCCGCGCTTGCGCACGAGCTCGAGGGCGTGCAGATTCCTAAGTTTGCCACGGACGAGTATTCCTGCCGCCGCGTGCCCGGCGTCGATTCTAGCGAGGTGCGCTAATGGCTGCCAAACTCATCGATCTTTCCTTTACGCTCAACGACCGCAAGGTCAAGGTTCAGATTGCCCCCGATACCATGCTCTTTGCGCTGTTGCGCGAGCAGGGCTGCGCGTCGGTGCGCTGCGCCTGCGAGACCACCAACTGCGGCCTGTGCACGGTGTGGCTCGACGGCGACCCGGTGCTGAGCTGCTCGGTTCCCGCCGCTCGCGTCGAGGGCCACACCATCACCACGCTCGAGGGCCTCAAAGCCGAGTCTGAGGCGCTGGCCCGTGCGATGGCTGCCGAAGGCGCCGAGCAGTGCGGTTTTTGCGCCCCCGGCCTTATCATGAACGTACTGGCGCTTGCCCGCGCCGCCAAGGAGGACCCGAGCCTCGTCGCCACGCGCGAGGAGCTGTCGCGCCAGCTCGCCGGCAACCTCTGCCGTTGCAGCGGCTACGAGAGCCAGCTGCGCGCCATCGTCCGCTTCCTCAACGAGTCCGGCGTGCAGGTGGGCTTTGAGATGCCCGAGCTGCCGGTCAACGACACCAGCTGCGATGGTGTTGCGTACAAGCAGATCACCCACAAGCAGCCCAAGAAGGACTCGAAGGCGCTGCTCGAGGGCCGTCCCGTCTACACGGGTGACCTGGTGCCCGCCGGCGCGCTCATCGTCAAACTCAAGCGCAGCCCGTATGCGCGCGCCAAGATCCGCTCCATCGACACGTCGCGCGCCCTGAAGGTGCCTGGCGTGGTGGGCGTCTACACCTACGAGGACGTGCCCAAGCGCCGCTTTACCATCGCTGGCCAGAGCTATCCACAGCCGAGTCCCTACGACCGCCTGATCCTTGAGAACCTCGTACGCTACCAAAACGAGGAGGTGGCGATCGTCGCCGCCGAGACCGAGGAGGCCGCCGACAAGGCGCTCAAGCTCATCAAGGTCGACTACGAGGTACTCGAGCCCCTGCTCGACTTTACCCAGGCGCTCGATAACGACATCGTGGTACACCCCGAGGGCGACGTGACCTTTATGTTCCCGCAGGGTGGCGACGTTCCGCGCAACCTAGTGTGCAGTGGCACGAGCGATTTTGGCAACCTTGACGAGGCGTTCGCCCAGAGCGACATCGTCTTTGAGCGCACCTACACCAGCCAGGCCACGCAGACCGCGCCCATGGAGACCTTCCGAGCCTTCGCGACGACCGACGCGTTTGGGCGCATCTCGGTGACCACCTCTACGCAGGTGCCCTTCCACGTGCGCCGCATGGTCGCGCAGTCGCTCGATATTCCGCAGTCGCAGGTGCAGGTCATCAAGCCGCGCATCGGCGGCGGCTTTGGCTCCAAGCAGACGGGTTGCTGCGAGATCTTCGTGGCGTTCGTGACCCAGCAGACCGGCCGTCCGAGCTACTGCTGCTACACCCGCGAGGAGACTATCACCGCGGGCAACTCGCGCCACCAGATGCAGATGACCGTTAAGTTGGGCGCTATGAACGACGGCACCATCACGGCCATCGATCTGCACACGCTGTCCAACGCCGGCGCGTACGGCGAGCACGCCACCACGACGATTGGCCTTTCGGGCCACAAGAGCCTGCCCATCTACAACCATGTAAAGGCGAGCCGCTTTAGCTGGGACGCCGTCTACACCAACACCAACCGCGGCGGCGCGTATCGCGGCTACGGTGCCACCCAGGGCCAGTTTGCCGTGGAGAGCGCCGTCAACGAGCTCGCCGACATGCTGCACATGGACCCCGCCGACCTGCGCCTTAAGAACATGGTGCGCGAGGGCGAGATCATGCCGCAGTACTACAACGAGAAGCTCAACGCCTGCGCGCTCGACCGCTGCCTGCTGCGCGCGATGGACATGATCGGTTGGCGCGACAAGCCGCTAGCCGTCGACCTGGGCGACCGCGTGCGTGCTCTGGGGTGTGCGCTCACCATGCAGGGATCGGGCATTTCCAACGTGGATATCGCCGGCATCGACATGCGCTTGGAAGAGGACGGCTTCATTACCATCGGCACCGGCGCCACCGATAACGGCATGGGCGTCGACACGATCCTGGCGCAGATTGCCGCCGAGGAGCTGGGCGTGGAGAGTTCGATGATCGTGGTGCGCGGCGTTGACACCGATGTGTCGCCGTTTGACGCCGGCTCGTACGCGAGCTCGGGTACGTACGTGACGGGCCTTGCCGCCAAGAACGCCGCGACCGAGCTGCGTGAGAAGATTTGCGCCAAGGCAGCCCAGATGTGGGACGTGGACGCCGCCGACGTGGTCTTCGATGGCCAGTACGTGCGTCTGTCCGACGAGCGTGCCGCGCGCGAGCAGAACCGCTACCTCACGCTGCGTGACTTTGCCAACCTGTGCGTCAAGAACATCGCGGGCGGCGACGCGCTGACCTCACATGCCTCTGCCTGCCTGCCCGTTTCGCCTCCGCCGTTTATGGCCGGCATTGCCGAGGTTGAGGTCGACAAGGCCACCGGCAAGGTGACCGTGGTGGACTATGCGGCGGCTGTGGACTGCGGCACCGTGATCAATGAGGCGCTCGCGCGCGTCCAGGCCGAGGGCGGCATTGCTCAGGGTATCGGCCACGCGCTCTACGAGATCGTCGAGCATGACGACCGCGGCCGCCTGCGCACCGGCAACTTTATGAGCTATAAGCTGCCCACGCGCCTGGATATCGGCAGCATTCGCGTGGCCTTTGAGCCGAGCTACGAGCCGACGGGTCCGTTTGGCGCCAAGTCGATCGGCGAGGTCGTCATCAACACGCCGCTCGCCGCCGTTGCCTCGGCCGTGGCGCACGCCACCGGCCACCAGGTTCGCTCGCTGCCCATTACGCCCGAGAAGGCCCTGCTGGGGGAGTAGGCAAGGAGCCGCTGTATCCGCTCTTTGCCGAGCCCGGGGAAACTGCAGCCCACTTTTCGACCGAATTGTGGGCTGCAGGAGCTACCCTGTTCCGCTGTAACTCGTGGTGAGGTCGTGAGCCTGTAAAACGTGTGCGTGCGCTTGTCGTTCGTATCTGCTATCATTCCTAATCTGTGCGCTCATGCGGGCGTGGCGGAATTGGTAGACGCGCCAGATTTAGGTTCTGGTGGGATTCCCGTGAAGGTTCGAGTCCTTTCGCCCGCACCATCGCACCTGCGTCGGCCCTGGCCGTCGCGACACTTTGTTGCATAAAGGTACCAGCACCTCAGATAAGCTGGGCAGTATGAGGAGGAACGTGTTGAACATCACCGCTTCTGACGTCAAGGACGCCAAGCTCACCGCTACGGTCACCATCCCGGCCGCCGACGTCGACGCCGCGATCAAGAAGGCCTACAAGGACACCGCCAAGAAGTACCGCTTCCCGGGCTTCCGTGCCGGTAAGGCTCCCCGTCCGGTCATCGATTCCGCTCTTGGCGCCGAGGCTACCCTCGCTCAGGCCACCAACGACCTGATCGCCGCCAACGAGCCCGCCGTCCTCAACGAGCTGGACATCGTCCCCACCAAGAGCGGTGACTACAAGGATCTCGACCTCGCCAAGGATCACGAGGACTACACCTACACCGTCGAGTTCTCCCTGCGTCCCGCCGCTGAGCTCTCCTCCTTCGACGCCGTCGAGATCGAGATGCCCCCTGCGGAGGTCACTGAGTCCGAGATCAACAACCAGGTCGAGATGCTCCTCAACTACCGTGCCACCTTCGAGGACGTTGAGGGCCGCGCTGTCGAGGCCGAGGACTACGTTACCGTCGACCTCAAGGCCGTCGAGAACGCCGACAACTTTGCCGCCGAGGGCCGTATGCTCATCGCCGGTAGCGACAGCAACCCCGCCGAGTTCAACGAGGCTCTGATCGGCGCCAACGTTGACGACGTCAAGTCCGTCACCTGGACCGACGAGGCCGAGGAGGGCGAGGAGGCCGAGACCCACACCGTCGAGGTCACCGTCAAGGGCATCAAGGTCCGCAACACCCCCGAGCTCACCGACGAGCTCGTCAAGTCCGACTTTGGCTTCGATAGCATCGAGGCCATGCGCGATGCCATCAAGATCGAGATCGAGCAGGACAAGGCTTCCCGCCTCCCGGCCGAGAAGGAGAACCGTTGCGTCTCCGCTCTCGCCGAGCGCCTGCAGCTCGACGAGATGGACGCCGACTACGAGCAGTCCGTCTTTGAGGAGCTTGGCCAGAACTTCCTGTCCAACCTCGCTGCCCGCGGCATGACCCTGGACACCTGGCTGCCCGCTTCCGGTCTGACCATGGAGCAGTTCATCGGCGACCTGCACAAGCAGGCCAACGACGTTGCCCGTGAGTCCCTGGCTCTGGACGCCCTCGCCCGCGAGCTCAAGATTGAGGTTACCGAGGACGACGTCAACGCCGAGTTCGAGAAGGCTGGCGTCAAGGACGTCGAGGCTTCCAAGGCCGAGTTCATCGCCGATGGCCGCATGCCTGCCGTCCGCGAGTCCATCCGTCGCTCCAAGGCCGTCGACCACCTGGTCGAGAACGCCAAGGTGACCGAGGTCGACGAGACCGCCAAGGACGCCGAGTAATTCTCGCCACCTTGCCCGCGAGCGCATGCGTGCGCCCGTGATGGGGTAAAGTTATACACCGGTTATCCGGTTGCTTCGTACGGTGCCAGCCAATGCATAGCATGCGGGCACCGTACGTTTATCTAGAACCAATTTGGTCCGCAAGAGAGAAATGGAGATGCGTATGATCGCTAAGTTCGATTCCGCCCTCGTGCCATACGTTATCGAGCAGACGCCGCGCGGCGAGCGCAGCTACGATATCTATTCGCGCCTGCTCAACGATCGCATCATCTTCTTGGGCGAGGAGATCAACTCCGTCAGCGCCAACCTGGTCGTTGCCCAGCTGTTGCATCTTGAGAGCCAGGATGCCGAGAAGGATATCTCGCTCTACATCAATTCGCCCGGCGGCGAGGTCTACTCCGGCCTGGCGATTCTGGACACCATGAACTTTATCAAGCCGCAGGTCTCCACCATCTGCGTCGGTATGGCCGCGTCCATGGCCGCCGTGCTGCTTTCGGCCGGCGCCAAGGGCAAGCGCTTCTGCCTGCCGCACTCCAAGGTCATGATTCACCAGCCCAGCGGCGGTGCACAGGGCCAGCAGACCGAGATCGAGATCGTGGCCGAGGAGATCAAGAAGACCCGTCGCGAGCTCAACCAGATTCTGTCCGACGCATCGGGTCAGCCCATCGAGAAGGTCCAGGCCGATACCGAGCGCGATAACTACCTCACGGCTGCCGAGGCCCTCGACTACGGTCTGATCGACCGCATTGTCACCTCGCGCGACCTCGCCGCGAAGGATGCCTAGGATGGCCGGTAACATGCAGGACGGCTTCGACGAGAACGGCAACCCCATCCGCTGCTCCTTCTGCGGAAAAGAGCAAGGTCAGGTTCGCCGCCTGGTGAAGGGTCCGACTAATATCTTTATCTGCGACGAGTGCGTCGCCGCCTGCTCCGAGATCTTGGAGGAGTCGCTGGCTTCGGACTTTATGGACGCTGCCCGCAACGGCAAGCTGCCGGGCTTTCTCAACGACCACGGCCAGGCTGCATCCCAGCCCGCTGTGGACCCCGAGACCGAGGGCTTTGAGCTCGAGGACGAACGCCAGGTCATCACGCATGTGCCGACGCCGCACGAGATCTATGACGAGCTTTCGGCTTATGTCATGGGCCAGGAGGACGCCAAGCGCGCCATGTCGGTTGCCGTGTACAACCACTATCGCCGCGTGATCGAGGGAGGCGCCGCGCTTTCGGCCTTTGACGAGGCTGGCGGCATGGGCGGCCAGCTCGACGACGATATGGACGAGGTAGAGCTCGCCAAGTCCAACATCCTGCTGCTCGGTCCCACCGGTACCGGCAAGACCTTGTTGGCCCAGACGCTCGCGCGCATCCTCGAGGTGCCGTTTGCCATCGCCGATGCCACCGCGCTCACCGAGGCCGGCTATGTGGGCGAGGACGTGGAGAACATCCTGCTCAAGCTCATCAACGCCGCCGATGGCGACATTGAGCGCGCGCAGGTGGGCATCATCTATGTCGATGAGATCGACAAGATTGCCCGCAAGGCCGAGAACCTCTCCATCACTCGCGATGTTTCGGGCGAGGGTGTTCAGCAGGCGCTGCTTAAGATTCTTGAGGGCACGGTGGCCAGCGTTCCGCCCACCGGCGGCCGCAAGCATCCCCAGCAGGAGCTGCTGCAGATCGATACGACCAACATCCTGTTCATCTGCGGTGGTGCCTTTGTGGGTCTGGACAAGATCATCGCCGATCGCGTGGGCAACAAGGGCGTGGGCTTTAACTCCGAGATCGCCGGCCCCACCTCGGTCGACGAGAACGACCTGCTGCGTCAGGTGCTCCCGCAGGACCTCAACGCCTTTGGCATGATCCCCGAGTTTGTGGGACGTACGCCCGTCGTCACCCAGACGCAGGCGCTCGACGAGGATGACCTGGTGTCGATCCTGACCGAGCCCAAGAACGCCGTGGTGCGTCAATACCGTAAGATGTTCCAGCTCGAGGACGTTGAGCTTGAGTTTGAGGATGCCGCCCTGCACGAGATCGCCCGCATGGCGCTCGCCCGCAAGACCGGCGCCCGCGGCCTGCGCTCCATCTGCGAGGACGTGCTGCAGCAGACGATGTTCGACCTCCCCAGCGAGGAGGGCGTTTCCAAGGTCGTCGTGACCGAAGCCTCCGTAAAGGGCGAAGAGCAGCCCCAGCGCATCTACGGCTAGACCAGCCTAAAACGTGTTTGCAAATAGCCTCCGACCACCCGCGGTCGGAGGCTATTTTATATATGCGCAATAACCCCAACTACCTGTGTTATTCTGTGTGTTTGTTTAAGCCTCAGCGAAGTCATTAATGACTGAAGTAATCGATACCTAAGGGGAGGAATGTAGGCCCGATTTTCGTAGATTCCGCACGAGCCGAAGACCACTTAATGTGGTCTTCGAGCGAGCCCAGGACCTGACCGAGCGAAAATCGGGCCTACATTCCTCCCCGGCGGGACAGGGAGAGATATATGGAAGAGATGCCCAAGAACTACGATCCGTCGACCAACGAGCCGGCGATCCTGCAGAAGTGGCTCGACGGCGGCTACTACAAGCGCCGTGAGGGCGTGGGCGACTGCACCGTCACCATTCCGCCTCCCAACGTTACCGGCAAGCTTCACATGGGTCACGCTACCGACGACTCCATTCAGGACGCCATCATTCGTATGGCCCGCATGCGCGGCAAGTCCACGCGCTGGGTGCTCGGAACCGATCACGCCGGTATCGCCACGCAGACCAAGGTCGACAAGAAGCTCAAGAGCGAGGGCATCAGCCGCCTGGAGATTGGTCGCGACAAGTTTGTCGACGCTTGCTGGGATTGGACCCACGAGTACGGCGGCATCATCGTCGAGCAGATCAAGCGCATGGGCTGCTCCGTCGACTTTGATAACGAGCGCTTTACCATGGACGAGGACTACGCGCAGGCCGTGCGCAAGGTCTTCTGCGACTGGTACCACGACGGTCTGATTTACCGCGGCAAGCGCATCGTCAACTGGTGCCCCAACTGCACTACCGCTATCTCGGACGACGAGGCCGAGTACAAGGACGAGAAGGGCCACCTGTGGCACCTGCGCTACCCGCTGACCGAGCCGGTCAACGGCCAGGACTACATTGTCGTCGCCACCACGCGCCCCGAGACCATGCTCGGCGACACGGGCGTCGCCGTCTCCCCGAAGGACCCCGAGAAGGCCGCCTTCGTGGGTAAGACCGTCAAGCTCCCCATCGTCGAACGCGAGATTCCTATCTTTGAGGATTGGCATGTCGACGCCAACTTCGGTTCCGGCTTCGTTAAGGTTACTCCGGCCCACGACCCCAACGACTATGCCATGGGTCAGGCCCACGACCTGCCGCAGATCAACATTTTCGACGAGCACGCGGTGGTCGTCGAGGGCTACGGCGAGTTTACCGGCATGAACCGCGACGAGTGCCGCGAGGCCGTCATCAAGTGGTTCGAGGAGCACGACCTGCTCGATCACGTCGAGGACCTCGATCACTCCGTCATGCATTGCTACCGTTGCGACGCCGCGCTTGAGCCGTGGCTTTCTGAGCAGTGGTTCGTCGCCGTCGACAAGCTCAAGGGGCCGGCGCTCGACGCCGTCAATTCCGGCAAGGTCACCTTCCATCCCGCGCGCTGGACGCAGACCTACACCACCTGGATGGAGAACCTCAAGGATTGGTGCATTAGCCGCCAGCTGTGGTGGGGCCACCGCATCCCCGTGTTCTACTGCGAGGACTGCGGCTGGGAGGACGCCCTGACCGAGGACACCGACGTGTGCCCCAAGTGCGGCGGCCATCACGTGCATCAGGACGAGAACGTGCTGGACACCTGGTTTAGCTCGCAGCTGTGGACCTTTGCCACGCAGGGCTGGCCGCAAAAGCCGGAGCTCCTCGAGGGCCATCACCCCACGACGGCGCTCGTCACCGCGCGTGACATCATCGCGCTGTGGGTCGCCCGCATGGTCATGAGCTCGCTGTATTTCCTGGACGAGGTGCCGTTTAAGGACGTCGTCATCTACCCGACGATCCTTGCCAAGGATGGCAGCCGCATGTCCAAGTCCAAGGGCAACGGCGTTGACCCCATGGACCTCATTGGTATGTACGGCGCCGACGCCATGCGCTACAACCTGCTGACGCTCTGCACCAACAACCAGGACGTCAAGTTCGACGCGAACATCGACAAGAAGACCAAGAAGCTCATCGACAGCCCGCGCACCGATCAGGCTAAGTCGTTTGTGACCAAGATCTGGAACGCCAGCCGCTTCCTGCTCATGAACATGGAGGGCTACACGCCTGGCGAGCCCGTCGTGGAGACGCCGGCCGACGCCTGGATGTTCAGCCGCCTGGCCAAGGCCGTAAAGATGGTCACCGAGGGTATTGAGAACTACACCTTTGGCGACATGGCCCGCGGCGTGCAGCAGTTCTTCTGGAACGAGGTCTGCGACTGGTACGTCGAAGTCACCAAGGCCCGCCTGAAGGGCGAGGGCCGTCTGCAGGCCCAGCGCAACCTGATCTTTGTGCTCGACACCTCCATTCGCCTGATGCACCCGCTCATGCCGTTTGTCACCGAGGAGATTTGGGACAACATGCCTGCGAGCGTGCTCGATCTGGACGCCGAGGGCAACGTGGACCGCGCCGAGGCGCTCATGATTGCCAAGTGGCCGGAGCCCGCCGACTACGCTAAGTATGTTGACGAGGACGCCGAGCGCGCGTTTGAGCTGTGCCGCGCCGTCGTGTCTGCCGCCCGTGCCACCCGTTCGCGTTATCGCTTGAGCCCCAAGGCCGAGCTCGACGTGGTCGTGCGCGCTGGTGCCGAGGACATTGAGAAGCTCGAGAGCCTGCGCTCGACCATCGAGCCGCTGGCCAACACGTCTTCGCTGGTTATAGGCACCGACGTTGAGAAGCCGGCTGCGAGCATTGCCGTGGTCGACAGCGGCGTCGAGGTCTTTGTGGTTCTCGAGGGCAAGGTTGACCTTTCGGCCGAGAAGGCACGCCTGGAGAAGGAGATCGCCGCGGCCCAGAAGGAGCTCGCCGGCTGCGAGAAGACGCTCGCCAACGAGGGCTTTGTGGCCAAGGCCGCGCCCGCGGTGGTCCAGAAGAAGAGGGACCGTGCAGCTGAGCTCAAGGAGATCCTGGCGGCGCTGACTGCTCAGGTTGCTGACTTCTCGTAGGGCTTACTGAGGGGCGCGTCCCGATGCTTTGCTCTCCGCTGCGGACAGTCCTGCGCAAGACGGACAGCACATTAAGTGCTGTCCTTTGCGTGCGGAACTTGCGGCGAGCAAAGCATCGGGCCGCTCCTAGTTCGTTTACGTGGTTGTTTGCAACTGGTAGGTTAGGGCCACTTGGTTGTGGCCTTGATCTCGCTGCAATCGGGTAAAGGCTGATATTGTCAACGCGAGGGGCTCATTCTATTTGGTGGGCCTCTTTTTCTGTTATGGGGGACTTTGGGTTATGGCTAAGCGTTCTGGGTCGTATGTCGTTCCTTTTTCGTTTGATTTGCTTTCGTTTGGTGAGGCTGTGGGACTTGCTGCTGATACGGGGCGGATTTCTGGGGATGCTGGCCCTCTGCTCGAGACGGTTGTCGATATGCTCGATGAGCTGGGTCGTCCGGATGAGTTTTTTGATTGCATTCAGGTCGCCGGTACCAATGGCAAGACTTCGACTACGCGTTTTTCGGCTGCTATCCTTCGCGGCGAGGGGCTCAAGACCGCGCTGTATACGTCGCCGCAGCTGGTGCGCTATCCCGAGCGCATGGAGGTTGACGGGCACGTTGTAAGCGACGAGGCCTTTGCCCGTGGCGTTTCGGTAGCTGTCGAGGCAGGGCGTCGCGTGAATGCGCGCCGTGTGGCGGCGGGGGAGCGCGCCTATTCCATCACGCCGTTTGACCTGCTGACGGCCGCTGCGCTTGTGGTGTTTGCCGAGGCTGCGGTGGATGTTGCCGTGCTCGAAGTCGGCATGGGCGGACGTTGGGACGCCACGAGCGCGACCAATCCCGTCGCCGTTGCCATTACGGGCATCGGGCTCGATCACACACGTATTTTGGGCGACACGCTCGAGGCCATTGCGGGGGAGAAGGCTGCGGTTATCAAACCCGGGCGCTTGGTTGTTTTGGGCGAGGGCACGCACGAGGCGAGCGTTCAGCGCGTGATGGATGCCCGTTGCCGCGCGTGCGGCATCGTGCCGCTCGTGGTGAGCCACGTCACGACGAAGGTGCCGGCGCATGTGGGCGATACAGTTGAGTTCAGCTGCACCACGCCGCGCGCGATTTATACGTCGAGCATGGTCAAGCCGGCGTATCATCCGCAGAATGCCGCGTGCGCGATTATGCTCTGCGAGGGTTATCTGGGCCGCGAGCTCGACCACGATGCGCTCGACGCTTCGCTTATGGGTTGCCCCACGCCGGGTCGTTTTGACGTGCTGGGAACCGATCCGCTTAAGCTCATCGATGCCTGCCATAACCCTCAGAGCTGCGAGAACTTTGTGAGCGCGCTGGACGAGATCGACCCGTGCGTGGAGAATCGCCCCACGCTGCTGTGTGCCGCGCTGGCAGACAAAGACGTGGCGGGAATCGTCGATGTTCTGATCCCGGCCTTCCCGCGCGTGGTCGTGACCCAGACCGATTCCGATCGCGCCCTGCCGGCAGATGAGCTCGCCGCACTTGTGGACGCCAACAAGCTTGCCGGTGTGTACCCCAGCGTGCCCGAGGCCCTCGCGGCCCTCGATGCCGCGGGCGAGTCCTTCGTAGCAGCCGGCACCATCACCCTAGCCGGCGAAGTAGCAGGCCTGTTGCGCTAGCCCATCCCCTCATCAGTTGCGGTGAAATACGGACTGTTCTACAAGCCGGAAGCCTCAAACAGTCCGTATATCACCGCAACTCAAAAGCAGGCAATTTGGGACGGGGCTTTTTAGCTGTCCTGTGCCCCGAGTTGACTCGCTTGCCACGAAATGGGGCTATCTACTACGTTTTGGCGACTACCCTCGACCATACCGTGAATCGCAAAATTAAAACCGCAGGTAGACGGCTTGCGGGTTTTGCAACAACCCAGTTATGGTCGACCCATGCGGGTTGAACGTAGTAGATGGGCCGTTTTCGTGGCAGAGCGTTTGTGGGATGTGTCAAAGGGGGCTGTCCCTTTAACACATTGGCTAGTCTAGGCGGACTGGTTCGTGGGGGTAGGCGTTGAGGATCTCGACGCCGGGCTCGGTCACGAGGGCCAGGTCCTCGATGCGGATGCCGGTGCGGCCGGGGAGGTAGATGCCCGGTTCGATGGAGAAGGTCATGCCCGGCTCGATAACCTGCTCGTTGACGAGTGAAACGTCGCCCGGCTCGTGGTCCTGCAAGCCGATCGAGTGTCCCAGGCGATGCGTAAAGTACTGCCCATAGCCCGCATCCTCAATCACGTCGCGTGCGGCGCGGTCCAGGTCACACATGCGCACGCCCGGTGCGATGAGCGCCTCGGCGGCCTCGTTGGCGCGGCGCACGATGTCGTAGATGCGCGCCGTCTCCTCGTCCGGCTCGCCCCAAAAGAACGTGCGCGTCATGTCCGAGCAGTAGTTGCGATGGCGTCCGCCAATGTCGAACAGCACCACGTCGCCGCGCTTGAGTACGGTGTCGTCGGGTTCGTGGTGCGGATCGCCGGCGTTGGCGCCAAAGCTCACGATGGGCGGAAAGCTAAAGCCCTCGCAGCCGTGCTTGCGATACAGGCCGAGCATCTGGTCGGCAATCTCGCGCTCCGTCACACCCTCGTGGACGAGTTTGATGGCGTCGGCCATCACAGCGTCGTTAGCGGTCGAGGACGCGCGCATAAGCTCCTGCTCGGCGGCATCCTTGTAGGTGCGTGCGGCGGTGACGGCAAAGTCACCCAGGAAAAACTCGCTGGCGGCGTGGCGCTCCATAAGCGGCATCAAAAAGCCGGAGCGCATGACGGTGTCGATGCCGAGCGGCTTGGTTGGGTCGATCTCACTCGCGATGGCATCGGTTACGACGTCGGTATCGGTGTGGTAGGCGACGCGGGCATTGTTGTATTCCGGCAGCTGGTGTAGAGCGTTGACTAGGATTACCGGCTCGGCATTGCGCGCGAGCAGCACGCCACAAAAACGCTCGAACATATCGGCATAAAACCCGGTCAGATAGTAGATCGACCACGGGTCATTCACAAGCAGCTGCGCGCCGGGGTGCTGGGCCTCGAGCGCATCGAGCACGCGCGCCACACGCTGGTCATCGACATGTGTCATGAAACATCCTTTCGCTAGGTTGCCACCATAGTATCCCAAGCGCCTCCACATAAGTTGCGGTGGAATAGTTCCTGGATGCCGGGGCTTTGACGGAAATCAGGAACTATTTCACCGCAATTGAGGAGAGCGGGGTGGATGGTGGGGTAGCTACAAGAGCCCCGTCCCAAATGAGCTGCCTAGGCAGGGTCGATGTCCATGCTGGCGATGAGGTCGATGTTGGCGTTTAGGAGGTTCTCTAGCACGGCGTCGCCCATGCGGATGGGGGCGTTGACGACTAGGCCGCGGATGAGGTCCATCGCCTGGGCGTGGAGTTCGAGCGGGATGGCCTCGGCCGTGCGCACGGGCAGCAACGCCTCGTCGCCTCCGGATACGGCCACGGTGGTGGTGAGTACGCGCATGGGGCAGGTGAGCTCCTGATGTGCGAACTTATCACCACGCGGGCATCTGTTGCCGGTCACGGAGCGCACTTCTGCCACGGCGCCGTCTGCGTCACGCTCTACCTCTACGGTCAGAAGGCACTCGGATGGGCAAGTGGTGCAGTTGAACTTGAGCGTCTCGATTGCGTTTGTGCTCATGGTTTTACGCCCCCTCAGCAGGGTCAACGGACAGGACAATCTCGCTGGTACCCAGGTCGAGTGCACGTTGAATCACCTTTGCCGGTAGCGGGAAACTCTCCATTACGCTCGGCTTAAACGCACGGACCTTGCCGGCGAACAGTTCCTCGCCGTCGGCCAAGATCCTCACGCGGGCGGCATCGACCGGTCGGCGCACACGGAAGTTGAGTCTGGTGAGTGTCACAGTCGTAATGCGTCCCGGCAGCGCGTAGCCCGCGATGCCGGCAGGGGAGACCGAGAGCTCGCAGTCCGGAACGGCGCCCGCGCCGGTCCCCAGCGCGTACGCCGCCGCAGCCGCGCCGGCGCGCTCAGACTCGGTCGTCACGTTGTCGGCCAGGTCGTGCACGTGCAGCACGTTGCCGCAGGCAAAGATGCCCGGCACTCCCGTCTGCAGGCTCTGGTCCACCACGGCGCCGCGCGTGCGTGGGTCAAGCTCTACGCCCGCGGCAACCGAAAGCTCGTTCTCGGGAATCAAGCCCACCGAAAGCAGCAGTGTGTCACACGGAACAATGCGCTCGGTCCCCGGAATGGGCGCCAGGTGCTCGTCGACCTGGCTTACCTCGACGGCCTCAACTCGGTCGCGCCCAATCACACGTGTGACGGTGGTGGACAGGTGCAGCGGAATTCCAAAATCGTCCAGGCAGTTCTTGACGTTGCGGCGCAGGCCGTTGGCGTACGGCATGAGCTCGTACACGCCCTCGACCGAAATCCCCTCGAGCGTGCAGCGACGTGCCATGATCAGCCCGATATCGCCCGAACCCAAAATGACGGCGCACGAGCCGGGTTTGAGGTTCTCGATATTGATGTATCGCTGCGCCAGGCCCGCCGTAAACACGCCGGCGGGACGACTGCCGGGAATCTTGATCTCGCTGCGCGTGCGCTCGCGGCAGCCCATGGCAAGGACGATCGCGCGCCCGGTGAGCTGCAGCATGCCGGCAGGGCTCATGAGCGTGACGGTATGGACCGCGGCGGCTCCTGCGGTCTTGTCCGTATCCAGCGTGCCCACAGCCTCGCCCTCGCTCGAATCAATCCCAATCACCATGCTGTTCAGGAACAGCGCAATGTCGGTTGCGTGTACCTGGTCGATAAAGCGCTGCGCGTACTCGGGTCCGGTGAGCTCCTGCTTAAAGTGCGAAAGGCCAAAACCGGGGTGGATGCACTGGCGGAGGATGCCGCCCAGGTGCTGTTCGCGCTCCACGATGGCCACGCGCGCGCCGGCCTTATGCGCGGAAAGCGCGGCCGCCATGCCGGCAGGTCCGCCGCCGATAACGACCACGTCGAAGGCTTGCGTCGGTACTGACTCAACGGCACCGCTATCTGTAGCGCTCGATTTGAATTTCGCCATCCTAGCGCACCCCCTTCAAAGGTCCCTCGACCAGCCAGGAGCCGGCGTCCTCCAGTAATACCTCGCTGGGGCCGCAGCCCAGCTCTCGGGCAAGAATCGCCACCACACGGCTCTGGCAAAAGCCGCTTTGGCACCGACCCATGCCGGCACGACAGCGGCGCTTGACGCCCTCGACCGAAACCGCGCCCGGGCGGCGCCGAATCGCGGCCACAATCTCGGCCTCGGGCACCGTCTCGCAGCGGCAGACAATCTGTCCCCACGCGGGGTCGGACTCGATGAGCTCCTCCTTGCGCGCCAGCGGTGCGCGGTCAAAGTCGTCCGGCGCGCGGCGAATTGGGTTCCAGTCCGCCCGCTCGTGCAGCTCCACGCCCGCCTCACGCATCACAAGCTCCATGCGCTCGGCAATGGCCGGCGCGCTCGCCACGCCCGGCGACTGAATGCCCGCTGCCTGGAACAGCCCCGGCACCACGGCCGACTGTCCAATAAAGAAGTCGTTCGTTCCCTGAATGACCGGACGCCCGCCGGCAAATGCGCGCACCACACGTCTCGTATCCAGATCGGGCACCAGCTTGCGCGCGCCGGTCAGCAGCGCGTTCACATCGCTCGCATAGGTCTGCGTGTCGCCCGGCTCGCGCACGGCAGCCGTGGCGGTGATCACGGTGTTGCCGTGCACGGTGCCCGTCACGATAACGCCCTTCGACACCGGCGTCGGCACGGGGTAGAGCGGCATGACCGCGCGCGGTTCCTTGTCCAGCACCACGATGTTGCCCTGGCGCCAGACCATCTGAAAATCTTCGGCACCGGCCATATGCGAGATGTCGGCGGCGCCGTTGCCCGCGGCGTTGATCAGGTAGCGGCAGTACACATCGCCGGCGGGTGTCACCAGCGTAAAGCGAGCAGCCCCGTCGGTTGCCTCGCTGCCAGCAACCTCAATCGCCTCCACCGGTGCGGAGCGCATAAACGTCACGCCGTTGGCAACGGCGTTCTCCAGCGCGGCGATGGCCACTTCAAATGGGTCGACGTAACCGGTCGAGGGGCACCATAGCGCACATGTCGCCTTGCTACTTGCGCGCGGTTCCAGCTCCTGGATAAGCTCGGGGCCGATAATCGACAGCTCGGGCACGCCGTTGGCCAGACCATTCTGGTTCAGCTTCTCCAGGTGTGCGCGGTCTTCGTCGTTAAACCCTAACGCCATCGACCCGGTGCGGCGGAACAAAAAGCCTAGCTCCTGGGCCCACGTGCCATATAGCTCGCAACCACGGGCGTTGACCTGCGCCTTTACCGTGCCCGGAGCCGGATCGTAGCCGGCGTGCACTAGACCGCCGTTGGCCTTCGACGCGCCCAGGGCGATGTCGTTGGCCGCTTCGACCACGCAAATGGACAGGTCATAGCGCGCGAGCTGCCGCGCGATGGCGCATCCGGTGATGCCCGCGCCGACAATCGCGATATCAAACGTTTCTGTCACAGTGCCTCCCAGACAAGTTGACAGGCTGTCAATAAGACTATCCTACGGTCTGCACACCCCCAGCGCGGCGGCAATGCGGCGAACAGCCCCGCAACACCCGCCAACGGCAGACGAGGGGGGGGCCGGAAACGTCGACAAGCTCGTCTGCCGACAACTACGGCAACCGTTCGTCTCGATCTGTAACAGTTAGACGAGGATTTGGGTTCTAGATGTTACAGATCGAGACAAACCTTCCGGCGGATTTTGAATGTCTTGATCTGTAACATCTAGACCCGTTTTTGCCGAGTGGTTGTTACAGATTGAGACATTCGGTTTGGACGTTTTCCTTCGTCTCGATCTGTAACATCTAGATCCTGATCCCGCTCCCACCTGTTACAGATTGAGATGTTTGTGTCCGCACCAGCCCCGCCTCTAGCCGTGGTCCCATATAAACAAACCCCGTGGTAAACTTGACCGGACTGTTAATATTCCGAAAGGTACCCGTAATGTCCAAGTACATCTCCGAGCTCATGTCGCCGCAGCTTATGGGCGTCGTCTATGCCTTCGTTGGCTTTATCATCGCCCTGTATGTGCTGTCGGTCGTCTATGTGTTCATCGACGCTCGCCGCCGCGGCGCCAGCGCCTACGTGGCATGGGGCATCATCGCCCTCATCCCGTTTGTGGGTCTCATCGCCTACCTGGTCCTGCGCCCGCACTCCTACGCATCCGACCGCGAGGAGCAGGAGCTGGACATGGCCCTGCGCGAGCGCCAGCTTGCCCAGTACGGCACCTGCCCGCAGTGCGGGGCGCCCATCGAGAAGGACTTCGTCGTCTGCCCGGTGTGCGATACCCAGGTTCGCAACGTCTGCCCCAGCTGCCATCGCCCGCTCGACGCGCACTGGAAGGTCTGCCCCTACTGCCGAACTCGCATCCAGTAACGCATCCATCGCCGGGCCGGCCGCAAGCCACGGGCACGCCGCAAGCCACACGCACCCTGCCCCACACGATGAAGCATGCGTAGAAAATCGCCCGCCGTGCCATTAAGGTGCGGCGGGCGCTTGTATACCAAGGCAACCTGCCTATAATGATGCAAGTCAAAAACGCCGAGCGCATCGCACGCACTTGCATCAGGCATCCGAGAGGAGAAAACATACCCATGAAGGCACTCTACAATGACGGTTCGGTGGCCGAGCTCCCGCAGGACGAGGTCACGCACGTCATCCGCCACTCCGCCGCGCACATCATGGCGCAGGCCATCAAGCGCCTGTACCCCGAGGCCGACTTTGCCTACGGTCCCGCGACCGACAACGGCTTCTACTACGACGTCGACCTGCCCGAGGGCGTCAAGATCAGCGAGGACGACTTCCCCGCAATCGAGGCCGAGATGAAAAAGATCGTCAAGGAGAACCTCAAGTTTTCCGTGTACGAGAAGCCCCGCGCCGAGGCCATCGCCCTTATGGAGGAGCGCGGCGAGAAGTACAAGGTCGAGCACATCGGCGACCTGGACGACGACGCCCGCATCACCTTCTACCAGCAGGGCGACTACATCGACATGTGCGTCGGCCCCCACATCTGCTACACCAAGGCGCTGAAGGCCTTTAAGCTCACCGGCGTCTCGGGCGCTTACTGGAAGGGCGATAAGGACAACAAGATGCTCACCCGCATCAACGGCGTCGCCTTTGCCACCAAGGAAGAGCTCGACGAGCACATGCACATGCTGGAGGAGGCCAAGAAACGCGACCACCGCAAGATCGGCCGCGAGATGGACCTCTTTATGATGCGCGACGAGGCCCCCGGCTTCCCGTTCTTCCTGCCCAACGGCATGATCCTTAAGAACACGCTGCTGGACTACTGGCGCGAGATCCACCACAAGGCCGGCTACGTGGAGATCTCCACGCCGCTTATCATGAACAAGCAGCTGTGGAAGACCTCGGGCCACTGGGACCACTACAAGGACAACATGTACTCTACCGTCATCGACGACGAAGAGTACTGTATTAAGCCCATGAACTGCCCGGGCGGCGTGCTGGTGTATGCCTCCAAGCCGCACTCCTACCGCGAGCTGCCCATTCGTGCCGGCGAGATTGGCCTTGTGCACCGCCACGAGCTGCGCGGTGCCCTGCACGGCCTATTCCGAGTACGCTGCTTTAACCAGGACGACGCCCACCTGTTTGTGCGTCCCGACCAGTTGACCGACGAGATCGTGGGCGTGGTCAACCTCATCGACTCCGTGTACCAGAAGTTTGGCTTTAAGTACCATGTTGAGCTTTCCACCCGCCCCGAGGACTCCATGGGTTCGGACGAGGATTGGGCGCGCGCCGAGGAGGGCCTGCGCACCGCTCTGGAGCAGCTGCACATGGACTACGAGGTCAACGAGGGCGACGGCGCCTTCTACGGCCCCAAGATCGACTTCCACTTGGAGGATTCGCTCGGCCGCACCTGGCAGTGCGGTACCGTGCAGCTCGATTTCCAGATGCCGCTCAACTTTGATCTGGAGTACGTGGACGCCGACGGTACCAAGAAGCGCCCCATCATGCTGCACCGCGTATGCTTTGGCTCCATCGAGCGCTTTATCGGTATTCTGATTGAGCACTTTGCAGGCAAGTTCCCCACCTGGCTGGCCCCCGTGCAGGTCAAGGCGCTTCCCGTGTCCGAAAAGAGCCGCGACTACGCCCACGAGGTGTGCGCCAAGCTGGAGGAGGCCGGCATCCGTGTGGTCTGCGACGACCGCGACGAGAAGATTGGCTACAAGATCCGCGAGGCCCGCAGCATCGACCGCGTGCCCTACATGCTCATCCTGGGCGAGAAGGAGGTCGAGGCCGGCAACATCTCCGTCCGCGACCGTTCCAACGAGACCGTTCAGATGAGCGTTGACGAGTTTGTGGCTAAGGTGCTCGAGGAGATCAAGACTCGCGCCTAAGGCAAGCTTTACAACAATTAACATAGGCGACCGTCCACAAAGGACAGTCGCCTTTTTCATGCCGAAATAAGAAAAGCCGCTGGTTGAGCGGCTTTTTTTGTTGCACAAAAAGGTACAGGTTTTTGTAGAGGGGTATGGAGATGCATCTACCGGCAGTACATTTTGTGTAATCTGGGCAAACGCTGATTAATTGCTCGTATAATGTCGTCTGTCGAAAGATACAAAAACCTGTACTTTTGCGACTGCGCCTAGCTGCGAGCGAGAAGCCTGTTCTAAACGCCCCTGCATTTGTGTGCATCGCAAAGCCAAAAGAGGGGGCGAGAACATGGAACAGACGGCACGGCGCCAAGAGCAGCTGCCGGGCGCATTTAACGGTGCCACCACCAACAGCCAGCACGGCCGCGTCCGCTGGTATCTGGTCCACACCCCCAATGGAAAAGAGCGCGAGATCTGCGAAAAGGTCCGTCGCATTATCCCGCACGAGCTGATGCAGGACGCTTTTGTGATGCAAAAGGAGTTCTGGTTTAAGCGGGACGGCGCCTGGTCGCTCCAAACCAAACCCATGTACAAGGAATATTTCTTCGTCGCCACGCACGATGCCGCCGCGCTCGATAGGGCTTTGGCCCAGTTGAGCTTTGGCTGTCGCATCGCCGGTAGTAGGGAGCGGGCGTACATGCCCATGCCGGACGATGCGCAGGATTGGTACCGCAGTGTGCTGGACGGCGACGGCGTGGTGCACAACAGCGTCGCCCGCATAGAAGACGGCGTGTTGCACATAGAACAGGGTCCCTTGGTGGGGCAAGAGGCTCGCGTTAAAAAGATCGACCGTCATAAACGCTGGTGCCTGGTAGACGTGGGCGAGGGTGACTCCACATTTAGGGAGCTGCTACCGCTCGACGTTCCCAGCAAAACGTAAAGGGAGACGTTGTACCGGCTGTTCGTACGCTTTTTTGAATTTACCGATTGGGGGATCCCTGGACAACGGGGACGTAAGTTTGACTGTGGCTGCAAAGGAAATGACAGAGAGCTGTGCATCAATGGGGGATGCACTAGCTATTAAAGAGATTAAGCCGAGCGGTACACTTGGTTACCGCTTTATTAAGAGGCTGTTTGATCTGGTGTTCAGTCTTTTGATGAGTGCTCTACTGATTATTCCTATTGCTGTGGTGTGCGCACTCATTAGCCTTGAATCGCCCGGTAGTCCTATGTATACGCAAGAGCGCGTCGGCAAGGGCGGAAAGACAATCAGGATTTTTAAACTTCGTAGCATGGTCGCCGATGCTGGCAACGTGCAGAAGTATCTGAGCCCTGAGCAGCTGCATCAGTGGGAAGTCGAGCGCAAGGTCGATGATGACCCCCGCATTACCAAGATTGGTCTATTCATTCGTAAATGCTCTATCGACGAGGTGCCTCAGTTTCTCAATGTGCTGAACGGTGATCTTTCTATTATTGGTCCTCGTCCCATTACGAGAGATGAGCTTGAGCAGCATTTTTCGGATGAAGAAAAGGTTGAATTGCTTTCTATCCAGCCCGGCATCACAGGTCTGTGGCAAGCGACTGATCGTAATGCCGCGACGTTTGAAAGCGGTTTGCGGCAGAAGATTGAGCTCCGTTACGTGCGTAACCGCTGTTTTCGTATGGACTGGAAATGCTTCACGGGCACCTTTGGTGCAATGTTCGGCAAGGAGAGGACGGGTCGTTAAATGCAGACAACTGATACTTGTTCTTACAGTGTATTGATGAGTATTTACAAAAATGAAAAACCCGCCTTTCTGATTCAGGCTTTAGACAGCATGTTAAATCAAACGGTTTCTCCTTCTGAAATCGTCATGGTCAAGGATGGTCCACTTACACGCGAGCTTGAAGACGTGCTTTCAGATTATGACTCTGAGCACCCAGATCTCTTTAAATTTATTTCCTATGATGATAATCATGGGCTGGGTTATGCCTTGCGTCAAGGTATGCTCGCTTGCTCTAATGAAATCGTTGCACGTATGGATACAGATGACGTAGCTCGTTCTGACCGTATGGAAAAGCAGCTTGCCGCTATCGTGGACGGTCTCGATATGGTTGGTAGCGATGTTATTGAATTTGTCACGTCTCCCGACGATCCTGTTGCAGCCACTAATCTTCCAAAAGGTATTAATGCTATCCGCTCTTATTCCAAGAGACGCAATCCCTTTCGTCATCCATCTATGACGTTCAAGAAATCCATGGTGATCGAGGCTGGCAATTACAGCTCAGAATTTCTTTACTTTGAGGATTGGGATTTGTTTAACAGAATGCTTGCTTGCGGTTGTCTGGCTGACAACTTGACTGACTCGCTTGTTGCGATGCGTGTTAGTAAGGATTTCTATGCTCGCAGAGGTGGTTCGCAATATCTAAGGTACGCAAAACAATTTAAGCAGGCTCAAGTTGAACGAGGCTATTTCACAAAAATTGACTATATCTGTTCTTATTTACCGCATGCCGCTGTCTGTCTGTTGCCTAATTCCGTTAGGGCTTTGATATATCGAGCTTTCCTTAGGAGGTCTTAAAAATGACTCCTGAAGTTGATGGACCCTTAGTTAGCATAGTGGTTCCCATGTATAACGTTGGCATGTTTGCGCTTCCTTGTGTGAACTCATTGCTTGGTCAGACATATTCGAATATCGAAATCATTATTGTGGACGATGGTTGCACTGACAATACTGTTGAATTGATTGAAAATGCCGTTGGGACAGACCTGCGAATTAAGTTTTTTCACAAGGCGAACGGCGGTCTTTCATCTGCGCGTAACTATGGCACTCAACAGTGCCGTGGTGATTACATTATGTTTGTGGATGGTGATGATTTAATCGATTCGCGAACTGTTGCGCTTATGGTCGAAGCAGCTTTGAAATATAAGGTGCCTTTTGTTGCGGGGTCTTTTGCGAAAGTTTCTTCTATTGAGAACTATGAAATGCAAAGTGGGATTTCGTTCACATTAGAAAGCGGTATGGAACATCTGAGACACCTTCTTTTGTTTGAAGGGGAGAGCGGTTCTGCCTGGGGCAAGTTATTTTCCCGTTCTTTGATACCCAGCCTTGTGTTTCCCGAGGGCCAGCTCTTTGAGGACATGGGTGTTATATCTGAGATTTGCTCCCATTTAGATAATGTCGCCGTTACCGATGCTCCCTTTTATGCATATGTGACGAGACCGGGCTCAATTACTACCCTTAAGAAACAGGGACCTAAGCATATAAGGGATATGAGCGCGGCTATCGATGCCGTGCGAGAAGTTGCGGTGAGAGATTTTGAGAGGGAGTTCGAGTGTTTTCAGGCTTACTGCACGCTTCGCGTAGCAATGCGAATTGACTCCGACCAGTTTACCGATAAAGCGGTTTTCAAGGGCTATCTGAGGCGTGCCCGTGATCTTGCGAGGCGAGCCTCGCGAAGTCCGTTGGCCTCTCGCACTTGGAGGATGCGTTGCGCGCTATTTGCGCTCTCCCCGAAGGCACACAACGCCTTTTATGCCCTCTACGCCGCGGTTTCGGGTAAGGCAATCGGATAAACCCCACGTCAAAGGGCTGATAAGGTGAGATTTTCAGTAATCGTTCCCGTATACAACGTTGAGGAATACCTCGGCGAATGTCTTGACAGCATCGCGCTCCAAGATTATTCCGACTACGAGGTTGTCATTGTCGACGACGGCTCGACTGACGGCAGCGCGGCTATTTATGAGCGCTTTGCCGAGGAAACAGATGTGCCCGTCCGGATAGTCAAGCAGGAGAACAAAGGGCTGCTCCAGGCGCGCCGCGCCGGAATCAAAGCCGCCAGTGGTGATTATTTCTGGCACGTCGATAGTGATGACGGATTGGCGCCTTGCGCGATGGATACGGTTTCCGGAATCATCGACGATTTGAATCCCGACGTCGTGTTGATCGGTCTTAGCGAATCTTCGACATTTGATTCTCTTCTTCCCGGAGGAATGCCCGGCGAACGGCGTTTCTATACCGAAGAAAGCCTTAACGATGTGCGCTTTGCGTTTGTCGATGGATATATTGCGAATATGGTCGCCAAAATCGCCCGTAGGTCATGCGTCGATGTCGATTTCGATTATTCGAGTTTTGGAAGAGTGCAACTTGGGGAAGATCAGCTGCAAAGCCTATTCATTCTCGATAATATGAATAGCGTGGCGTGCGTTCGCGAACCTTTGTATTTTTACCGCCCTAACGTTGACAGCATTACGGCTAATTACCGTGAAGGTCAGATTGCCCAGTATGCCATGGTCAAGGAGGCCGTTTATCAGCAGGCCGTCGAGTGGGATGGGAAATGGGCTGGGCGTAAGTTTGCCGAGACCGCACTTGCGAGCTACCTGTCTAACGGTTTCTATGACATGCGTAAAAACGTCAGCGCAAAATCATTCCGACACCAGTTTCAGGAGTTCAGGGACACTTCTCTTTACTCCTTGGCAATCAACCGAAGTGCATCCTTGAGGTTTGAGCAACGGGTCTTCTTTACTCTGCTGGAAAAGAAAAAGGACCTGCTTGCATATTGGTGCTTGGTCGTTTGTCGTTCGATTACTCCGTTAGCAAGGAGCTTGAGTCGATGATTGCCTCATTTAGTTCAGCTGAAACTCGGCGAGGAGTTCCGCTGATTGCAGGTCAGAGCAGTGCGCTCGGCTTGGTGTTCCTTTTTGTTATAAGTGCTTTCATGTCACCTTTGCTCACGGTTTTCCTTTCGCTTCTTTTCTTTACTGGGACCCCAACAAAGAAGATGGCGGTCGCCTGTGCTTGTGGGGTCGGTTTTTCTGCTGCGCTCGCTGCGCACGGTATCGTCTATAGCCACCCGGTTGATATGACCCGATGGATGGCCGAGTGTCGCTACTACGATGGCAAGAGCATACTGGCAATCGGAGCTAGCCTTAATGAAGACCACAATGGGTTGCTTGTCTGGAATCTATTGTGCTGGATAACGGGGAACATCGGTGATCTTCAACTTCTCCAGTCATTCGCCGCTTTTTTCGGCTACGGGCTTATCACTTGGCTGATTATGGACAGGTGTGCTGAGGAGATGACGGATGTATGGGCTTTTCTCCCGCTTGTGCTCTTTGTCTTTTTCGCTATTCCGACCCAGCCTCTAATCGGTAATGTTCGTTCGGCTCTCGGTTGCGTGGTCTGCGCCATCGCGATTTGCAAAAGGAAGTCCTATGATTTTAGGGAGTCGCTTCCATCACTCATCTTGATTATCGTTGCCTGTCTTATCCACAACTCTATGCTTTTGGTTTTGGTTCTGTTTCTGCTCCAGCCGGTCATCGAGCGCAACCCTGTCAGGAATTCGATTATTTGTGCCGTTGCGGTTGTCGCCATGGTGTCAGTAGCCTCTGTGCTCCTTGCCTCGCACCTTTTTGACGGAGTGCCCATCATTGCGAGAGTTTTGGAGAAAGCAAGCTTCTATACCGTTGGAACGGAATGGGACCAAGAGCAAGCAGGTGATTTTGTCAGCAATTTCAGCCATGTCCTCTCGCTGTTGCTGCTTGGATTTCTGCTGCTTAGGATCTTCGCTACGAAGCAATTTGATGGAAGAACGGCGTTCGTTCTTATCTTGACGATGTGTGTCATCGCGATGGAGCTCACTCTCGTCAACGTTGGCAATCGCTTGCAGTATATTCCGATTTTAATCGGGTCGACCTATTTGCTTAACAACAGGGGCAGGTGTATTGCAGTCGATTCGCGATGGCCGATTCTGGTCGATGCCGTGCTGATGTTGCTTGCTGCAACCATCTGGTTGATATCGATGGCCAGTTTTATTCCTTCATTTAACTATGCTGAGGTTATGAAGAGCACGGTTTTCTACCCGCTATCCCTTTTATAAGGTTGAATCCATGAATCAAACCAACACAGTGCCTCTGATCACGTTTGTTATTCCTGCCTATAATGCTGTTTCCACTATAGAGACGGCAGTTCGGTCGCTGTATGGGCAGACTTCCGACGATTGGGAGGCTGTTATTGTTGACGATGGGTCCGATGATGGTACGGGAGAAATGGCGGACGCGCTTGCACGGGGCGATGTACGCATCAAAGTTCTTCATCAGAGGAACGCAGGGGTTTCAGCGGCGCGCAATGCAGCCATTGAGGTGGCGTGCGGGGAATATCTTGCTTTTTTGGACGTTGACGATACTGTCGTACCTGATTTCGTGGAAAAGGCGGGCGCTTTGTTGGGGCAGGATTTTTGCCGCCCCGACATCATTGCGCTTTCCTATCGTGCTCTTCCTCGTGGTACGGTCTTCGGATTCGGGCGTTTTCGCGGAAGTGCTGCGGAGTTTCTCGAACTGTCTCTGAAAAACGGATATGCCACCTTTCCCTGCTGGCTCTTCCTTATCTCTACTCGCTTTGTCGCATCGAGCAAGGTCAGATTTACGCTTGGTAGACGAACCGGCGAGGATCAAGAGTTCATTTTAAAGCTGCTTTGCTGCGCCTCTACGTGTGAATCGGTCGATGATGACGACGTTTACTATATCTACCGTACACCATCTGAGGGTTCTGCTATGGCGCTTAACCTAGAGGGGCAGTTTGATTACCCCAAGGCAATGCGAGATGTCCTTGACTTTGCCAAGGGGCACAATTCAAGGATATCGTCTCATGATTCCGAAATTGTTAACCTGCTGCTTGTTGATAGATTCATTGGGGCTTGTGCCTATGCCGCGGAAACGGCACTATCGAACGGCTCCGACGATGCTGATGTCCTCTCTTGGCTTAAGGACAGTTTGGATGGGTTTGATTGCCAAGGGGTGCTCACGAACGGCTGCTGTAGGGGCGAGAACCGACGATTTCTCCGTCTTTGGCTCAGTTGCAGCGGCCTAATTCCCTTTTTCCTACGTGTTAGGTTTTATATCCGATCTGTCGGCAGGGCCGTCAAGGACCGGATCTTGCACTGACGTTCGCGACAGTTTTTGATTGGAGTTTCATTGAACGATCGACAGATTTATATTCTCAGCATCTTCGATCCCACTAACTATGGGAATAGACTGCAAGCATGCGCTCTCGAAGCCACGGTGGCCTTTCTTACCGATAAAAAGGTTTTTTCGGTTGATTGCCGCCGACCAACACCCAAGCGCGGAATCGCAAAGGTTATCGCAGATTGCAACAGGGCTCGAATTGAGCTGAGGAAGGCTCCCATCGCCAGAAGGCGTTGTTTCCGTTCTTTCCAAACCGCTCATTGTGCCCCTGTCGTTGAGATTCCGGAGAGTGATATTCGTAGTATTGATGTGCCCGTCGTCATCGGCTCTGACCAATGCTGGAATCCTGGATGGGGTTTGGGCGCAAGTGAGTTCGGCGCCCAGTGCGCTGTGGGTGTCGATAAGAGAATGGCTTATGCCGCTAGTTTTGGTATCTGTTTATCGGACATGACGGAAGAGTGGAGGCGCCGTTACTCCGAATGGCTTGGCGGAATTGAGACTATCGGAGTCCGGGAGTTCGCGGGCGCACAGATTGTCAGGGAACTGACTGGGCGGAACGCCAAAGTCGTGCTTGACCCGACGATGCTCCAAACTGCTGAGTGGTGGTCTGAGATCGAGGAGCGCCCGATTATTCCGGGTGTTGAATTGGATAGACCCTTCTGTGTGAAGTATGTTCTGGGGGACGATGCGGCTTCGTCGAAGATTGCTGAGCGATGCAATCGCGATGGTCTGGAGTTGGTGGACCTGACGAATGTCCATCTACCGGTCGGACCAGCGGAGTTTGTATGGCTGATTCACCATTCGGCCCTTGTGTGTACCGACAGCTTCCACGCCACGGTTTTCAGTCTTCTTTTCCATCGACGCTTCGTGATCTATGAGCGCCAGGGAAACGCTGGGAATATGTCCAGCAGGTTCGATACCCTCGACACGCTGTTTGGGATCAACTCCAATCGTTCCGGTATGGGGTGCTTTGATGAGCGCTGCGTCGATGAATTCGATTGGGCTGGGTTCGAGCGAGAACTCGATGAGAGGAGAGGGGATTCTATCGCTTGGCTTCACGACGGTCTCGTCAGACTATAGGGTGACGAGAGCCTGTTATATTTGAGAGGTCATTCGGTAGATTCTAATCATGGTTAGTCAGCGCAATATTGCGAATGCCCTGATTCAGGGCCACCTCCAAATTGTAAGCATTCCGCGAAAGTTGGCCGGCAAACTCTGTAGCGCAGCCGATCATATTCGTGAAAATGTGGCTTGGCGTGCCGCCGAACCTTGCGATTTGTCGCACGGAGATATCGGTGCTTGCATCGAAAAGCTTGCGGAGTTCGTTTCCGTGAATCGCGACCTGAGGTACTCGCTGTCTGCTCCCGTCTCAGTGGGAAATGCCGATGAGTTTGACTACGTAGGCGCGCAGCCTGTGGACAATGACGGAGTCATCTTCGTACCCAACGGGGCGGGCGATTTCGCCATTGTGGGGCGCGGCGGCTCCGTCGAGCGTGTCTGCTTCAACAAGCGCGGGAACGAGGGCCCCTTCCGCTGGACCGGTGGCGCCCTGTGGCATGGGGAGCTGGTTTGTTTCCCGCGTGCGAGCAACGAGATGCTCTTCCTCGACCTGCGCTCCCGCGAGCCGCGCCTCATCGATTTGGGCCAGGGCTACACGCACGAGCATCATTACGGCGGGGTGCTTGTGGGGGATGTTGTCTACCAGCCCCCACGCAGCGAGGATCACATCCTCCGCACCGACCTGCGGACGATGGAGAGCAGACGCATCCCGCTGGCTCCTAGGGGTGTTGGATTCAAACCACGGTACTGCGGCAGCGTCCTGCATCCCAACGGCCTCGTCTACTTCCTTCCCGAGCGAGGACGCGTCATCGAGCTCGAGCCCGCTACGGACAGGTTCCGGTTCATCGGTAGATCCGTGAACGCGATGGCGTTCTCCGCCGCGCTCGCCCACGACGGGTGCCTGTATGGTTTCTCCGGCTACTCGAAGGGGATTCTGCGTATAGATGTCGAGAAGGGGAGGGCCGAGATGGTCCGCCGTGACATCGGGTGCCCCGGGGCTTACGGCACCCGTTTGGGGGTAAACGGGAGGCTCTACAGCGTGCCAGGGGACGGCGACACGGTGCTCGAGCTTGACCCCGAGACACTAGAAGTTCGGGAGCTGTGTCATCTGGGCGCACCTGGTGTGAAGGCGAAGTGCGCAGGTTCCGCAACGTTGCGAGACGGATCGCTCGCCTTTGCACCCGCGCTGGGGAGGGACGCCTATTTCTTGGCGCCTGACAAGCCCGTCGATATCCCGGAGGGGATCTGCGGTCTTTTCAACGATTGCTACTGATACGTATGAAAGAAGACGCTATGACTTTTTGCATTACGATGAAAATAGATGGCGCGCTTGCTCGCCTTCGCGGTCTGCGCCCTGTCTCTTATACACATCTCCGAGCCCACGAGACCGAGGCTGA
>CABRID010000008.1 GCA_902470895.1 uncultured Collinsella sp.
TTTCAAGGGACTGCTCATCGATACTCTTGTTAATAATTTTTACAGCCAGGATGACCGCTCAGGTGAACCTTATGATCTTTTGGCTGATCTCTTTGAATTTCTGTCCGAGCAAGATCGCGAACAATCATTTTGGCATGCCCTGGGTAGTAACCAGCAGGTTACAAATGATGATGGCGGGGCGTTTGTGCCAAAAGCCAAGAAAGCTCATGGAAAACTAATCGATGCCACTAGCTCTGATGAAAAAGAGCAAGCTCTCATTGATTTATTTGGAAAGTCATTCTCCGACGCTGTTGTCGATGGTTCTTCCGATAGTGAAGAAGCCCAATTTGCTTCCAAGTATGGCGCGGCCATTGAGGAGCGATTTGTCGAGGATATATTTAAGGTTGACATTCGTCGTTCGATGGATATCGATTGCGAAGTTATACAGCGTGGATTTAGACCCTCATTACTTAGGGATATGTTGTCTAGGCATTGTCCTTTGCTACGAAGGCGTTCGCTTCACTTCTTTGTTGTCAATGCTGCTTCTTTTAGAGATTGCGTTTTTTACTGGAAAGTTCGCAACTGCGGTGAAGCTGCATTTCAGAGAAACTGCATCCGAGGCGAAATTCAACGTGGCAATAAAGATGGCTTTCATGATGAGAAGACTGATTTTGTTGGCCCACATTATGTTGAGTGCTATGCGGTTAGGAGCGGCGTTTGTATAGCACGATCTAGAATTGAAGTTCCTATCAGTTAGCTCAAAGCACGAATTGCGTTTTTTGATCTGGTTGAAGAGGATGTCCTCAGTGATACAGTCGTCGTGCACTTTGCGTGAGGCGGAGACAAAGAAGGGCCGTTGTTCGGTTTCCGACAACGGCCTTTTGACGTTTCCGCGACAACTGGATGTTGTCGCGGATGCCGCTAATGTTGCTAGAACATGCTTTGCAGGGCCTCGCATTTCGGATGTGCTGGGAAAAATCGAAAACCTCCGAGCACAACTCGTATTGTGACGACAAAACCGCAGGTCGTGGAAGGGCAAGACCGAGGTCTGGTCCCCAGATCTCCGTCTTGCCCCGCACTTCCGGATAGACGCAAAATAGGGGCGTTAATGCGCCTGGCGTGGACCGTTATATAGAGTTGCCAATTGGCAACAAGACGAATATAGTTAGCATTATGCTAACTAAGGGGTGGTTATGAGTCGAACCAAGCTCCGACCGACATATTCACTTGACGAAGCGAAGTCTTTGGCTCGCTCGGGAAAGATGATTGTAAATGGTAGGGTGCGCAGACACCTGATGAATCAGTTTGGTTATTTGGACATCGATCATTTCCTTGCTGACCTATTTGATTATCTGAAGCCGGACGATTTTAGAAAATCCATCGCGCTCGATATGGATGGGCCTCTGCATGATGTTTACGCAGATGTCTACGTGTGCCGAGGTTTTGAATGCGAGGATTGGTACGTTAAGTTTTCAATTGATTCCGAAGGCAATGCGCATTTAAACGTTTTGTCTGCGAACATCGATGGATACATTCATTAAAGGAGGAGTCATGCGTTGCATGGAATGCGGCAAAGAAATGCAATTTACCACGGCGCCGATGACTGAAATTTACCGTGGCGAGAAAATAACCGTAAAAGGAATTGAGCATTATGTTTGCGAGTGCGGCAACGATGAAATGACTGCTACAGAAGCGACTAAGCTCGCCCATGCACTGGCTTCCCAATATGCTAAGGCTCATGAACTTTTATCTCCCTCGGATATAAAGGATTTACGCTCTGATCTTGGTTTGACTCAGCATGAGTTTGAGTCGCTATTAGGGGTTTCAAAACCCACGGCGTCTCGTTGGGAGAACGGGGCATCGCAACAATCTATTACCGCAAATAACCTTATGAAGCTCATTCGAGATGTTCCTGAGGCGCGCACTTATCTGGGCCTTTCTTCTGATGAGATGGCCTCAAGACTTAACGCATCACGCTTTTCGGTGATACCGGGAGGAGAGGCTCCAGCTTATAGGGACTCGACTCCTTTGGCAGATGAGAATGCCTTTCGATTGGAGATGTAGATGGAATCGTTACAGAAGCAACGCATTGAATCTCCGTTGATTACATGCGTGACCAGAAAAGTGGACAGTTTTTCATTTGATGGCGGGATGACTCCGAAAGAGGGCATCAATAAGTCTGACGTTGAATGCAACGTCCGAAATGCTATTACCAGTGCATTCTCGGACGAAAACGGAGTCAGGTTTCGTCAGCTCAACTTAGTTATTGAGCTTTTACCTGGCGATGAGGGCCATTATTACCGTTCCGAAATATCCGTTTCTGGCATATATCGCGCTCCTGCGAATTTAGATGACGATGCTTTTGACAGAGAAGCACTTAGCACCGGTATGCAGGACCTGTATTCCTATGCAAGAGGCTTTATTGAAAATGTCGCAGCTGGTGGAGTGTGGGGGCCACTTTATCTGCCACAGATTGGATTCACTATCTAGCTCTCGATGTCCCCACATCCTTTAAAAAAGTTCTTAAAACAGCCTTAAAGGCGCCTTGGCTCGCGTTGACAGCGTAAAATACGCATGTTTGACTATGACTAAAGTGGATTTTAGGGGAGGGGTGCGCCATGGAGGTGCTGGTTGTTGGCAACACCGCATATGTTGACGATGACTTTTGTGCCAAGGCGTTCCCCGGGGACCACGTTAAGGTCGTCGCTGCCGCGGAAGCGCGCCGCGACGAGTCATCGCCCCATGCCTCGTGGAAAGAGCTTCTGCAACACCTGGATCAGGCCTACGAGTTCGACCGCGTGGTCTACCTATCCAATTACCTTACCCCGCATACCGATACCGTGGGCGATATCGAGACGCTGCGCTCGGTCTTTCGTGCGTGCGCGGGTCGCCGGGTCCAACTGCTGTATGTAGCGGGGCCCGCGGGTGCCGAGGGTGCCGCCGATGCTGCGGGGCGAACGGGCAAGGGCATTATCGCCCGCGCGGCAAACGACCTTTGCCGCTACTACGCTGCTCGCGAGGGTGTTCAGACCAAGATCCTGCGCGTGCCGTTCCTGTATACCGCGTCTGCCGCGCTGGAGGACCCGTTTTTGGCACCGCTGTTCGACGCGTGCTTAACCGGATCGGTCGCTCTACAGGGCGCGCAGGATGCGGCGTTTCCCTTGCTGTGTGCCGAGGAGCTTGCGGTGCTGGTGCGCCGCATCTTCGATAGCTGGGATGGTAACTTTGAGACGCTCGACGTTGCCGATACCTTCCATCACGCGTCAGGTGAGGTGGGCGAGGCCCTCAAGGCGCTGTTCCCAGGGCTTTCAGTTGCCTATGGCGATTCTGCCGGCTTCGCCCTGCCCGTCAGTGACGTCGTTCGCGTACGTTATGGCTGGTTTCAGCGCTATGACTTGCTGCGCGATCTTTCGACCATTCAAGCGCGTTGGGATGCTGGCCGCGCAAAGAAGGTCAACCCCTTGCGCGCCGCCATCGACCGCATCCAGATGTGCACGCTGCCTATTAAATGCCTAGAGACGGGCGTTGCCTGGGTTCTGTTCGAGGTACTGGAGCATTTGTTCTCCCAATCGGCCCAGCTCAACGTGCTCGATCATCGCCTGCTCTTCGTGGTGTTGATCGGCACGCTGTATGGCTTGGACTTTGGCCTGGTTGCGGCGCTGCTGGCGTCGGTGGGTTTGGCCGCGAGTTACTTTACTCAGTACGGCTATACCTTTCAGGGCCTGTTCTACGAGCCGTCCAACTGGCTGCCGTTTATTGCGTACTTTGTGGTGGGTGCCGTGTGCGGCTATGTGCAGCTGCGCAGCAGTGAAGCCATTAGGGCGGAGCGCGATCAAAACGAGCTCGTGCGCAACCGCAATACGTTCCTTACGCAGCTCTACCACGACGCGATCGAGGACAAGCGCGCGTACAGGCGCCAGATCGTGGGTCGCCACGACAGCTTTGGCAAGATCTTTGCCGTGACGCAGGAGCTCGACGTATTCAACCCACGCGACATCTATCGCAAGTGCTGTGAGCTTCTGGGCGAGATCCTCGAGAACGATTCGGTTGCGATCTACCATGTTTCGGGCGGGGCATTTGCACGCCTGGTGGCAGCAAGTCCCGCGATTGCCGAAGATGCCGCACGTTCGCTCACGCTTGAGCAACTTGCACCTCTTTTGGGCGACGGGGGTCGTTCGAACCTGTGGGTGAACCGCGAGCTGACGCCGGGGCTTCCCATGTTTGGATACGCGATCGAGCGCGACGGGGCACCCGCCGTGTTGATCTTTGTGCGTCGTGCGGCCGAAAACCAAATGACCCTCTATTATCAAAACCTGTTCCGCATCTTGTGCGGCCTGGTCGAAAGCGCGCTGGGCCGTGCCTTTGACTATGAGGCGGTGGCGCAGGATAAACGCTGCGTTGACGGCACTTGCGTGCTCAAACAGGCTGCCTTTGGCCAAGAGCTCGCGGCGGCGCAGGCGCTGGCAGATAGCAAGATGGGGAGTTTTTTGCTCCTGCGCGTGGTACCGGGCATGGAGCCTGTCGGCGAGCTGGTGGGCGCAATTGGGTCGGCAATCCGCGAGAGCGACGCGGCGGGCTTGGTCGACGGCGACGTGCTCTACCTGCTTATGCGCCAGGCAAAGGCGTGCGATCTTCCCATTATCCGCGAGCGCCTGAGCGCAAAGCAGATTGCGGTGGAGCCCGTCGATGGCGAGGACATCGTGGCGTTGCTGCAGCATATCTCTTACACCGGTGACGGTGAGGGGGGTGCCGCTTGATCTCGCTTGTCGTTGCTGCCGTCTTGCTGCTGATTCATGCGCTGGTTTGCCTGATGCTGTGGACGCTCATGAAGTTGGGCCTGCTGCCGGTGCGCGGGCACATGCTGGCTGTGATAGTGCTGGTGCCGCTGTGGGGCCCGTTGCTGGTGGTTCTGCTATCGGTCCGCAGCGCGGTGTTTGGCGAGGGGCTGAAAGAGTCTGCGCTGGAGTCGCTGCGCTTCAACGACGAGCTCCATCGCAGTATGTCGGTACCGAGTGGTGAGGACGATGCAGGCGTAGTGCCGCTCGAGGAGGCGCTCATCGTCAACGACCCGGCATACCGGCGCCGCCTAATGCTCTCCATGCTCACCGAGGAGCCCGACGCGTACCTGGCGCAGTTGCAGGCGGCTAAGCTTAACGACGACGTTGAAGTGGCGCACTATGCCGCGACGGCGGTGGCGCAGATCTCCAAGGAGTCCGACCTTAAACTGCAGCAGCTGGAGCGTGCCTTTAAGACGGACCCGAGCGCGCAAAAACTCAACGAATACTGTGATTTTCTTGGTGAATACTTAGGCTCGGGCTTGGCCGAGGGGCGCGTGGCTCAGATTCAGCGCCAACAGTACGCGCGCCTGCTTGCGCGTCGCCGCGAGCGCGAGGATACCCTTGAGCTGCGCATTCGATACGCTACGGCGCTGGCCGATGTCGGACAGATCGACGAGGCACAGGCCGTGACCGACCAGCTGGTGCTCGACGTGCCCGAGGAGCAGGAGGTTTGGATGCTTTGCCTGCGCCTGGCCGTGATGCGCCGCGACGGTGACGAGGTCCACCGCGTGATCGATGCGATCGACAACCAACATGTGTATTTGAGCGCTGACAACCGCGAAAATTTGGCGTTTTGGCGCGACGGGGAGGAGGCCAGATGAGCGTGGTGCATCATATCCGCGACCGAGCAGGCCGCTTTCGTTGGATGGGACTCCTCGTGGTGTGGGCTGTTTTTATCGTCATGGCCGCAGTGCTGCTGGTGGAGCGTGCCGGCGTGCAGTACAGTGCGGGCCAGCATAAGCTGGGGATGCTTGCCGCCAACGATGCGGTGCCGGCCTCCTCGGCAATCTTTGGCCAAAAGCCAGCGTGCCTGGTCATTACCGATTCCGATCAAGCTGGCGTCGAGGACGTAAAGGAACAGTTCGACCAGATCCTGCTCGACATGAAGATCGCGCACCGCGACGTGGACCTTGCCCTGGATGGTGCGGATGCCATTCCCTCGCTGGCCTCCTTCGATCGCGTGATTTTGCTCATGCCGTCGCTCGATGGGCTCGGTACGCACCTGAGCGACATTATGAGTTGGGTGAGTGCCGGCGGTTCGCTTATGCTCGCCATGCCGCCGGATAACTCGAGCTATCTGCAAGTGATTGCCTCCAAGCTTGGCATTGAATCGGCCGGATATGACTATGTAAAAGCCGAAAGCATTGTGCCGAGCGAGGACTTTATGCTGGGCGGGGGAGAGCGCTACGAGCTCTCGGACCCCTTTGATTCGTCGCTTTCGGTATCGCTGCGCGAGACGGCTCGTGTGTGGGCTATGACCGGCGATGCGGGCGCCCCGCTCATTTGGTCGAATGACTGCGGTAGCGGGCGCACCGTGGTGTGCAATATCGGTATCTATGACAAGGTCATGCGCGGTTTTTACGCCGCGGCGATCAGCCTGCTGGGTGATGCCACGGCCTATCCGGTCATCAACAGCGCCGTGTTCTATTTGGACGACTTTCCTAGCCCCGTGCCCTCGGGCGATGGTACTTATATCAAGCGTGACTACGGCCTTTCCATTGCGGATTTTTACACTAAGGTCTGGTGGCCCGATCTGCAAAAGCTCGCGCAAAAATACGGCATTCGCTATACCGGCGTGATGATCGAAAACTACGAGGACGCGGTCAACCAGACCGAGCCCGCGCGCCAACCCGATACCACGCAGTTCCGCTATTTTGGCGGCATGCTGCTGCAGATGGGCGGAGAGCTGGGCTTTCACGGCTACAACCATCAGCCTCTGGCGCTCTGGGACACCGACTACGGCACGCTGTACGTCTACAAGACCTGGAAGAACAAAGAGACGCTCGTCGCTTCGCTCAACGAACTTATCGCGTTTCAGGACGAGGTCCTGCCCAACGCTCACGGCTCGGTTTACGTACCGCCGTCGAATATCCTTTCGGCCCGAGCGCGCAAGCTCATCGGCACCGACGTTCCGCGCATTAAGACCATCGCCAGTACGTACTTTGAGGACGGTACCGACCTGCCCTACGTGCAGGAGTTTGGCGTGGCGAGCGATGGCATTGTGGAGCAGCCACGTATTGTCTCGGGCGGCATGGTCGACGATTCCTATATGCGCCTGGCTGCCGTGTCCGAGCTCAACATGCACTACGTGAGTACGCACTTTATGCATCCGGACGACCTGCTCGATCCGGATCGCGGCGCCAAAGAGGGCTGGGAGGTCTACAAGGGCGGCCTGACCGACTACCTGGACTGGCTTACCAAATCCGCGCCCGATCTGCGGCACCAGACGGCGTCGGAGTGCTCCGGTGCCATCCAGCGCTTTTCGTCGGTTACGGTGAACGTGGATACCAGTGCAGATGCCTGGACGCTCAACCTGGGCAATTTCCACGACGAGGCGTGGCTCATGCTCCGCGCCAATAATGGCGAGCCGGGTGCGGTGACGGGTGGCGAACTGACGCACCTTACGGGCAATCTGTATCTGCTCAAGGCAAATGATAAGACGGTGACCATTGCGCGCAAGGAGGGTGGCGACAAATGAGAATCTGCTTGGTACTCGAGGGTTGCTACCCCTATGTACACGGCGGTGTGTCCACTTGGATGCATGGCTATATCCAGGCTATGCCCGAGCATGAGTTTGTGCTATGGGTGATCGGCGCACATGCTGCCGACCGCGGCAAGTTTGTCTACGAGCTGCCCGGCAACGTGGTCGAGGTGCACGAGGTGTTCCTGGACGATGCCCTGCGGCTTTCGGGCGAGCAACATGAAGCCAGTTTTAACGACCGTGAGCGCGAGGCGTTACGCCGTCTGGTGTCGCTCTCCAATCCGGACTGGGACGTGTTATTCGATATCTTCTACCGCCGTCGCGTGCATCCGCTCTCGTTTTTGCAGAGCCGCACGTTTATGGATATCTTTCGCGACGTGTGCCTGGCCGAGTATCCCTACACGCCCTTTGCCGATGCATTCCACACCATGCGCTCCATGTTGCTGCCCGTGCTCTACCTGTTGGGCAGCGAGGTGCCGGTGGCCGATGTGTACCATGCCATCTCGACCGGCTACGGTGGCCTGCTCGCCTGCCTGGGCTCAAGCGTTCACCATGCGCCGGTGCTGCTGACCGAGCATGGCATCTATACCCGCGAGCGCGAGGAAGAGATCATTCGCGCCGATTGGGTGGTGCCGTCCTTTAAGGACCGCTGGATTCGCTTTTTCTACCTGCTTTCGGAGGAGATCTACCGCCGCGCCTTCCGCGTGACGAGTTTGTTCCATAACGCCCGCAAGACGCAGATTGATATGGGCTGCGATGCGGACAAATGCCTGGTCATCCCCAACGGCATCCAGTTCGATCGCTTTAAGGATATTCCCTTAAAGACCGATGACGGCTGGGTGGACATTGGCGCGGTGGTGCGCCTGGCGCCCATCAAGGATGTTAAGACCATGATCTATGCCTTCTTTGAGCTGCACGAGCGCCTGCCCAAGGTGCGCCTGCACATCATGGGCGGCGTGGACGACGAGGAGTACGGCGCCGAGTGCCACGCGCTGGTCGAAACCCTGGGCGTGCGCGACCTGATCTTTACCGGCCGCGTCAACGTGGTCGAGTACATGGAAAAGCTCGACTTTACCATTTTGACGAGCATCTCCGAGGGCCAGCCGCTCAGCGTGCTGGAGTCGCTTGCCGCGTGTCGTCCCTGCGTGACGACCGAGGTGGGCTGCTGCCGTGAGTTGCTCGAAGGCGCTCCGGGCGATGACTTTGGCGTGGCAGGTTTTGTGACGCCGCCTATGTATCGCAAGGGCTTGGCCGATGCCATGGAACGCATGTGCACAAGCCGCGCCCGTCGCATTGAGATGGGGGAACGAGGCCAGCGTCGCGTTGCCACGTACTTTTTGCACGAGCAGATGCTCGCCAACTATCGCGCGCTGTACGACGTGACGGCGCAAGCGTTTGACCTGCCCAGAGAGGGGGAGTAGCCGGTGGCCGGAATCGGTTTTGAGCTCAAGCGCCTGTTTAGGCGCAAGGGCCTGTTTGCCACGATGCGCGCCTATGGCTACGCCGGCATTGTGTGCACGGGCCCCATGCTGCTGGGCGTGCTGCTCCAGGTGGGTATCTTGGTGCTGTGCGGTCTGTGGGGCGTGGGACGCGCCAACCAAGACCTGCTGGTGTGCATGGTGACCTATACGCTGCTGGCGTCGCTCACGCTCACGAGCTTTTTCTCCATGCCGGTCACGCGCTTTTTGGCCGACATGCTTTTTGCCGAGCGCGAGGATGAGATCCTGCCTTCGTTTTGGGGGTCTAATGCCATCATGCTCGTTGCGGGCACCGTGCTCTACGGCGTCTTTTTGCTGTTCTCGGGCGTCACGCTGCTGCAGGGACTGCTGTGCCTGTGGCTGTTTAACATTATGATTGTCAACTGGAACGGCATGAGTTACCTCACGGCCATCAAGGATTACCGCGGTATCCTATGCAGCTTTGCGGCTGCCATTGGCGTGGCGTGCCTGTGCGCCCTGGCCGCGCTGGCGCTGGGACTGCCGCCGGTCGAGGGCCTGTTGGCGTCAATTGCTCTGGGCTACGGCGTCATGCTCGCCTGGGACGTGGTGCTGCTGTACCGTTATTTTCCTCAGAGCGACCGCAGCCCCTGGCTCTTTTTGCAGTGGCTCGATCAGTTTATGCCGCTGGCGCTCACGGGCTTGTTTACCAACCTGGGTCTCTTTGCGCACTTGGTGATAATTTGGGCCGGTCCCATTGGCGTTCAGGTCAAGGGCTTGTTTTATGGTGCGCCGTACCACGATGTGCCGGCGCTCATCGCGTTTTTGACGATCCTGGTCACGTCCGTCAACTTTGTGGTCTCGGTCGAGGTCAACTTTTATCCGCGCTACCGCGACTACTACAGCCTGTTCAACGACGGTGGCGTGGTGGGCGACATTGTGGTGGCCGAGGAGGAAATGCTTGCCACGCTCAACAGAGAACTACGGTTTTGTGCGCTCAAGCAGCTGTTTGTGACGGCGGCGGTCATTTCGCTCGAGACCACGGTGCTGTCGGCCCTACCGTTGGGCTTTAACAACCTGATGCACGGGTATTTTCGCACGCTGTGCGTGGGCTACGGCCTGTATGCCGTGGGCAATACGGTGTTGCTCATCTTGCTGTACTTTACCGACTACAAGGGGGCCGTGCTGGCCTCGGGGCTGTTTGCCGGTGTGGCCGGGCTGGTGACTGCCGTTTCTTTGCTCTTGCCGCAGCAGTTTTACGGCTTTGGCTTTTTGTTGGGTGCAGCGGTGTTTTTTATCGTGGCGCTGCTGCGGCTCGATACCTATACCGCCAACTTGCCGTATCGTATCCTGAGTCAGCAGCCTATTGTGGCTATTGACAAGACGGGCTGGTTTACCGAACTTGGCCGGGTGCTCGACCGTGTTGAGCAACGCTACGAGGACAAGCGCGCGGGCGGTGAGCCGCGCAGTGCGTTTGAACGTATGGTGGTCCGCCTGTACCAAAAACATTGGGGAGGTTCTGATGATCGATAAGTTGATGTCTCGCCGCTGCCTGATCGAGGCAGCTGCCGGCGCGCTGTTGCTTTCGGGCTGTTCGTCTCAGGACGAATCCTCGACCAAAAAGGTCAAAAAGCAGGACAAGATTAAAAAGGCTGAGGCCTCGGACGGTACCAAGCACCTTCGCGATAAAGATGAGCTGTACGAGGTCTACGACGACTCGGGCATTGTGACCATGTACCTGACGGTCTCGCGCGGCAACAGCTCCGAGAACACCGACCACAGCTGGGCCGAGATCAACACGTACTCGGTGTATGACTATGCCGACATGGGGGTGACGCGCTATCAGGTTATGGGCCTGCTGCAGGCGGGCGACGAAGACGGCCCGGTGGCCGGCGAGGTTGGCTATGGCGAGGAAGCGCCCAATGCCACCGTGCAGGTGCGCGGTCAGACATCGAGCAACAACTCGCAAAAGAATTACAAGGTGGAGCTCAAAAAGGGCAAGGGTACTTGGCGCCAACAGCGCGCGATTGCGCTCAACAAGCACATGGGCGAGGGTATGCGTTTTCGCAACAAGATGGCCTATGACCTTATCCGCGGGATACCCCAGATGATGGGCCTGCGCACACAGTTTGTGCATCTGTGGGTGTGCGACCAGACCGAAAAGTCCAACGACACCTTTGAGGACTACGGCCTGTTTACGCAGGTGGAGCAGCTCAACAAGACGGCGCTTAAGGCGCACGGCTTGGATAAGAACGGGCATCTGTATAAGGTGAACAGCTTCGATTTCCATCGCTACGAGGACACCATTAAGCTCGCCGACGATCCCGACTACAACTAGGCTAAATTTGAGGGCATGCTCGAGATTAAGGGCGATTCGGACCACACCAAGCTCATCGAGATGCTCGATGAGCTCAACGACGAATCACAAAAGATCGATGATGTGCTCGATACCTACTTTGATACCGAGAATCTGGTCTATTGGCTGGCGTTTCAGATCCTGACGGGCAACTGCGATACGCAGAACCGTAACTGCTATCTGTACAGCCCTCTCAACTCAAATACTTGGTACTTTTTAGATTGGGATAACGACGGCATGCTGCGTAAGCTGGAGCTTTCTCTTACCGGGTTTTCGGACTACGCGAGCTGGGAGCGCGGCGCAAGTAACTACTGGGGCAACGTGCTGTTTAACCGCGCGTTGCGCAGCAAGTCGTTCCGCAGCGAACTCGACCGTGCCGTCAAGGACTTGCGCTCGTATTTGACCGAGACTCGCCTGACCAAGATGATCAAGCACTACCGCGAGGTGACTGAATCCCTGGTCTTTGCTTCGCCCGATATCGACCATCTGCCTGTCACCAAGGACCAATACGAGCAGATCGCCGTGGCGATTCCCTCCGAGATCGAGGAGAATTACAAGAGCTTTCGCGAGAGTTTTAAAAAGTCCATGCCGTTCTACATCGGCGTGCCGCAGATCGATAACGGTAAGCTGCGTATTAACTGGGATGCGTCCTACGACTTTGAGGCGCGCGACATTCGCTACACCGTGGAGCTTGCGCGTGACTATGCAATAAGCGACGTGGTCTTTAAGGCCGAGGACGTGCTGCTTCCCGAGGTGACCTGCGATGCGCCCGATGCCGGCCAGTATTTTGTGCGCGTGCGTGCCACCAACTCCGACGGCTTTACGCAAGATGCGTTTGACTACTATGTGACCGACGACGGCAAGCACTACGGCATGAAGTGTTTTTACGTGCAAGATGGCGGTAAGGTCGTGGAGGACACGTATGAGGAGGGCTAGCGCGCTGCTTGAGCGCTGGGCGGCCCCGCCTGTGCGTGCCACGCAGGAGCGTTACCGCCACGAGCTCAAATATCTCATTAACGAGGGCGAGCACGCTGCGCTTGCCTGTCGCATGGCGTCGGTGTTTAAGCTGGACAAGCATGCACGGGCGGGTGGTTACACCATTCGCAGCCTGTATTTTGACGACTACTGCAACTCGGCCTACGAGGAAAAAGACGCCGGTATTCTCATGCGAAAAAAGTATCGCTTGCGCATCTATAACGGCAGCGACAAGGTGATTAAGCTCGAGCGCAAAAAGAAGTACGGTAGCTGGATTTACAAGGAGGATGCGCCACTTACGCGCGGCGAGTTTGAGCAGATTCTGGCTGGCGACTACGACTTTTTGCTGAGGAGCCCCTATCCGCTCTGTCGCGAGTTCTACATTGAGTGCATCTGCAACGTGATGCGCCCGAGGACCATCGTGGACTACGAGCGCGAGCCGTGGGTGATGGATGAGGGCACTGTGCGCATTACGTTTGACATGAACGTGCGTGCCGCGGTGGGAAGCTTCGATATCTTTGACGCGACGCTGCCCGCGCTGCCGGTCCTGGAGCCCGGCAAGCTGGTAATGGAGGTCAAGTTTACGGAGTTTTGCCCGCAGCTGGTGCGCGATATGGTGCCGCCGGGAGCGGCCGAGCTTACGGCGGTCTCCAAGTACTGCCTGTGCTACGACAAGACCGCCTACCTTCGCGGATTTAACTACTGGGAATCGGATTTTGAGAACCGAGGGAATATTTAGACCATGAGCACCAGAGACTTTTTTAAGAACTCCGTTTTGGAGGCGTTTGGCCAGGTCGACCCTGCCAAGATTGGCCTTTCGCTGCTCGTGGCGCTCGCCATGGGCATCCTGATCTATTACGTGTACAAGCGCTTTTTTACCGGCGTGGTGTATTCGCGCAGCTTTGCCGTTACGCTTGTAGGCATGTGCGTGCTTACCTGTATGGTCACGCTCGCGATTTCGACCAACGTGGTCATCTCGCTCGGTATGGTAGGTGCTCTGTCTATCGTCCGCTATCGTACGGCGGTCAAGGACCCGCTCGACCTGCTCTATCTGTTTTGGGCCATTACCACGGGTATTACGGCAGGTGCCGGCATGTATGCGCTCGTGGGGCTCACGGCAGTTGTGATCGTGGTGATGATCGCCGGCTTTGCGAGCCACCAGGACAAGTCGCGCGTGTACATGATGGTCATCCACTACACAGGCCAGACCTCCGGCGACGATATCGTGCGTGCATTTGGCCGCACCAAGTTCACCGTTAAGTCCAAGACCATGCGCGGCGACAAAGTCGAGATGGCCGTTGAGGTATTCTCTGACGGTGTGGATATGCCCTATGCTGACGCCATTCGTGCACTCGACGGCGTGGAAGACCTAACGTTGATCCAATACAACGGCGAATATCACGGCTAACTATGTTCCGGCGTTTTAACAAACGCCGGACCGCTCGACGCTGCGCGGGCATCTGCCGGGCGATCTGCCGCTCAAACCGTCGCTCGCGTACATAAAGTACGCTTCGCTCCTCTTTCGCGGCACCTCGCCACGGCAGTTGCCCGCTCGCTGACGTTTGCTCGACCTGGGTGGGCCGATTTTGTTCGGATGCCGTCTTCACGGGTATTATGGTGAAAGCGATTTCAACGACGGGGGTGCTCGTGGTAAAAATGAAAGATGTGGCCGAGCTGGCCGGCGTTTCGAGCGCCGCCGTCTCGCGCTACCTCAACGGTGGGTATATCTCGGCGGACAAGGCCGAGCGCATTAAGCAGGCGATTGAGCTGACCGGATACGTGCGGTCCAGCCAGGCTCGCGCGCTGCGCACCGGCTCCACCAAGCTCATCGGCGTCATCGTACCTAAGATCAACTCGGAATCCGTAAGCCGCATTACCGCCGGTATTGGCCAGGTGCTCGGTCGCCGTGGCTACCAGATGTTGCTTGCCAATACCGACAACGCGGCCGATCGCGAGCTCGAATACCTCGATTTATTCCAAAACCACCCGGTCGATGGTATTGTGCTGGTGGCGACCATGGTTACCGACGAGCACCGTCGGGCGATTGGGTCGTGCCGCGTGCCCATTGTGCTGATCGGCCAGAATGTTGAGGGCGCGGTTTGCGTCTATCACGACGATTACGAGGCTGCCTTTGAGCTGGGTCATGCGCTTGCGGGTCGTGTGGACGGCAAGATCGCCTACATTGGAGTTACCGAGGATGACCGCGCGGCCGGTTATGACCGCCGTCGCGGTTTTGAGGCCGGCTTGCACGCCGCGGGCGTGGCGCTTGATCCGAGCCTGATTCGGCAGGGATCCTTTACGCTTGACTCGGGCTATCGCGCTGCGCGCGAGCTGCTTTCCGTCGCTCCCGATGTTTCGTTTATCGCCTGTGCGACCGACACCATGGCGGCGGGCGCGCTGCGTGCTATCGATGAGGTTCGCGGTATGGGCGAGGGTATACACCGCGTGAGCGGTTTTGGCGACAACGCATTTTTGCGCGCGCTGACGGGCGGCATTCCCACCGTGCACTATGGGTATCTGACCAGTGGCGTCGAGGCGACCAATATGTTGCTCAACACGCTCGATGGCGTGGAGGGGGAGCGCGGTCTAAAGACGCTTAAGCTCGGCCATCAGCTTATGAATGTTTAGGTTTTGGGCTCGTCTGTGCGCCGCTGAGCGCCTATTTTTGCCTTAAAACTACCATTCGCCGGCCTATTCCTACCGTTCACCCTAAAGTGAAAACGATTACAGACAGATGAAACTGAAATCGTTTACAGTGTAAGTGTCAAAGATGGCCGGGTGCAGATGCGCCCGTTGGAGGAAAGGGAAGTCATGGACTACCGCAAATCAGCCCAAGAGGTGGTCGACAACGTCGGTGGCGCCGACAACGTTGTTTCGGCCGCACACTGTGCCACGCGTCTGCGCCTGGTGATTGCCGATAATTCAAAGGTTAACAAGGAGGCCATCGAGAATATCGACGGCGCCAAGGGCGTCTTTGAGGCCCAGGGCCAGCTCCAGATTATTTTTGGCACCGGCACCGTCAACAAGGTCTACGAAGAGTTCATCGCGCTCAGCGGCGTCGAGGCTGCCACCAAGGCCGAGGTCAAGGAGGCCGCGGCTCAGCAGCAGAATATCTTTATGCGCGCCATTAAGGTGCTCGGCGACGTCTTTGTCCCCATTATTCCCGCCATCGTTGCTTCGGGTCTGTTGCTGGGCATTATGAGCGCCCTCAACTTTATGGCCTCCAACGGCTTTATCGCGCTCGACACCAATAACTTTATCTACAAGATCGCCGACCTGGTCTCGGGAACGTCCTTTGGCATTCTGCAGATCCTGATCGGTTACTCCGCCGCTAAGGCCTTTGGCGCCAACCCGTATCTTGGTGCCGTCGTCGGCGGTGCGTTCATCAACTCCTCGCTGCAGAGCGCCTACACGGTTGCCTCCGAGGGCGTGCAGACCATGGTCACCGTCATCCCCGGCGTGTACAGCTTTGAGTGGGTCGGTTATCAGGGCCACGTTATCCCCATCGTTATCGCCTGCGCCATTCTCGCCTTCCTCGAGAAGCGTCTCCACAAGGTTGTCCCCGAGATGTTCGATCTCTTTGTGACCCCGCTTGTCTCGGTGTTCGTGACCGTGCTCGTGACCCTCGTTGCCGTCGGCCCCATCTTCGTGTGGGCCGAGAACGCCATCCTCGGTCTGATCCAGACCCTGCTGACTCTGCCCTTCGGCATCGGTTCCTTTATCGTCGGCCTGTTCTATGCTCCCACGGTCGTTACCGGTATCCACCAGATGTACACCGCCATCGACCTGGGCCAGCTTGCCCAGCACGGCGTGACCTACTGGCTGCCCATCGCCAGTGCTGCCAACATCGCCCAGGGTGGCGCCGCGCTTGCCGTTGCCTTTAAGACCCGCGATGCCAAGATCAAGGGCCTGGCGCTTCCTTCGGCCCTGTCCGCCTTCATGGGCATTACCGAGCCTGCCATCTTTGGTGTGAACCTGCGCTTCTTTAAGCCCTTCATCGCCGGCTGCATCGGCGGCGGTTGCGGTGCCCTGGTCTGCGCGCTTACTTCGCTGGCCGCCTCCGGCACGGGCGTTACCGGCATCTTCGGTATTCTGCTGTGCCTGGCCCAGCCCGTGCAGTACGCGATCATGTTCGCGGTTGCCGCGGTCGTGTCCTTTGCTATCTCGTTTGTCCTGTACAAGGACGAGCCCAAGGCTTCCGAGCAGGCCTAAGAGCTTTTGATTGAGGGGTGCCCGCGGGTTGTATGCTCGCGGGCGTTTCCCGTATCTGGTGCCGATCTCTGGCGCCTTGTTACTTTCGATCCGTTAGGACTTTGATATGTCTAATGCCCTTGGTCGCGACCTTGCAAAGCTGGTCGCAGCTGTTGACGCCGCCGCCTCTGAGTGCGGTCATGGCGCATATGGCCAGCGCTTCCATATTATGCCGCCGGCGGGTTGGCTCAACGACCCCAACGGTCTTTGCCAAGCGGGCGGCGTGTTCCATGTCTATTTTCAATATGCGCCGTTTGATGTCGAGGGCGGCGTTAAGGCCTGGGGCCATGCGACGAGCCGCGATCTTATGACGTGGGACTATGTTGGCGCTCCGCTGCTGCCCGACGAGCCGTTCGATTGCCACGGTGTGTATTCGGGCTCCGCGCTTGCCGAGGACGGTCGCATTCGCGTGCTCTATACGGGCAACGTTAAGCTTTCCGATGCGGACGGCACGTACGACTACGTCAATACCGGCCGCCGCGCCGATACCGTCTATGTGGAGAGCACCGACGGTCAGGCGTTCGGCGCCAAGCGCGTAGTGCTGGCGTCTGAGGATTATCCTGATGATTTGACCTGCCACGTGCGTGACCCCAAGGTGTGGCGCGATGATGATGAGCGTTATCACATGGTGCTGGGTGCTCGTCGTCGCGTGGATGGGCCGCATGTCGAGAGCCGTTTTTGTGCCATGCACGGCGAGGGTGCCGGGCGCGATGTGGGCGAGATCCTGGTGTATGGCTCGGCCGATATGCTGAGTTGGGAGCTCGAGAGCCGCGTGTCTACGCCCAAGCGTTTTGGCTTTATGTGGGAGTGCCCGGGGTATCTGGAGCTTGAGGCGGATGGCGGCGTACCGGCGAAGTGGCTGTCCTTCTCTCCTCAGGGGCTTGAGGGCGGTCGTTGGGACCGCGGCAACGTTTACGCTGCTGGCTACATGCCTGTAACGGGCGACATTACCGGTGGTGACGGTGCCTATGAGCTGGGCGAGTTCCGCCTGTGGGACGCTGGTTTTGACTTCTATGCTCCGCAGGAGTTCACGGCCGAGGACGGTCGCCATATTCTAATCGGCTGGATGGGCATGCCCGATGAGCCGACCTATGGCAACGCGCCTACCGTGGCGTGCGGCTGGCAGCACTGCATGACGGTGCCGCGTGAGCTTACAGCCGGTGCCGGCGGCGTAGTGCTGCAGCAGCCGGCGCGCGAGATTGAGCACCATTATGTCTCGGTGCGTGTGGGGGCTGGCTCGTTGGAGGTTGACGGCGATACTTGCTTTGACGTTGTTGTTGGCGACGTCGACGGCGCATTTACCGCGACCGTTGATGGCGGGCTGAAGCTGGCGTTTGTGCCCGCCGAGGGCAACCTGCCCTCACGCTTCGAGATGCGATTTACCGATGAGGGTCGCGCTTCTGCCGGCTGCGGTCGTACCGTGCGTTGGGAGCTCGTCGACGAGGTCCGTAACGTGCGCATTGTTGGTGATGTCTCGTCGGTCGAGGTGTTTGTGAACGATGGCGCGCTCGTGTTCTCGACGCGCATCTATCCCGAGGCCTATGGCGTGACCGTTGACGCTCCGGGCGCGAACGTGACCTATCACGCGCTCAACATCTAGGCGATTCGTCGCATATCGGCGCTATACTGCAGCCGTTGCCCACGATGCGGGAAACATCCGCATCGTGGTTTTTTGTTTATGAAGGGGCGGTGCCGTGTGGATGTGCAACAGCTAGAAGAGGCCTGGGCTTTGGGGTCCAGTGCGCGTGAGTCGCGTCTTGTTGCGGCCTCGCATGTGCCGGCGGCGCTGCTTCTGTTGGGGATTGTACGTCCCGGCGATCGCCTGGTTGCGTTTGCCGATGACTTTGCCGAAGCGTTTGCACGAGGCTTTGATACCTGCGACGTTGTGCTCGTGGAAGAGCCGTCGGTTGCGGCGTTTACCGCCGCGTCTGAGGGCTTTGATGCTTCGTTTGATGCCGAGGTGCCGCACCTTTGGTGGTTCGTCAACTCCATCGGCGGGTTTGGTCTTCGCGTGCCCGATCTCCGCGCTCTGGGTCGCGCGGCTCGCGAGGCACGTGCGCTGCTCGTGGTGGATAACACCGTGGCTTCCATCGTTGGCTGCGATCCGCTGCGTTTGGGTGCTGTGCTGTCCCTCGAAGCGCTCGACCGCGTGTGCGCCGGTGAGGCTCCGCGCAAGTTGGTTGCCGTATCGGTCGCGCGCTCGCAGCTCAAGCGCCATCGTGTGGATGCCGCGGCTGAGTGCGTGCATGTCCTGTTTGAGAGCTGTGGCTTGGGCAAGCTTGATTTGCCTACTGACGAGGCTGGTGTGCTGGAGCGCAGGCTGGACTTGCTCGATACCCGCATGCAGGCACACTTCGACCGCGCCCGTGCGCTGGCCGAGTATCTGGCCGCCAACGAGATGGTGCGCAACGTGCGCTATCCCGGGCTGAGTTCGCATCCCGACCATGCGGTTGCAACGGGAATCCTCGAGCATGGCTTTGGTCCGACAGTGGAGTTTGACCTTATCGATCGTAGTGCGGATGATCTGTTCGATGCTTTGCCGGGGGAGTTTCGCGCATCGCCCGCCGGCGGCGCAACGACACGACTTTCGGCTCCACGCGGTAAGCAGGGGAGCACCATCCGCCTCTTCGCCGGCACCGACAACCCCCTGGTCGTAGCGTCCGTCCTAGACAACGCCCTTCGCAACTAGCTAAATCATCCTCGACTCCATAAGTTGCGGTGAAATAGGGATTGATTTACGGCTTTAACCGCATAAACAGTCCCTATTTCACCGCAACTTAGAGAGGGGGTTGCGTAGCTAAAAAGCCCCGTCCCAAATTGGCTATTCTTTGATGCTGGCGATGAGGTCGTTTGCTTTGGTGGCAATGACGTTGTTGATGTCGGTCTGCAGCTCCTCGTAGGCCGCTATGGCTCGCTCGCCGGCGGGGGTGAGGGTGGATCCGCGGGCTCCGTCGCGCTCGATGAGCTTGCAGCCCAGCTGTCCTTCGGCCTCGTTCACAATGCGCCAGGCCTTGGAGTACGCCATGCCCATGCTCTTGGCGGCGCGGTTGAGCGAGTGCTCGCGGGCGATGCCCTGCAGCAGTAAGACGCAGCCGTGGCCGAACACGCCCGGCAGATCTTTGTCGCACGCTTGAATGACCAACTTTGCCGTCGTCTTGTACTTCATACGCTCCACGTCTCCCCGCTAAAGTGTTTGCTGGGCAAACGCAAAGCCTGCGTCAAACCCTCGTGTGCTCTTCTTAAATCATGCATTGTAGCAGTCAAAGTGCGTTAAGATACTTCCCCAGTATTGGGCGCCCAAGGTTGGGCTGGGTCCTACGAGGCCTGCAGCCGACCGGTCGCATGGAAAAAGGAGAAACATGGCTACGTTCTTTCCCGGTGAGTCCCACACGTTTTCGGAGTTTCTGCTGGTCCCTGGCTACTCGTCCTCGCAGTGCATCCCCAACAACGTCTCTCTTAAGACGCCGCTAACCCGCTTTAAGCGCGGTGAGAAGCCGGCAATCACCCTGAACATCCCCATGGTTTCCGCCATCATGCAGTCCGTCTCGGGCGTCGACATGGGTGTCGCGCTCGCTACCGAGGGTGGCCTGTCCTTCATTTACGGTTCCCAGAGCGCCGAGTCCGAGGCCGCTATGGTCAAGGCCGTCAAGGATCACAAGGCCGGCTTTGTTCAGTCCGATTCCACGCTGACCCCCGACATGACCATGGAGCAGGTCATCGAGCTCAAGGAGAAGACCGGTCACTCCACCATGCCGGTCACCGACGACGGCACTCCCAAGGGCAAGCTCCTGGGCATCGTCACCAGCCGTGACTATCGCCCCAGTCGCGATGACCACCAGACGAAGGTCTCCGAGTTCATGACCCCGCGTGAGCAGCTCATCGTGGGCGACAAGAACATCAGCCTCAAGGTTGCCAACGACGTCATCTGGGACAACAAGCTCAACGCCCTGCCCATCGTCGACGACAACGATCACCTCATGGGCATTGTGTTCCGCAAGGACTACGACAGCCACAAGACTAACCCCAACGAGCTGCTCGATAACGACAAGCGCTACATGGTCGGCGCCGGTATCAACACCCGCGACTATGCCGAGCGCGTGCCGCTCCTCATCGAGGCCGGCGCCGATGTCCTGTGCATCGACTCCTCCGAGGGCTTCAGCGAGTGGCAGAAGCGCACCATCGAGTGGATCCGTGCCAACTATGGCGAGGACGTCAAGGTCGGTGCCGGTAACGTCGTCGACGCCGAGGGTTTCCGCTTCCTGGCCGACTGCGGCGCCGACTTCATCAAGGTCGGTATCGGCGGCGGTTCCATCTGCATTACCCGTGAGACCAAGGGTATCGGCCGTGGCCAGGCCACCGCGCTGATCGATGTCTGCCGTGCTCGCGACGAGTACTACGAGGAGACCGGCGTCTACGTGCCCGTGTGCTCCGACGGCGGTATCGTCTATGACTACCACATGACACTCGCCCTTGCCATGGGTGCAGACTTTATGATGCTGGGTCGTTACTTCGCCCGCTTTGACGAGAGCCCGACCGAGCGCGTCAACGTGAACGGTCAGTATATGAAGGAGTACTGGGGCGAGGGTTCTGCGCGTGCCCGCAACTGGCAGCGCTACGACCTGGGCGGCGCCGCGAAGCTCAGCTTCGTCGAGGGTGTCGACTCCTACGTTCCCTACGCCGGTTCCCTCAAGGACGGCGTGGGCGGCACGCTCTACAAGGTCAAGTCCACGATGTGCAACTGCGGTGCCCTCTCGATCCCCGAGCTCCAGGAAAAGGCACGCCTAACGCTGGTCAGCTCCACCTCTATCGTCGAAGGCGGCGCCCACGACGTAGTCGTCAAGGATTCCCAGCAGAGCGTCAGTTACCGCTAAGCGGCTTTCCCAAGCACCGCACCTTGCCGTTCAAACCGTCGCTCGCGTACCAAAGTACGCGTCGCTCCTCTTTCACGGCAATCTGCGGCACTTGGAAAACCCGACCATGCTTGGGCGGGTGACAATTAGTGGTTGATTCAAAACCGCGTTATTTAGATAAAGCGAGATGCCTGCAAGTCGCAGGCATCTCGCTTGTCGTATTTGCTATCATCAGTCAAGTTAACCTTAGGGTCGGTCGGCTTGGCTTTGTTCGCTACAAGTTCCGCACGCAAAGAAGAGCACTTAATGTGCTCTTCGTCTTGCGCAGGACTGTCCGCAGTAGCGAATAAAGCCAAGCCGACCGACCCCAGCTAAGATTAAAGGAGCTGATATGTGCGATTGCACAGATCATAAGGACGAGATCCCTGCCTACGACGCGCAGGCCATTGAGTCCAGGTGGATGAAGGCCTGGGAGGACTCCAACCTCTTTGCCGTCGACACCGACGACAGCAAGCCCAAGAAGTACGTGCTCGAGATGTTCCCGTATCCGTCGGGCGACCTGCACATGGGCCACGCGCGCAACTATACCATCGGCGATGCCATGGCCCGTCAGGCCCGCATGCGCGGCTATGACGTGCTGCACCCCATCGGCTTTGACGCCTTTGGCCTGCCCGCCGAGAACGCCGCCATCAAGCACAACACGCAGGCTGCCGCCTGGACGTATAAGAACATGGACCAGGCGCTCGCCACGATGAAGCGCATGGGCTTCTCCTACGATCTGGATCGCATGGTCAAGACCTGCAGCCCCGACTACTACCGTTGGGGTCAGTGGATCTTTGAGAAGATGTGGGAAAAGGGCCTGGTCTACCGCAAGAAGAATCCGGTCAACTGGTGCCCCACCTGCAAGACCGTTCTGGCCAACGAGCAGGTTACCGAGGGCAAGTGCTGGCGCTGCGGCACCGAGCCCGAGAAGCGCGACCTTGAGCAGTGGTACTACAAGATTACCGAGTACTCTCAGGAGCTGCTCGACGACCTGGAGAAGCTCCCCGGCTGGCCCGAGCGCGTCAAGCAGATGCAGGGCAACTGGATCGGTCGCTCCGAGGGCGCCGAGGTCGACTTTACCCTGTGCGACCAGGATGGCGAGCCCATCGAGGGCGACGAGGGCAAGATCACCGTCTTTACCACGCGTGCCGATACCCTTTTTGGCGTTTCCTTCTTTGTCTTGGCTCCCGAGTACGCCGGCCTGCACGAGCTCGTCGAGGGCACGGAGTACGAGGAGGCCGTCACCAAGATCGTCGAGGACTCCAAGCATATCTCTGCCGTCGAGCGTGCCCAGGGCACCCTCGAGAAGCACGGTGCCTTCACGGGCCGCTATGTGGTAAACCCCGTCAACGGCGAGAAGGTCCCCGTGTGGGTTGCCGATTATGTCGTTGCCGACTACGGTACCGGTGCCGTCATGGCCGTTCCCTGTGGCGACCAGCGCGACTTTGAGTTTGCCCGTAAGTACGACCTGCCGATCGTGCCGATCATCCTAGACGATGACGATCGCGCTGCCGTCGAGGCCAGCGGCGAGACCATCGATACCTTCCATGCCGAGACCGTCGACTGGGATTGCGCTCACGCTGCCGAGGGCACGCTCGTCCAGTCCGGCAAGTACACCGGCATGCGCGGCGGTAAGCACTCCGAGGGCGAGGCTGCAATCGTGGCCGACCTCGAGGCCATGGGCTGTGGTCGTCGCAAGGTCGAGTTCCGTCTGCGCGACTGGCTCATTTCCCGTCAGCGCTATTGGGGCAACCCCATCCCGGCCATCCACTGCGAGCACTGCGGCATCGTGCCCGTGCCCGAGGATCAGCTGCCGGTGACGCTGCCCGAGAACCTGGACCTGGGCGCAGGCGAGACCCTCGCCGAGTGCAAGGAGTTCTACGAGACCACCTGCCCGGTCTGCGGTCGCCCGGCCAAGCGCGAGACCGATACCATGGACACCTTCACCTGCTCCAGCTGGTATTACCTGCGCTATACCGACCCGCACAACACCGAGCTGCCCTTCTCCAAGGAAGCCGCCGACCGTTGGATGCCCGTCGATAACTACATCGGCGGCATCGAGCACGCCATTCTGCACCTGCTCTACAGCCGCTTCTTTACCAAGGCACTGCGCGACCTGGGCCTGCTGAGCGTGGACGAGCCCTTCACCAACCTGCTGTGCCAGGGCATGGTCAAGGACGAGAACGGCGACACCATGTCCAAGTCCAAGGGCAATGTCGTGCCTCCGAGCTCGGTCATCGAGCCCTTCGGCGCCGACACCATGCGTTTGGCGATCCTGTTTATCGCCCCGCCCGAGAAGGACTTCGACTGGGATCCCAAGGCCGTTGAGGGCGCCAACCGCTTCATCAAGCGCGCCTGGCGTATCGTTTGGCAGCTCGTCCAGTCCGGCGACGCCAACGTGGCCTTCGATAAGTCCGCGCTCGATGAGGTTGCTATGAAGCTCTATCGCGAGCGTCACCGCACCATCGCCAAGTGCACCGAGGACTTCGACCGCGGCCAGTTCAACACCGCGATCTCGGCCGTCATGGAGCTCGTCAACGCGGCGAGCGCCTACCTCAATGCCACTGAGGGTACCGCCCGCGACAAGGCGCTGTGCTACGGCGTGGCCAAGGATATCGTGAGCGTGCTGGCGCCCATCTGCCCGTTCTGGGCCGACGAGCTGTGGCACGAGGCGCTCGGCTGCGAGGGCAACGCCTATACCGCTGCCTGGCCCGAGTTCGACCTGGCCGAGTCCATCGAGGACACGGTGCAGATCGTGGTCCAGGTGCTCGGCAAGGTCCGCGGCCGCGTCGACGTGGCCCGCGATGCCTCCAATGAGGATATGCAGGCTGCCGCCGAGGCCGCCGTCGCCAAGTGGCTCGAGGGCAAGACGGTCGTCAAGGCCATCTGCGTGCCCGGCAAGCTGGTCAACCTGGTGGTCAAGTAAGCGCTGTGCGCATAGCTGACATGCAATAAACGAGGGGCGATCCGGTTGGGTCGTCCCTCGTTTTGCATGTACCTGCCTAGGTGTCTTCGGTCAATTGTCCTATTCTTATGGAGAAGCTGTGCGCACGCTGACCTGCAGATTCGTACTGTGCTTGCACGTTTCTGCAGCTATTGGTATAGTTTGCTTGCAAATGAAGTTGTAATTGAAAGAAGTGGGGTTTCGGCCCCGCTTCTTTTTTGTATGGATGGAGGTGCCGCAATGGTCAAGACCAAGACCGAGCAGGCGATCATCGACGCGCTCGAGGCCGTCGCTCCCCAGCACGATGTCGACATCGTCGACGTCGAGCTCGTGGGTGCCACCAAGGCCCCCTGCGTGCGCGTGCGTATCGAGGGTGCCGAGGGTCAGAGCCTGTCGCTCAACGACGTCACGGCCAACACTAAGTGGGTCGGCGATGTGATTGAGGAGCTCGACCCCATCTCTTCGAGCTATACGCTCGAGGTGTCGAGCCCGGGCATGGCGCGCCCGCTGCGCCGCCCGTGCGACTTTGCCCGCTTTGTGGGCGAGAACTGCGAGCTCACCTCCACCGCCACCGAGGGCCGTCGCAAGTACGCCGGCAAGATTGCCGCTGCCACCGAGACGAACGTGACCCTCGAGCTCGAGGACGGCGAGTCCGTCACCCTCGATTTCTCTGATGTTAAAAAGTGCAAGTTGAAGCCCACCTATGACTTCAAGCCCGCGAAGGAAGGAAAGTAAGATGGCAGCATCCGACATGATGTCCGCCCTGATGGAGCTTTGCCAGGAGAAGCACATCGACCAGCTCTACCTGATCGACCGCCTGGAGCAGTCGCTCGCCAAGAGCTATGCCGAGATCCTGCATCTTGAGTGGGGCGCCAAGGTGACCATCGATCGCACCACCGGCAAGATCTACGTCTACCGTCTGGAGCCGATCGACGATTCCATGGACGAGGAGGGCAACTTCACCGAGTTCGAGGAGATCGACGTCACTCCTAAGAACACGAGCCGTATCGCCGCCCAGCACGCCAAGGCCGAGATCAACGCAATCGTACGCAACTCCGCCCGCGAGCAGATCTACGAGGAGTTCTCCGGCCGCATCGGTGACCTCATCAGCGGTACCGTGCTGCAGTCCACGCCCGACTTCACGATCGTCAAGATTCGCGAGGGCGTCGAGGCCGAGCTTCCGCACTTCGACCAGCGCCGTTACGAGAACGAGCGCAACGAGCGTCCGATGGGCGAGCGCTACCTGCACAACCAGCATATCAAGGCCGTGATCATCGACGTTCGCGACCCCAACTCCAACCTGCAGCCGGTCCGTGGCGAGCACAGCCGCCCGCCGATTGTCATCTCCCGTACCCACCCCGAGCTCATGCGTCGTCTGTTTGAGCAGGAGGTGCCCGAGATCTATGAGGGCACCGTCCAGATCAAGTCGATCGCCCGCGAGCCCGGTCAGCGCTCTAAGGTCGCCGTCCACTCGCTCGACGATCGCCTGGATCCCGTGGGCGCCTGCGTCGGCCCTAAGGGCAGCCGTGTTCGCGCCGTCGTGGGCGAGCTCCGTGGCGAGCGCGTCGACGTCATCCTGTGGGATGCCGATCCGGCCGTCTACGTCGCCAACGCCCTGTCGCCTGCCAAGGTCACCCGCGTCCTTATCGACGAGGAGAAGGCCTACGCCGGCGTCATCGTGCCCGATGACCAGCTGTCCCTCGCCATCGGCAAGGAGGGCCAGAATGCCCGCCTCGCCGCGCGCCTGACCGGCTGGCACATCGACATTAAGTCCGAGACCCTTGCCGCCGACATCCTCAAGAATGTTCCCGTTCACGAGGAGCCCGCCGCCGACCTGATCGGTGACGAGGAGGACGAGGACGTCCGTCGCTGCGAGTTCGTGTCCGAGGACGGCATCCAGTGCCGCAACCAGGCCCGTCCCGGCTCCCGTTTCTGCGGTGTCCACGATACCGACGCCTTCGATGATGCGGAGGACCTGATCTAGCGCGCGGTCGCGCCGGGCGGGTCCCAGCGCATATCCCACGCTCGTTCAGTCTCTAGGCACCCAAGGTGCCAGAAAGGGTAGGTGAAGTCATATGGCAAAAGTCCGTGTGTCCACCCTGGCCAAAGAGTTCGGCATGACCTCCAAGGAACTGATGGGTCATCTCGCCGAAATGAAGATTCCCGCTAAGTCCGCTTCCTCCGCTCTGGAGGACGCATACGTCGCCATGGTCCGCAAGCAGCTCGCCTCGGTGATCGAGGCCCGCGCCCAGGAAGTCGAGGCCGCCAAGCTGGCCGAGGAGCAGGCAGCTGCCGCCGAGGAGGCAGCACGCGCTGCCGAGGCAGAGCGCGAGCGCATCGCCGCCGAGAAGGCACGCGAGGAGGAGCGCCGCCAGTTCGCCGCAGCCCAGGCTGCCGAGGAGGCCGCCCGCGCCGAGGCCGAGGCTAAGAAGAAGGCCGAGCAGGAGCGCCTTGCCCGCGAGAAGGAGGAGGCTGCCCGCGAGGCCCAGCGCCGCGCCGTTCCCGCTTCCGACTCCGGTTCGCGTTTCCGCTCTCTGCTCGACCAGATCGCCGCACAGGAGACCGTGCTCAAGGAGAAGAAGGACGCTGAGGAGAAGGCCAAGGCCGAGCGCGCTGCCGAGCGCGGCAACCGTCGTGGCGGCAACAACGACCGTCGCGGCGGCCGTCGTAACGATCGCAACGCCTCCGACAGCAACTCCGAGCGCAACGCATCCGAGAGCCGTCCCCACAGCCATCGCACCAACGCCAGCAACAACGTCGCTGCCGGTATGGACTTCCCCAACCCCGATAAGCAGGGCAAGGGCAAGAAGCGCAAGGGCGGTCACAACAACGAAGAGGACCACTACAGCCGCATGGCTCGCGAGGCCGAGGAGTACAGCCGCGAGAAGGTGCTCGAGGAGGCTCGTGCCGCCGTCGAGGAGGCCTCTCGCGAGTCCACTGGTCGCCGCAAAAAGCGCAAGGAGAAGCGCGAGCGCGAGGCCGCAAAGGCTCAGGAAGAGCGCAAGATTGAGGAGGCGCTGGCCCAGGGCGTGAACCCCGAAGACCTCGACGCCATCAAGGTCTCCCAGGGCGTTACCGTCCAGGAGCTCGCCGAGGCGCTCGACGTTCCGGCCAACGACATCATCAAGCGCCTGTTCCTGCTGGGCACGCCGCTTACCATGACGCAGTCCATGTCCGATGACCTCGTCGAGCTCGTTGCCGACGACCTGGGTCGCCAGATCAAGATCATCACCCCCGAGGAGGAGAACACCTTCTCGTTCTACGACGACCCCGCCGATCTTAAACCGCGTGCCCCGGTCGTCACCGTCATGGGTCACGTCGACCACGGCAAGACGAGCCTGCTCGACGCCATCCGTCACACCGGCGTCGCTGCCGGCGAGGCGGGCGGCATTACCCAGGCCATCGGCGCTTCGCAGGTCATGATCAACGACCGTAAGATCACCTTCATCGATACCCCCGGTCACGCCACCTTTACGGCCATGCGTGCCCGTGGCGCCAAGGTGACCGACATCGTCATCCTAATCGTCGCCGCCGACGACGGCGTCATGCCCCAGACGGTTGAGTCGATCAACCACGCCAAGGCCGCCGGCGTACCCATTGTCGTTGCCGTCAACAAGATCGATAAGCCCGGCGCCAACCCCGATCGTGTGCGTCAGGAACTCACCGAGTACGGCGTCATCCCCGAGGAGTGGGGCGGACAGAACATGTTCGTCAACATCTCGGCCAAGCAGAAGATCGGTATCGACGACCTTCTGGAGACCGTGCTGCTCCAGGCCGACGTGCTCGAGCTCAAGGCCAACCCTGATACCTTTGCTTCGGGCAACGTCCTCGAGGCTAAGCTCGACAAGGGCCGCGGCTCGGTTGCCACCGTGCTCGTGACCCGCGGTACCCTGCACGTGGGCGACACGCTGGTCGCCGGCCTCACCTACGGCCGCGTCCGCGCCATGCTCGACCCCAAGGGCAACGCCGTCACCGAGGCCGGTCCTTCCGACGCCGTCGAGATCTTGGGCCTGCAGTCCGTCCCCAACGCCGGCGATGAGTTCCGCGTGTTCGAGGACGAGCGCGAGGCACGTGCGCTGGCCGACGAGCGTTCGCTCAAGGCCCGTATCGAGGAGCAGAGCCGCGTCAAGCACGTGACGCTCGAGAACCTCTTCGAGACTATCGCCGACGCCGAGGTCAAGGAGCTCAACCTGATCATCAAGGCCGACGTCCAGGGTTCCATCGAGGCCCTTCAGGACTCCCTCGACAAGATGGATCAGTCCGAGGTGCGCATCAACACGATCCACTCCGCCGTTGGTGCCATCAACGAGACCGACGTGGTCCTGGCCGACGCCTCCAACGCCATCATCATCGGCTTTGGCGTCCGTCCCGACGGCAAGGCCCGCTCCGCCGCCGAGCGCGAGGGCGTCGAGATCCGTTGCTACGACGTCATCTATAAGTGCCTCGAGGAGCTCGACGCCGCCCGTATCGGCATGCTCAAGCCCACCGAGGTCGAGGTCGCCACGGGTACTGCGACCGTCCTGGACACCTTCAAGGTGCCCAAAGTCGGTATCGCCGCCGGTGTTCGCGTCGAAGAGGGCGAGATCGCCGCGACCGATTCCGTGCGCCTGGTGCGCGACGGCATCGTGGTCTTCAATGGCAAGATCGCCTCGATGCGCCACTACAAGGACGAGGCCAAGAGCCTCAAGAGCGGTTCCGAGGGCGGCATTGGCTTGGAGAACTTCCAGGACATCAAGCCCGGCGACCAGATCGAGGGTTACCGCATCGACCAGGTTGCCCGTACCGAGTAGGGGGTAGCGCTATGAAGCAAACGCAGGCAACCCGCCGTCTGGGCGAGCAGCTTCGCGAGAAGCTCGGTTATATTCTGCTCTTTGAGGTTTCCGATCCGCGTCTCGACCTGGTTACTCTGACCGCGGTCGAGGTCGCGGTGGACCGTTCGTTCGCGCGCGTGTACGTGTCGTGCGATGCGAGCCGCTACGACGAGGTCATGGAGGCGCTCGCAAGCGCCAAGGGCCGTATTCGTAGCCTGTTGGCTCGCTCGCTCGATTGGCGTGTCACGCCCGAGCTCGATTTTCGCATCGATCGCTCGACCGATGAGGCCGAGCGCATCACGCGTGCGCTGGAAAACGTTCCCGCCACGCTTGCGATCGAAAAGGACGAGGACGGCTATCCGATAGCGGATGCCGCCCAGGAGGCAGCTTTAGATGACTAATTCCGCCGACCTCGCCTCGTGCGAGTCTGCAGATATTCAGCGACGCATCCTCGAGCTCATCGAGGGTGCGTCCTCCATTGCGATTTCGGGACATACTTCTCCCGATGGCGACGCCTTGGGCTCCGTGTTGGGTCTGGGCCTTTCGCTCATAAAGTTTTTTCCCAACAAGGACATTGCGCTGCTGCTGGCAGACGATGACCCGGTTCCGCGCATCTACCGCTTTATGGAAGGCTCCGATCGCCTGGTGCCGGCATCTGCGTATACCGGCAATCCTGACCTGTTCATCTCGGTGGACGTGCCGGTCGTCGAGCGCCTGAACAACTCCGCCGAGGTGCTGCGTCGATCGGCGCATGTGGTGTGCTTCGATCACCATCCAGCGCGCGAGGAGTTTGCCGAGCTCAGTCTGAGGCGCGTCGAAGCTGCAGCCTGCGCTATGATCATCGACCGCTTCTTGGACAATTGTGGCATTGTCGCACGTGATGGCGTTGCGACCTGTCTGCTGTGTGGCTTGGTTACCGATACCGGTCGTTTCCAGTACCAAAACGCCGATGCCGCCGCATTCCATGCGGCCTCGCGTCTGGTGGCGCACGGTGCCGATCCGGCGCGCGTTGCGCTCGAGGTTTATCAGAGCATGCGCGTTGAGTTTTTGCACCTCAAGTCCATTGTCATGGGTCGCATTAAGACGGTCGCGCATGGGCGTGTAGCGTATAGCTATGCCTACCAGAGCGACCTTGAGGCCTGCGGCGTCACCTCGGACGAGTGCGACGGCCTGGTCGATGTGGTGCGTTCGGTGATGGGCGTCGAGGTCTGCATGTTCTTAAAGGGCATTGAGGGCGATACCAAGGTGCGTGGCAACCTGCGCTCCAAGGGCGACCTCGATGTGTCCGAGATTGCTGCCAACTTTGGCGGTGGCGGGCATCATGCCGCCGCCGGCTTTTCCAACAACGGAACGATTCGCGAGACGCTCGCCGTGGCACTTCCCATGCTGGCCGAGCTGGTAGGGGAGGATCCCGCTTCGGTGACCGTCGAGCTCTAACTAATTGGATGGTACATGGCTCGTCGAACGCCTTCTCAATTGAATATGCTACTCGCCGTCGATAAGCCGGTGGGCTGCACGTCCCATGACGTGGTTTCGCAATGCCGACGCGCCCTCCATGAGCGGCGCGTTGGCCATGCCGGTACGCTTGACCCCATGGCATCCGGTGTCATGGTGGTGGGCGTGGGCCAGGCCACCCGTCTGCTGGGCATGCTTACCCTCGATACCAAAAGCTATGTCGCCGACATTTCGTTTGGCGCCGAGACCAATACCGATGACGCGGAGGGCGAGGCCGTCCGCACGGTGGCTGTTGCCAACGAGCTCCGCGATCCTGCCTATGCCCGTGAGCACTTGGCCGCCATGCTGGGTCCGCAGATGCAGGTGCCGCCGGCGTTTTCTGCTATCTCGGTCAATGGCGTTCGCGCCTACAAGTCTGCTCGCGAGGGCAATGCGGTGGACCTACCTCCGCGCCCCGTCGAGGTCTATGCCGCCGACCTGATCGCCGTGGGCGGCGAGGGTGATACGTGTGTGTGGACCGTGGCGTTTTCGGTAAGCAAGGGCACCTATATCCGTGCGCTCGCTCGCGACTTGGGCCGCGCCTGCGAGAGCGCCGCGCACATTTCCGCGCTGCGCCGCACGGCCTCCGGTGTTGTTTCCATTGGCGCTTGTCATGCGGTCGAGGAGCTTTCTCCCGAGTCCGCGGCTGGCTTTGCCCTGGATCCCATTGCGGCCCTGGGCGCCACACGTGTTGACTTGCCGGGCAATCTTGCCGACGACCTGCTCTGCGGCCGACGCATTCCCGTTGAGCGTGCGCTTGCCGATTTCGATTCCTCGAAGGCGCCGTTTGCGTTGGTGCTCGATGGGGGACTCAAGGCGCTCGCCCGCATTGAGGGCGGCCGCTTTGTCATGGAGCACGTGTTTCCGCAGGCAATCGGCGGTGTTCGATGATGTTGTCCGTTCGCGAGCTCGCGCGTATCTTTTTCGCGGGCGAGTCGGACGAGGCTCGCATCGTTACTGCCGATGTGTTTGATAAGTGTGAGCACCTGGGTGCCGCATCGATTGCCATCGGCGTGTTCGACGGCGTTCACCGTGGACACCAGGAGCTCATTGCGGCGCTTGTCCGTGATGCCCGTGCCCATGGCTGCAAGGCGGTCGTAGTTACCTTCGATCCCGACCCGGACGTCGTGGTGAGCCCTTCGCCCGCTCAAAAATTGATGACGACGGCCGACCGTCTGCATGCCCTGGCTCAAACTGGGGTCGATGCGGTGGTGGCCGTTCCCTTTACGCCTGAGGTTGCGGCGCTTGACCATGTTGCTTTTCTCTCGCTGGTGTCGCGTCTGTCTCTTATACACATCTGACGCTGCCGACGATACTCCTTGTGTAGAT
>CABRID010000009.1 GCA_902470895.1 uncultured Collinsella sp.
CTCGGAGATGTGTATAAGAGACAGGGGATAGACGCCCTCGGGCAGGTTGAACTGCTCTTGTGCCACCTCGGGCTTAAAATGGCATACCCAGCACGTTCCCAGGCCCTGCTCGGTGGCCTCCATCATCATCTGATCGCACACGATGGACGTGTCGATTTCACTGGAATTCATCTGGTCATAGGGACGCACCCAAGCATCGTCGGTAACGCTGCAAATAAGAAAGACAAGCGGAGCCCCAAAGATAGACCCATCACGAGCAAACCGCGGCTGACAAGCAGCAGCCTTCTCCAACAACTCAGGCGTATCAAGCACCATCACCCGTGAGGGATGATTATTGCAAGCAGAAGGAGCAATACGTCCTGCCTCAACAATGGCATCCACGACCGACTGCTCAACGGAACGCGCCTCATACTCACGACAAGAATACCGACAACGTGCCAAATCCAAATAAGACATACAAGCCCTCCAAAGCCAATAAAACCAAGCCAAACACAAGGGTACCCAAAGCCCCATTCAGCCTAACGCCCATTGTAGAACGAAAATGCAATTATCTAAGATTGAGAAAAACGGTATTGTATGTGTCGTTGTAAATGGTAATGAGTCAGACAGGATGAAGCGATTGATATGTTGACTCGTTGAATTGCAGTATGAGGAGAAAGAATAATGGATAAATCAAAAAAGAAAGAACTCGTGTCCGAATGGAAAGAACGTCATCCAGTGATGGGTGTATTTTGTGTTAAGTGCATTGCAACTGGAGAGCAATTCTTTGATAGCTCTCGTGATGGTAGTACATGGTTTAACCGTCATGGCTTTGAGTTAAAAAGCGGCAATCATAGAAATAAGAGATTGCAAGAACTTTGGAATACCTATGGTGAAAAAGAGTTCGAATTTTTCACTGTCTGTGAACTGGAATACGAAAATATGTCGGATGTAAAAGCGAGCGATTTAAAGGATTTACTGGAGCTGTGTTTCCTTGAAAATCCATCAGCAAGAAAATTGTAAGAAGTGACCAATAGGGTATTAACGGCCCCGTCAACAGCGTCTACAGCGCGCCCAACCCATCAGCCAAAGTTCCAATGGTGATACGTAAGGCGAAGGCCCGACACCTATTTACTTTCGAACGACTCTGCCGTGCAGCCGGAGTGAGAAAGCAAATAGGTGCCGGGCCTTCGCCGATGGGACGCGTATCCCCAATTAACTGTTCTTCATGACAATCGAATCCACGACATCAGCCACATTCTCACAGCAGTCAGCACAGTACTCCAGGAAGGCGTAGACGTCACGCCAGGCGATGACCTCAAGCGGGTCCTTACCGTTGACGTGCAGGTTGCGCATGGCGTTGATGTAGAGCTCGTCGGCCTCGGACTCGATGGTGTTGATCTGGATGACGAGCTCGCGCAGGGTCTTGGACTTGCGATAGTTGGGCAGTTCGACCATCAGGTCCTTCATGGCACGGCAGGCATCGGTCACCTTGTGGGCGATCACGATGGCATCCGGGTGGATGCTCTGAATGTTGGTGAAATAGACGCGCTGCACGACGCCCTCGATACGGTCGAGCACGGTGTCGAGCGAGCAGCTCATCAGGTCCAGGTCCTCGCGCTCAAGCGGGGTGATAAAGGCGGTGAGCAGGGCGTCCTCGAGCTCGTGGTGCTTCTTGTCTGCCGCGTGCTCAATCGCATGCATCTTGTCGAGCATGTCGTGAATCTGCGTGGCGTCGAAGTTCTCAAAAATCTTGGTGAGCAGCTCTGCAGCTTGGACGGCGAGGTCGGCGCAGGCGACGTAGTTGTCAAAGTAGAACGAATCGGGTTTCTTTGCCATGATTGGGTCCTTTCGAGGCGAAGACGGGTGGGCGAAGTATTACGGTCCGGATGGACGCTCGGTTTGACTAGAGGAACATCATGAACAGCTTGGCCATGACAAAGCTGATGAGTCCGCAGGCGGGGAAGGTGAAGAACCAGGTGAACATCATGTCCTTAACCACGCCGAAGTTGATGGCCGAGAGGCGCTTGACGGCACCGACGCCCATGATGGCGCAGGTCTTGATGTGGGTAGAGGACACGGGGATGCCGGTAAGGGTGGCAAGCAGCAGGTTCGCGGCGCCCGCGAGGTCGGCGGAGAAACCCTGATATTTCTCGAGTTTGACCATGCTCTGGCCGACGGACTTGATGATGCGCTCGCCGCCCACGCTGGTACCGATACCCATGGTGGCCGAGCATAGCAGCATGATCCAGATGGGGATGCCGGTATCGCCGACGCTGGTCTGGCCGTTGGCGAAGGCGACACCTAAAAAGAGCACGCCGATGAACTTCTGTCCATCCTGCGCGCCGTGCATAAAGCTCATGGCTGCGGCACTCGCGATCTGGGCGTATTTAAAGAAGACGTTGGCGCGTCGCCTGTTGGCGGCGGCGAAAAGAATCGAGACGAGTTTGCACAGGACCCAGCCCATGACAAAGCCCAGGCCGATGGAGAGCGCCAGGCCGTAGATGACCTTCATCCACTCGTGGACGTTGACGCTGCTCGCGCCGCCGAGGGCGATAGCGGCACCGGTCAGGCCGGCGATAAGGCTGTGGCTTTGCGAGGTGGGGATGCCAAAACGCGACGCTGTGGCGCCGTAGACGACGATGGAGAACAGGGCCGCGCACAGGCAGGCGAGCGCCATGGTGCTGTTTCCGCCAAAGTCGACGATATGCGAGATGGTATTGGCGACGCTCGCATTAAAGTGCGTCATGATGAGCACACCGAGGAAGTTGAATGCGGCGCTCATGAGAATGGCGGCGCGGGCGGGCATGCAACGCGTAGTGACGCAGGTCGCGATGGCGTTGGGCGCGTCGGTCCATCCATTGACGAAGATGGCGCCGAGCGCGAGGATCACGGTGACGGCAAGGACTGGGTTCGACACAATTTGGCCGAGGAAGGTTGAGAACGTTACGTCCATATATGGGCTTTCTCGAAGTTTGCAGACACGTTACAAAAACATGATAAATCGTATCACCTCCTGCGGGTTTCTTTGCCGAGTTCTGATGGGAGAAGTAATTTTTTGGCACTAAAATTGAATATTAGCCCTGTTGACCGTGGGTGTTCTTTTTGCTATCACGCCATGCGGACACGCGCGTTCGCTCCGACACTCCAAAACCACAGTCTGTTCGCTTTACAATATACAAACATGCGTTCGATAATGGGGGCATGGAATATCGACAGACAGATGGCAAAACTCGGCGCGTGCACAAGCAGTATGTGGACGTCGTGGCCCGCATCCTCGCGGGCGGACAGGTCGTGCCGGTCACCGTCTGCTGGGTCGACGGCCGCTGCTTTACAATTGACGAGATTGTCTCGTCCACGGGCTTTGGCTTAACGGTTCACGGTGTTCGTACGGCAACGTATAAGGTTCGTTTTGGCGGGCATGCGACCGAGTTGTATCTGGAGGACCAGGCGTGCGAACGGCCGGACGGCTCGCAGGCCCACGTGATGCGTTGGTGGGTCTGGGCGTTTGATCGTACACTTGAGGGCGAGCGCCGTAGGTAAGGACGCATGGCGTTCGGGTACAATGACAGGAATCTTGTCAGCTACTGCGCCGTTATTTGTGGCGCTTTTTGAAAGGACGAACCTATGAACGATATCCAGGGCTATCAGAACGGCCCCATCGAGAGCGGCGCAAGCCGCGCCAAGGAGATGTCGCCGCGCGCGTACAATCTCGCCATGTCTGCCCTGATCTTCTTGGGCTTTTGCGCCATGGGCGCCGGTGCCTACTTTACGAGCACCATGTCGTTTGCGCGCATGATGATGAGCGGCGCCGCCTTGCCGCTGGTCTTTGGCTCGTTTATTTTGACCATCGTCGGCATGGTCATGATGTCGGCCGCCGCCAGCAAGCAGTCCGTGGGCCTGTCCCTTGTGGGCTACGTAATCTTTGCGAGTACCTTTGGCCTGACCGCGTCGTTTGGCCTTGCCAACTACGACCTGCCCACCATCAACACTGCCTTTATCGCCACGGCCGCCATCACCTTTGTCTTTGGCGCCTTGGGCGTGACGTTCCCCAAGTTTTTCCAGCGCGTATATGGCATCGGTTTTGGCATTCTGCTCGCCACTATTCTGGTTGAGATCGTGCTGATGTTCATGGGCGTCTCGCAGACCATCACCGATCTGATCGTGATCGTGGTGTTCGCCGGCTTTATTGGCTACGACACCTATGTTGCCACGACGGTGCCGCCTACGCTGCCCAACGCCGTGCTCATGGCGTCCAATCTGTTCGTGGACATTATCAACGTGTTCCTGCGCATCCTGAACATCCTTGGCCGTCGCGACTAGTGGTGAATTGCGGCGGTGCTTGCCGTGCGTGTAAATCGATGCGAAAGGCGGTCCTTCGGGGCCGTCTTTTTTGTACGCGGCGGGGTATCATGGATGGGAAAAGCCGATAGCGGCAGAGACCGAGAAAGGTGACCACTTATGGCAGACGTCGACAACAGGAACCGTAACCGCAGGTCCAACCGAGCGGGTCAGCCCAATCCCAAGCGCGAGGCCCGTGCCAAGGCCGCCGAGCGTCACGTGGCAACTGTGTCCGAAGCGTGCGCCAAGGATATCGAGCGTTCGCTTGCCGGTGTTCGCGAGTTTGACGGTATGCCTGCCGGCTTTGTCTCGGCGATGAAGGCCAAGGTTCAGAGTGCTGTGGCCGCCGAAGAACAGGTTGCCGAGGACGTCGAGGGCGCGGAGGCTGCCGAGGTCGAGGCAGCGCTCGAGCCCGTCGAGGAGCCTGCCGAGGAAATCGCCGAAGCTGAGTCCGCGCCTGCTGAGGAGCCCGCTCCGGTTCTGCCCGAGGTCACCGTGCTCGATGCCTCCGCCACGCAGGCCATCCTGGACAACGGTCGTGGCTATGCGCAATTCTGCGACATGGCCGTGCTCGCCTTTGCCTCGTTCACCAACCCGGGCGGTGGCTATATTCAGGGTTATCTGGGCCAGGAGGCCACGCTGTGCGCCGATTCGTATCTGTACAACGTTCTCGACAAGCAGCGCAAATGGTACGGCGAGAACCGTCGCCGCAACATCAACTGCGAGCTTTACCGAAACCGTGCGCTGGTGGTGCCTGCGGTGCGCTTCGACCGCAACCACGTGCATGCATACGCCGACGTGATCGTGGCCGCCGCGCCCAACGTTAAGCGCGCCCGCCAGGAGTATCGCGTGAGTGACGATGCTCTGCTGGATGCCCTGCGCGACCGCATTCGCTTTGTGCTTGCCATCTGCGACGAGCTAGGTCGCGAGAAGCTCGTGCTGGGCGCTTGGGGCTGCGACAACAACGGCTTTGACGCCGAGGCCGTGGCCGAGCTCTTCCGCAAGGAGCTCGCGTCGGGCGACTTTAAGGTCAAGCAGGTCTTCTTTGCCGTGCCTTCTACGCGCTGGGATGAGGATTTTGCCAAGTTCGAGCACGTGCTGGCAAACTTCCCCGAGCGCAACGAGGAGTCCTATGCCCAGGTTGCCGCTCGCGCTGCGGCAGCTCGCGCCGCCGAGCAGGCCCAGGCTGCTACCGAGGATGATGAGGACGAGGACGATTGGCGCAAGTACCTGTAATCGGTACGTGCTGACAGATAGGTCGAGCCGACGGGAGAGGCTGCTTCCGTCGGCTTTTTACTGAGCGAGGGGCTTACGATGAAAAACGTTCTATGCTTTGGCGACAGCAACACCTATGGTTACGATCCGGCGGGCATGCGCGACGGCACCGCGGTGCGCTATGCGCAGGATGTGCGCTGGTGCGGCGTGGCCCAACGTGACTTAGGCGAGGGCTGGCATGTAATTGAAGAAGGCCTCAACGGCCGCACGACGGTACGCGACGACATGTGTCATCTGGATACCAATCTTAACGGCATCCGCGCGCTGCCGATGCTGCTCGAGGCCCATAAGCCGCTGGATGCGATCGTTGTTATGCTGGGAACTAACGATTGCAAGACGGTCTTTGGTGTGACGGCCTCCGATATTGCCCGTGGCACCATGGCACTGATTCGCGCGGTGCGCGCATTTCCCTGGACCAATACCGCACCCTGCCCGCGTATTCTGCTGATGGCTCCTATCAAGATCAAGCCACAGATCGCTGATGTGTATATGACCGACTTTGACGAACATTCCGTTGAGGCATCTGAACATTTTGGCGAGTACTATGCGCACGTGGCCGAGCAGTTTGGCTGCGACTTTTTGAATGCCGCCGACTTTGCCGAGCCGGGCGATATCGACTATCTGCATATGATGCCCGAAAGCCACGAGAGCCTGGGTCACGCCGTGGCAGCCAAGCTCCAAGAGATGCTCGGTGAGTAGCGCGACCCTAAGCCGCTACAAAGGGGCCCTTTGCGGTGGCTTGTTTCGTTTGTTTGTCTTGATCTGTAACATCTAGGGTCGATTTTGCCGAGTTACTGTTACAGACTGAGATTATCTTCTCAGCGGAATTTGGATGTCTCGATCTGTAACAGGTGGGCCGAAAAATGGGCTCTAACTGTTACAGATCGAGATGTTTGTGGGAGCCGCCGCAAAGGTGTCTGTCGCCTTTGCGGCGGTTTTGGGCTGCGAATCTTAATACTGCCACATGTGGTTGACGGGGCCGGAGCCTTTGCCCATGTCAAAGCCGGCGGCGAGAGCGCCGGTTAGGTAGGCCTTGCCGGCGTTGATGGCGTCGGCAAGTTCCATGCCCTGGGCCAGCGCGCAGGCGATGGCGGATGAGAGCGTGCAGCCGGTGCCATGCGTGTTGCCGGTCTCGATGCGCTTGTGGCGGAACCACGTGGTGAGCGGATCGCCCAGGTGGTTGCCCTCGTCATCGAGCGGCGCGGGCTCTGCGAGCACATCGTTGGCCTCGTTGACAAAATGCCCGCCTTTAACGAGGGACGCGCAGCCAAAGCGGCGGGTGAGGAGCATGGCAGCGTTTTGCTGTGTGCGCTCGGAATCGACCTCGTAGTCGAGCAGCGCCATGGCCTCGGGAATGTTGGGGGTGATGACTGTCGCCAGCGGGAACAGGCGATGCGTAAGCGCTTCGGCGGCATCCTCGGCAATGAGGCGAGCGCCCGACGTGGCGACCATAACGGGGTCGACGACCACGTTGGCTGCGTTCCATGCGCTCAGGCGATCGGCGATAACTTCGATAATCTCGGTGGACGAAACCATGCTGATTTTGACTGCGTTGGGGCGAATATCGTCAAAGACGGCGTCAATTTGCGCAGCGACGATATCGGGGGAGATATTCTGCACAGCGGTGACACCGAGCGTGTTTTGTGCGGTGATGGCGGTGATGACCGTCTCGGCATACAGACGGTGCGCCGTGATGGTCTTAATGTCTGCCTGAATGCCGGCGCCACCGCTGGAATCGGATCCCGCGATGGATAGAACGGCGGGTACCTTACTGCGATCCATGTTCGCTCCCTTGTCCGGACGGATTCAAATGGGTCTTTTATCCCGCATTATAAAGATGCCCGGGCCGGCTGTATGCCGAACCCGGGCGGGCGATGCAATCTTTACGCAAATGTAAGCAAATGTTCACAAGTCAACAATTGACGGGCGTTGCAGAAGGCTTGCTGGCGATTGCCCTGTAAAGGCTAATCCTCCATGCCAAGATCGATCGTCGTGCCCTCGAACACCTTGTTGACGGTGCGGACGGCGCACATCTTGCCACACATGGTGCAGGTGCCCTCGGTGGCGGCGGGGGATTCCTCGTAGCGCTTCTTACCAGTGACCGGGTCGAGAGCGCACTTCCACATGGCATCCCAGTCGAGTTTGCGGCGTGCCTGGCCCATCTTATCGTCCATGTCGCGGGCGTGCGGCACCTTCTTGGCGATGTCGGCGGCGTGTGCGGCAATCTTAGTGGCCATGAGGCCGTCGAGCACATCCTGGGCGTTGGGCAGGCACAGGTGTTCGGCGGGCGTCACGTAGCACAGGAAGTCGGCGCCCGAGCTCGCGGAGATGGCGCCACCGATGGCTGCGGTGATGTGGTCGTAACCCACGCCGATATCGGTCACCAGCGGCCCCAGCACATAGAACGGGGCGTTGTGGCACAGGCGCTTCTGCAGCTTCATATTGGCGGCGATTTCGTCGAGCGCCATGTGGCCCGGTCCCTCGACCATAACCTGGACGCCGGCGGCCCAAGCACGCTTGCACAGCTTGCCCAGCTCGATCATCTCGGCGGTCTCGGTGGCGTCGTTGGAATCGTAGAGACAGCCCGGGCGGCAGGAGTCGCCGAGCGAGATGGTCACGTCGTACTCGTGGCAGATCTCGAGCACCTCGTCGTAGAACTCGTAGAACGGATTCTCGTTGCCGGTGACCTCCATCCATCCAAACAGCAGCGAGCCGCCGCGGCTGACGATGTTCATAAGGCGGCCGGTCTCCTTGAAGGTTTTGATGACCGATTTATTGATGCCGCAGTGGATGGTCATAAAGTCCACGCCGTCCTCGGCGTGCGCGCGCACGACCTCGAGCAGGTCATCCTTGGTAAGCTTGACCAGCGGCTTTTCCATGTAGCCGATGGCGTCGTACATGGGGACGGTGCCCACCATGAGCGGCGTCTCGTCGATGAGCTGCTGGCGGAACTGGCGTGTCTTGCCCGAGTTGGAGAGGTCCATGATGGCGTCGGCGCCAAAGTCCTCGGCGATCTTGACCTTCTTCCATTCCTCGGCGGCATCGGCCTTGTCGCCCGAGATGCCCAAGTTCACGTTAACCTTGGTGGACAGTCCCTCACCGACACCAAAGGCGCGCATGCCCTTTTTGATATGCACGATGTTGGCGGGAATGGCGATGCGGCCGTCGGCCACACGCTCGCGGATGTACTCGGGTTCGCGATGCTCGCGCTCGGCGACTTCCTTCATCTGCGGCGTGATCTGCCCGGCGCGGGCGAAGTCGATTTGCGTGACGAGCTTGGGCTCGGTCAGTGTGCTCATTGGCACGGCTCCCTTCGTTGGCATTACCCATATCAGGTTTGCGGGTCAGGGCGGGCGCGCCCAATCTCAGCCTGCCGTCCCGTCCTGCAAGCTCCCCGTTTATGTGGTGGGCTCAAGTATAGCTCGAATGGGTACGATTGACGCGATGAGCATGCCCGTGGGGAGGCGAACATGGAAGACAAGCATCTATATCGAGAGACACAGTGGGACGTGTCGGCCGAGGAGGGCCGTGCCCATCATGGGCTGGTCGCAATCGGTTTTGCGATCCTTGTCGTGATGGTGATTGCCTGTTGTATCTGGACGTTTGGTGGTCGTGGCGGCGCTGTATGGGAGTTCGAGGCTGATGATGGCCTACCGATTATGACGGTGAGGAGTACCGGCGGTAATGCCAATACGCTCGCCATTCCGGGCGATTATTGGTACCCGCGCGATGAGTTTGTGCAGTTGCAGCTGAGTGGTGGGTCCATTCCAGGTGAAGAAATCGAACGCGTGACGTTTGACGCGGCGCTCAAAACGCTGACGGTGAAGCTCAAAGATCAAGGAGATGTGCCCACGACCATGGATATCGCCCTGACGGAATGGCGTCTGGAGCCTCCGACGGGTGTTGCGGTTTCCGAGGTTGAGCACGTCAAGATTGTCTATCAGGACGGTTCGACAAACGGGATTGCAAAGGCCGACGGTCTAGCAGAATAGGTGTCGAGCCTAGCCAGCCAATTCATAAAAGTTGCGGTGGAATAGTTCCTGATTGTGCGATAAAAGGCTCAAATAGGAACTATTCCACCGCAAGTTATATAGAGAAGGCTGAGCGGGTCAGTTTTGGGTGGCGGGTCTAGAGCATCTGTTCGTTGATGAACACGAGGATGCCTGGGTGTGAGATCTCGGGGGCGTGGCGATAGCCGATGTTGAACTCGGTAAGACCGGCGGCGTCCTCGAGCTTGTTTTCTGCCATCCAGCGCACCATGGAGCCGCGCGCCTTTTTGCTGGCGGTCGAGCGCTGGATGGGCTTGCCGTTGCGGACACCTTCGCCAAAGAGACAAGTGACGGTTGTGGCGTCGCCTGCGAGATGGGGTAGAACGGCCTTGGCGTACTCCGCGCTGGCAAGGTTGACGACCGTGGTGTTGGAGCCGGTCGGCGCAATGGCGCATGCAAGTTTGTCGCCCCAAAACGTATAGAGATCGCGAGCGCCGTCGACGGTGAGCTTGGCTCCCATTTCGAGCCGATAGGGCTCAACGCCATGGAAAGGCCGCACGCATCCGTACAATCCGGAGAGGATCCAGAGATGGTTTTGCAGCCAGTCGAGCTGTGCAGCATCCATGACCTCGGGCGCCATGCTTTGGTATTGGATGCCGTGGTAGGACATGACGGCGGGGGAGATTCGGCGCGCGAGATCGGGATCGGCGAGGTCGGCATCGCTCAGGACGGGCATAAATTCGTGAAGCGTATCCAGGCACGTTGTAAGCAGCCTGTCGCTCACGTTCCAAAGGGCCTGAAGACCTGCCGCGCCATCCTCGCGTTCGATGCCTAGCAGTGCCTGATGGAGCCGGGCCGTCTGATGTGCAAAAGGCGGTATGCCCAAAACGTCAAAGGCATCTTGAGCTGTCCGCATCTGTTTGGCGGGCGAAATGACGACCTGTAGCACGGAATCCTCCTTCCGCTAAAAAAGTTGCGGTGAAATACAGACCGCTTTCCCCGTTGGAAGCCCTGATGAATCCGTATTTCACCGCAAGTTACAAGGGTTGGTTAGGCGCGCTCGAGGAAGGCCTTGTAGCCGCGGTAGGCCTCGTAGATATCGGCCTTGTTAGCGACCTCCCACAGGGCGTGCATGGACAGGACGGCAACGCCGGAGTCGATGACGTTCATGCCGTACTTGGCCATGATGTAGGCGATGGTGCCGCCGCCGCCCGCATTGACGCGGCCGAGCTCGCAGGTCTGGAAGTCCACGCCCGCCTCGTCCATGATGTCGCGGACGAGGGCCACGTACTCGGCGTCGGCGTCGTTGGAGCCGCCCTTGCCGCGGCTGCCCGTGTACTTGTTGAAGCACAGGCCGCGACCCATGAAGGCTGCGTTCTTGGTCTCGAACTTGCCGGCATAGCCCGGGTCGAAGCCAGCGGACACGTCAGAGGAGAGCATGCGGCTGCGGGCGAGCGCGCGGCGCAGGGCCAGCGGGCTGTCCTCGCCGGCGAGCGTCATGATCTCGGCGACGGTGTTCTCGAAGAAGCGGCTCGTCATACCGGTGGCACCCACGGAGCCGATCTCCTCCTTGTCGACGATGAGCGTGATGCTCGTGCGCTCCACGTTGGCGACGTCGATCTGGGCAAGCATGGAGGGGTAAGCGCAGACGCGGTCGTCGTGGCCATAGCCCAGAATCATGGAGCGGTCGAGGCCCATGTCGCGGGCGGGGCCGGCGGGCACGACCTCGATCTCGGCGGAGAGGAAGTCCTCCTCCTCGACGTCATACTGCTCCTTGAGGATGTCCAGGAACATCTGCTTGACGGGCTCCTTGGGGGCGTCCTTGTCGTCCTCATCGAACTTGACGGGGCGGCCGCCCACGATCACGTCGAGGATCTCGGCGTCGACGGCGTCCTTGGCGGGCTTGGACATCTGCTCGCTCGAGAGGTGAATCAGCAGGTCGGAGATGGTAAAGACCGGATCGTCTGCCTTGTCGCCGATGTTGATGTCGACGGTGGTGCCGTCCTTTTTGCAGATGACGCCCACGAGTGCAAGCGGGGAGGCCACCCAGTGGTAGCTCTTGACGCCGCCGTAGTAGTGCGTGTCGAGGTAGGCCATGTCGCCGGCCTCGAAGGCGGGATTCTGCTTAAGGTCCAGGCGCGGCGAGTCCACGTGGGCGCCCAGGATGTTAAAGCCCTGCTCGAGCGGTGCGGTGCCCAGGTTGACGAGCATAAGGTCCTTGCCGTGGTTGGCGGCGTACACCTTGTCGCCTGCCTTGAGCTCGCGGCCTTCGGCGATCACGGTCTCCAGGTCGACGTATCCCGCCTCCTCGGCCATCTTGATGCCGGTCTTGACGCACAGGCGCTCGGTCTTGTTCTCGCTCAAAAATTGCTTATAGCCGCGGCAAAGCTCCTCGAGCTCCTCGACTTGCTGTGGCGTGTACTTTTTCCATGCGCAGGGACGCTCCATGACGCAGGCTCCTTTCGGATCGATCGTGCTGGTTGATGTACCGTGAGCCATCGTATCACGCGCGGGCTCACGGTGGCGGGGGAGCTTGATGTGAGGTGGCCGCGGGGCGGGGAGCGTGTAAACTGGAGTGAGCAAACCGTGCCCAGCCCAAAGCGAGGTATTTAATATGTCTGACAAGCGCCGCACTTTTGCCGTTATCGACGGCAACTCGCTCATGCACCGCGCCTTTCACGCCGTGCCGCCGACCATGAACGCGCCGGACGGTCGCCCCACCAACGCGATCTTTGGCTTTCTGAACATGTTTCTTAAGATGATTGATGCCTTTAACCCCGACGGTGTGGTCGTGGCGTTTGACAAGGGTAAGCCGCGCGTGCGTATGGAGATGCTGCCGCAGTATAAGGCGCAACGCCCGCCCATGGACCCCGATCTGCATGCGCAGTTCCCTATGATTAAGGAGCTGCTCACCGCGCTCAACGTGCCGATTCTGCAGTCCGAGGGCTGGGAAGGTGACGATATCCTGGGAACCATGGCGCGCCTGGGCGAGCAGGCCGGCTGCGACATGCTACTGGTGACCGGCGACCGCGACATGTATCAACTCGTGACCGAGCACGTCAACGTGGTCTCGACCCGCAAGGGCCTGTCCGACGTGGCGATCATGACGCCCGAGAGCGTGGACGACCTGTATCACGGCATTACGCCGGCGCTCGTGCCCGATTTTTACGGTCTAAAGGGCGATACGTCGGACAACATTCCCGGCGTACCGGGCATCGGCCCCAAAAAGGCGAGTGCGCTCATTGCGCAGTACGGTAGCTTGGACGAAGTCATCGCGCATGCCGACGAGGTCAAGGGCAAGATGGGCGAGAACCTGCGTGCACACATCGACGACGCACTACTGAGCCGCAAGGTTGCGGCAATTCGCACCGATGCGCCCGTCGAGCTCGACTTTGAGGCGACGTCCTTCCCGGCGTTTTCTGCCGATGAAGTGTCCGCGGCGCTGGGCACGCTTGGTATCACCGCCATGCAGAACCGTTTCTTGGCGCTGATCGGCGGCGAGGGCGGGGCTGCTGCTAGAACGTTTGAGATGCCCACGATTGAGCGCACCGCTGCCGGCGATGCCGAGGCGCTTGCTGCCGTGGCGTCCGAGGTTGCCCGCGCGATCGAGGCGGGCGAGTGGGTCGCCGCCGTGGTGGACGACGACAAGGAAGAGGGCGCGCTCTTTGGACTGACGCGCACACTGTGGTTGGCGACGTCCAAGGGCCTGTTCGCGCTCGAGGAAGCCGATGACGGCACGCCTGCCGCTGTCGAGGGCTTCAACTTCGTCCACGGCGTGATTGCCGGCGTGCTCGCGCGTCTGTTTATGGAGGGTCGCGTGGCGAGCCCGGATATGAAGGCGCTGTTGCACGAGCTTTCGCCCATCGATTCTTCTGAGCCCGAGCTCATGGATCCGCTGTCTGCCGATTCCACGCGCATCTTCGATACCGTGGTCGCTGCCTACCTGCTGGATTCCGATCGCTCCGAGTTTGACGAGGACTATCTGGCCGATACTTATCTGCAGATGTCGCTGCCCGCGGCCCGCGGCGCGGAGGGCGCCAGAGAGGATGCGCCTGTGCCCGCTGCTCGCACGGCGGCCCTGACGTTGGCGCTCGTGGCCCCGCTGCGCGACCACATGGCGCGCGAGAACGCCGCAAACGTGTTCGACGGCATTGAGATGCCGCTCGTGCCGGTGCTCGCCAAGATGGAGCGCGCAGGCATGCTCGTGGACCCCGATCGCCTGCACAATCTGTCCGAGGGCTTGGCGACCCAGATTGCTGAGGTTGAGCGCAACATTCGCGACCTGGCCGGCGATGAGACCTTCAACATCGGCAGCCCTATGCAGCTCTCGCACGTACTCTTTGACGTGATGGGGCTTCCGACCAAGGGCCTCAAGAAGACCAAGCGTGGCTATTATTCGACCAACGCCAAGGTGTTGAGCGACCTTGCCCACGACCACGAGATCGTGCGCCAGATTCTGGACTGGCGCGAGAAGTCCAAGATCAAGTCGACGTATCTGGACACGCTGGGTCCGCTGCGCCGTGGCGACGGTCGTGTGCACACCACGTACAACCAGACCATTACGGCGACGGGACGTTTGTCCTCGAGCGACCCCAACCTGCAGAACATTCCGACGCGCTCTGAGCTCGGCCGCACGGTCAAGACGGCGTTCAGCGCGGGCGAGGGGTCGCTGTTCCTGGCCGTCGACTACTCGCAGATCGAGCTGCGCCTGCTCGCGCATCTCTCGGGTGACGAGCACTTGGTGCGCGCCTTTAACGAGGGTGAGGACTTCCATGCCGAGACGGCCGCGCGCGTATTTGGCGTGCCGGTGTCCGAGGTAACGCCCGACCTGCGCAGTCGCGCCAAGGCCGTGAACTTTGGCATTGTGTACGGCCAGCAGGCCTACGGTCTGTCGCAATCGTTGCACATCTCGATGGCCGAGGCGCGCGACATGATCGATCGCTATTACGAGGCCTACCCGGGCGTGCGCACGTTCCTGGACAACGTGGTGGCGCGTGCCAAGCAGACGGGCTACGCCGAGACCATGTATGGGCGTCGCCGCCACATTCCCGAGCTCAAGGCCAAAAACCCGCAGCTCCGCGGCTTCGGCGAGCGCACGGCCATGAATCACCCCATGCAGGGCACCGCAGCCGACATCATCAAAATCGCCATGGCCCGTGTGAGCCGCCGCCTGGAAGAAGAAGGCTTTGCCGCCCACATGATTCTGCAAGTACACGACGAACTCGACTTTGAGTGCCCCGTCGACGAAGTCGAGCGCCTCACCACTATGGTCCGCGACGTCATGGAGCACGTAGTAGACCTCCGCGTCCCCCTAATCGCCGAAGCCAGCACCGGCATCACCTGGGCGGACGCCAAATAGGGAAACGCCCATAAGGCAGACTGGCCTACAGCGCAAGCCTCCACATACTTAAGATTTGGGACAAACACTACTGATTAATTTGTCCCACAGTAACCAAAACAGAAGGGTGCCCCTCAACAACAAGAGGCACCCTTCATTCAATTAAATTCAGCCAAGTATCTAGAGACACGCAAGAGGCCATCTCGGCGGCAAGCAGGTGAACCTAGGGTCTGGCCGGGCGGCAGGGGTTAACTTTTCGTAGATTCCGCACGCAAAGAAAGCCACTTAATGTGGCTTTCGTCTTGCGCAGGACCTGACCGAGCGAAAAGTTAACCCCTGCCGCCCGGCCAGGTCCGACGAGCAACGTTACCGAGCCGCCAGGATGGCGTCGATGAGCGTCAGTACGCCCCCGTCGTTGTTGCTCGGAATGCGCCACTTGGCATGCGCGTTCATATGCTCCTCGGCATTGTCCACGATAAAGCTGTGACCGACACGCTCCAGCATGGGGATATCGTTGTAGGTGTCGCCCACGGCGGCGGCATCGGCGATGTCGATGCCCAGTTGCTCGCACAGATGCGCCACGCCGGCGCCCTTGTCGACGCCTAGGTTCATAAAGTCGATCCACTCGCGACCGGCATTGGTGACATAGAGCTGGTCGGAGAACGCGGGGTTATAGGTCTCGCGGAACGCGGGCTCGGCATCGTAGGCAGGGAAGAAGATCGAGATCTTGTTGGACTCGAGATCGAGGCCCTCAAAGGTGTCGACGTAGTTGATCGTGTTGTAGTAGACGCTGATCTCGTCGTGATACTGGTGGTCGCGGGCGAGCACATAGAACTCGTCGTAGCAGCACAGGACGGGAACGGCGCGCGAGTCCTCCGAGGCACGGGCAAGCACCTGCTGATACAGCTCCACGTCGATGTTGCTCTTATAGATATAGTTGCCGCGATAGATGACGCAGGCACCGTTGTCGGGACAAAACGCGAGTCGGTTCTTGATGCCCTCGAACATTTCCTCGAGTTTGGGGGCGGGGCGTCCGCTGGCGGGGCAGAATACGATACCGGCATCGGCGAGCTTGTCCAGACGCTCATCGAGGCCCTGGGGCAGCACGCGCTCGTCAGTGAGAAGCGTCTTGTCCATATCGACGGCGAGAATCTTAATGTTGCCGATATTGGCATCCGATTCGTAAGTTTGCATAAAAACGCGCCTTTCGTTTCGAAATTGTTTCAGACGTTATAACCATCAACTGGTAGTCGGGCGTATTTTCGCAGGATTGGCGCGTATTTGCACCATGATTCACAAAGTAATGAAAAAACTTTTCAGAAATTTGAATTTGTCGCTTGTGAAGCGGGCACTTTAGCGTAATATAGCGACCATCGAAAACGGAGGCGGAAAAACAGCCGTTTACCGAGGAATAGGTACCGTTTACGATATATGAATTGCGCCCGGCGATAAGCGAAAGGAGAGGCAGATGCAGTTCGTACAGATCATCACCACTGCAGACAATGCCATCCGACGCCAGCGCGCAATTTCCCGACGACGATAACAATCGTCTCTGTCCGCATGGGGCGAAAAGCTCCAACAGAGTCATTTTGAGGTCGTTGGGTTTTAGCACGACATTGCTGCATGTTTCTAGGGCATGTATGTGCTGATTTTTGCTATTTAACCTGATATTGCACGGTATTTGACCTCAAGGTGACTTGCAACTGACCGATGTTCTAACTAGCTACCAAGGGCGAAAGGAAACAGCCATGAGCAAGGAAAAAGTCGTTCTCGCATATTCCGGTGGTCTTGATACATCCGTATGTGTCAAGTGGCTCCAGGATGAGAAGAATCTCGATGTCGTTTGTGTCTGCGGCAATGTGGGCCAGGAGGAGACCGGTCTGGATGCCAAGAAGCAGAAGGCTCTCGACCTGGGCGTTCTGGATTGCCAGGTGCTCGACCTGCGCGATGAGTTCTCTGATGAGTTCCTGACCAAGGCCATCGCCGCCAACTCCATGTACGAGAACAAGTACCCGCTGCTCTCCGCTCTTTCCCGTCCGCTGCTTGCCAAGAAACTTGTCGAGGTTGCTCACGAGTTTGGCGCGACCTACGTCGCCCACGGCTGCACCGGCAAGGGCAACGACCAGGTCCGTTTTGAGGCTGCCGTCAAGGCCCTCGACCCCGAGCTCAAGGTTATCGCCCCGGTTCGTGAGTGGGATCTGAAGTGCCGTCCGGACGAGGTTGCCTACGCCCACGCCCACAACGTGCCGGTTCCCGAGGGTGCCAACGACAACCCCTATTCCATCGATGACAATCTGTGGGGTCGCGCCATCGAGTGCGGTCACCTGGAGGATCCCTGGAACGAGCCGCTCGATGACGCTTGGGTTATGACCAAGAACCCCGAGGACACGCCCGACACCCCGACCTACACCGAGATCGAGTTCGAGGCCGGCAAGCCCGTTGCGGTTGACGGCAAGAAGATGAAGCTCTCCGAGATCGTCATCGAGCTCAACAAGATCTCCGGCGACAACGGCTTTGGTCGTCTCGACCTGGTCGAGGATCGTCTGGTGGGCCTCAAGAGCCGCGAGTGCTACGAGGTTCCCGGCGCCCTGACGCTCATCACCGCCCACAAGGCACTCGAGGACATCTGCGTCGAGGGTGACCTGCTCAAGACCAAGATCAAGCTCGAGCAGGATTGGGCCACCGCCGTGTATAACGGCCAGTGGTACAGCCCGCTCAAGAACGCGCTCGACGCCTTTATGGCCGATACTCAGAAGTTCGTGACCGGCACCGTCCGTCTGAAGTTCTTTAAGGGCAACTGCCATGTCGTCGGCCGCAAGAGCCCCTTCAGCCTCTACGACTACGGTCTGGCTACCTACGACCGCGACACCACGTTTGACGAGAAGGCCAGCGCCGGCTTTATCGAGATCGATACGCTGTCGCTCAAGACGTGGGCTAAGGTCCAGGGGCCCAGCTCTGCTGCCGCCCAGGCCTAGCGCCTCCTTCCCTTGGTATCCGCGCGGCCCATCCGCGTGATACAAAACGGGCGCACGGGGTCCCTACCTTTCGTTATGCTTGCTGACACTTCTTAACATCGGTGGCCCCTACGTTCCGCCCGCATATATGATGCCGCGTCTGCGGCTGAGTCCGAGCCCCGCCGGGGTTGTCCGGCGGGGCTCCTTCTATCAATTTGGCGACTCTGTGCCCATATATATGAGGAGTATCCATTATGTTCAATGCTGTCGCGCATGCCTTACTTGCCCTCGCGCCCGAGTTCGATGCTGCAAAGGTCGAGGACGTTCCTATGAGCCTGAAGGCCTGGATCGATGGTTCGCAGGGCAACATCCGGAGGGAGACGTTGGGCGCCAAGTGCCTGGTGCGTCACTTCTTTGCAAATTAGCTACATGGCCCCGCGCGCGGTGGGGAATGTGTAAAACTAGCGGTTGAAAAATCGCTTTAGCGACATGGCGCATTGCTTTGGGCGCTTGTTTTGGTATTTGGAGAAAGGGGACGGTTCCATGGCTCTTTGGGGCGGTCGTTTTGAGGCGGGAGTGGCCGAGGTCACGCAGGAGTTTGGCGCGTCGCTGCCGGTCGACAAACATCTCTATAAGCAGGATATCGCCGGTTCTAAGGCGCATGCCAAGATGCTGGCGGCCCAGGGCATCATCAGCGCCGAGGACGAGCAGGCGATTGCCGAGGGCCTGACCGGAATCGAACAGGATATCGATGCCGGCAACTTCACCTTCGATATCAACGATGAGGACATTCATATGTCCATCGAGAGCGAGCTGACGCGCCGTATCGGCGAGGCCGGTAAGCGCTTGCATACCGGGCGTTCGCGCAACGACCAGGTGGCGACCGATACGCGCCTGGGCGTCAAGGCGTTGGCCAAGGAGCTCATGGAGGCCAATCTTGAGTTGCGCCATGTGCTGGTGGATGCGGCCAAGAAGTACGACAAGGTGATTCTGCCGGGCTACACGCACATGCAGCATGCTCAGCCCGTGCTGCTGTCACATCATCTGCTGGCGTATTCCTGGATGTTCGCGCGCGACTTTACACGCCTGAAGGCCGCCTTTGATGCCGCCGACAACTGCCCGCTGGGTGCTGCCGCGCTTGCCGGTACGAGCTATCCACTCGATCGTCAAATGACGGCTGCCGAGCTTGGCTTTGCGGGTGTGATTCCCAACTCGCTCGATGCTGTTTCGGACCGTGACTTCCTGCTCGACCTGCACTATGCTGGCTCCGTTATGGCGATGCATCTGTCGCGTCTTTCCGAGGAGATCGTGCTGTGGTCGAGCTCCGAATTTGGCTTCATCACGCTTTCCGACTCGTACTCCACCGGCTCGTCCATCATGCCGCAGAAGAAGAATCCCGACTTTGCCGAGCTTATCCGCGGCAAGAGCGGCCGAGTCTATGGCAACCTGGTGCAGCTGCTTGTGACCATGAAGGGCCTGCCGCTGGCCTATAACAAGGACTTGCAGGAGGACAAGGAGGGCGCGCTCGATACCGCCCACACGCTCATGCAGTGCCTGTCGGTTATGGCCGGTATGATTTCGACTTGGACCGTCAACGAGGATGCCATGGCGCGCGAGTGCGGCGTGGGGCACCTTGCCGCCACCGATGTTGCCGATTACCTGGCTAAGCGTGGTCTGCCGTTCCGCGAGGCACATGCCGTGGTGGGCCATCTGGTCCTGATGTGTGAGAAGCGTAGCTGCAATCTTGAGGACCTGCCGTTTGAGGTGTTCCAGGAGGCAAGCCCGCTCTTTGAACGCGATATTACCGAGGCGCTCGACATCCCGTCGATTGTCGCTGCACGCACGACCGAGGGCGGTACCGCCCCTGCCGCCGTTGCCGTGCAGCTGCAGCGTGCCGAGGCACAGCTCGTGGCCGACGAGGGCGTGTTTGGATCGCTGACCAAGGTCGTCGAGATGGGCCACGGGATAAAGTAAGGGTTTGGCCGAAGCCGTTTTTGCCATTTATTGAGGAATCGTATTTTGCTTTACTGGCGTCTGCTGATGTGGGCGTCCGTATTTTGTTGCTATGGGGGAGGGGCTTGTCGAGAAGTTCTGTAGGACCTTTGGGCAGGTTGTGAAGGGGGTACGTTCGCGGGCGGCAACCGACCGCCTGCTCTGTTCGATGCGGTTGATGGGCAGTCGGATGGTACTCTAATCGGGCTTCGAAACAGAAGTGACACATATGGAGCGCTTTAATAAATTGTAGCGTTTCAATAAACAGCTTTTTGTTTAACTGCAGCTAAAACTCTGTTACGATGCAGTCCAGGCGGGTGCCGGAATGGGACTTGGGCACGCGCGAACCTACTTGAAAGGCTACCTTATGGCTATCGAGAAGACCTTCATCATGATTAAGCCCGACGCGGTGCGCGATCGCAAAATCGGCGAGATTGTCGCTCGCATTGAGCGCAGCGGCCTTGTCATCGAGCGCATGGAGATGACCACGCTCGAGCGCGCTACCGTCGAGGAGCACTACGCCCATCTGGCCGACAAGCCCTTCTTTGGCGGTCTCTGCGACTTTATGACGAGCGGTCCGGTCGTCAAGATGGTCGTTTCCGGTCTCTCCGCTGTTGCTAAGATGCGCACCCTCATGGGCGCTACTAATCCGCTTGACGCTGCTCCTGGTACCATCCGCGGCGACTTTGCCGTCGATGTCAACGCCAACGTGATCCACGGCTCCGACTGCCTGGAGAACGCCGAGATTGAGATCAAGCGCTTCTTTGGCTAAACCAGCTTTGACTCCTTAAAGCTGTTAGCGTGTGGCTTGGGCGCCGCGGAACTCCATCCGCGGCGCCCTTTTATTCCAAAATCTATGAAGGGGCCCGTTCGGTCATGAGTTCCGAGCGGGCCCCTGCTGTTAGCTTGTGGCACTGAGTTGTTTAGGCCTCGTCGACGACCTTGAGACCGCGCGTGTGGTCAATCTCGTTGAGGAGGTTAACGCGACGCTCGTGACGACCGCCCTCAAACTCGGCGTCGAGCCACTCGTCGACAATCATCTTGGCGAGCTCGGAGCCCACGACGCGGGCGCCAAAGGCGAGCACGTTGGTATTGTTGTGCATGCGGGAGAGCTTGGCGCTGAAGGGCTCGGAGCACACGACGGCGCGTACGCCCTCGACCTTGTTGGCAGCCAAGCTAATCCCGACACCGGTGCCACAGATGAGGATGCCCAGGTCGACGTCGCCGTTGGCAACGGCCTTACCCACCTTGTAGCCGGCGATGGGGTAGTCAAAGCTCTCGGAGGTGTCGGTGCCAAAGTTCACGACCTCGCAGCCGCGCTCCTTCAGGTGCTCGGAAATGATGTTCTTGAGCTCGACGGCGGCGTGGTCGTTACCGATACCGATCTTCATGGATGGTTCCTCTCTGGTCTGTGCGGCGCAAATGCTAAAGGTGTTTACCGCGTTCGACTGCATGATAGCGCGACTTTTGCGTAAACGCTCGGGTGTTTTTTGGTCAAACGCTTTAGCATGCAACAAGACCGGCTTCTCATGAATGAATGCTGTCAGTTTGTGCTTGAGCGCCGTCCGCCGGAACCATGGTTGCGGTTTTTGATGCATTGTTATCAAATAAAGGAACTAACCATTCTTGAGAGCCCAGCCCGTTATGCAAGCAGGAGATACCTATGCCTACCGATTCCGTCCGTGATGCCGCGTTTTGCGATGTTTTGAACCGCGAGCTTGTCTGCGCGCTCGGCTGTACCGAGCCCATTGCCGTTGCCTATGCAGCAGCGCTGGCGAGCCAGACGCTCGGTTGCGATCCCGATCATATGGATGTTGCCTGTTCGGGCAACATCATCAAGAACGTTAAGAGCGTGACCGTGCCCAACTCGGGCGGTATGCACGGTATTGAAGCCGCGGCCGTGCTGGGTGCCGTGGGCGGCGACGCTAAGAGCGCGCTCGAGGTGCTCGAGAGCGTTGACGATGAAGACCGTGCTCGCGTGGCCGAGCTCCTCGCCGACGCCGGCTACTGCGATGTGTCGCTTGTCGAGGGTGTGCCCAACCTCTACATCAAGGTGACTGCGACGGCCGGGGGCCATACCGCGGTCGTCGAGATTACCGACCACCACACCAATGTCACGTGCCATACGCTCGACGGTATTCCGGTATGCGGCAAGTCGGCGGGGGAGTGTGCCGCCTGCGCCGAGCGCGTGGTGGCCGAGCGCGCGGCAGATAAGGCCGACACGCCCATGTCGATTGAGACCATCATCGACTTTATCGAGGACGGTGACATTGAGGACGCCCGCGCTGCCGTTGAGCGTCAGATTGAGCTGAATGGCGCAATCAGTGCCGAGGGCCTTGCGCACGCTTGGGGCGCCGAGGTGGGCCGTACGCTGCTGGGTGCTCGTGCCGATGACGTCGCCTGCCGTGCCCGTGCCCGTGCAGCCGCCGGGTCCGACGCCCGCATGAACGGTTGCGCGCTGCCGGTCGCCATTGTGTGCGGCTCGGGCAATCAAGGTATTACCTGCGCGTTGCCCGTCATGGAGTATGCCGAGTACCTGCGTTGCGACCACGAGCGCCTGGTGCGCGCCGTGATGCTGTCCGATCTTATCGCCGTGCATATCAAGAGCTATATTGGTGCGCTCTCGGCGTTTTGCGGTGCTATTTGCGCCGCGTGCGGCGCCGGCGCCGCGATTACCTGGCTGTGCGGTGGCACGCGCGAGCAGATTGGCGCGACGGTCTCGAATACGCTCGGTAACGTGGGCGGCATCGTGTGCGACGGCGCCAAAGCGAGCTGTGCCGCCAAGATCTCGGCTGCCGTCGATGCGGCGATTCTGGGCCATGATATGGCCATGCAGGGTCGCGGCTTCCGCGCCGGCGAGGGCCTGATCCAGGATACCGTTGAGCAGACAATCGCCAGCATGGGCTACGTGGGCCGTGTGGGTATGAAAGATACTGACGTCGAGATCCTCAACATCATGATCGGCAAAACCCAGGTTTGTTAGTTACGCGGTTTTACCAAACCGCGTAACCAGTTGACGCTGCAAGCCCGCCAGAGCGGCAATCTGCCTTTCAACTTCGGCGGCATGACCAAAAGGTCAATGCCGCCTCGTTTCAAGGCACCTTGCTCGCCCTGGCGGGCTTTCGCTGTCGGTTCCAAGACATCGGCGCAATCTTTGTAATGTGAAAAGGGGCTGAACCTTTGTCACATTCGGTCTGCGGTGTTATTTTGTTTGGAGCGAGCGAGGGGGTTCTATGACAGTTCGTCGGCTACTTGGTGTTCGTAGAAGGCTTCTACTACGGCGTTAAAGTCGTGGGCGAAGTCTTCCATGGTACCGTGCCAGGTGGCTCGGCTGGGCTTGCCTTGGCCCACAAAGGCGGTTTGGATGCCGCAATCGGGGGACGGGAAGTCGCGTTTGGGATCGTTGCCCACCATAAGGACCTCGTGCGGCTCGAGCCCCATCACCTGAAGCTGCTCTAGATAGTAGGTGGTATCGGGCTTGCAGCGAGTGGCGTTTCCCATGTGCGTCACGAGTTCAAAGGGGGCGTCGGCCAGGTCGCCCCAGCCCATGCGGCACTCGATGGCCCCCTGGGGAAAGCTGGGGTTGGTAAAGAGCGCGCAACGCAGCCCTGCGTCCTGTACGGCCTGGAGCGCGGCGTGTGCGCCCGGCATGGCGTGGGCGTTAATGACATCGTCGTTCTTGTACGGAAGAACTTCGCGGTCATAGTAGGTAAACGCCTCGTAGATGAGGGGATCGGAGAGGCGGATCCCGCATCGGCGCTCGACCTCTTCTTGGTAAAACTCAAGATTGGTGCGGTTGTCCGTGCCGCTGCGGCGATTGGCGTTGAGGTCGACCAGGATGGTGCCGAGGCGTGCCATCGTGCCACCGCGGCTGCGACGCCCGATATCCGCGAGCATCGAAGAGACATCCTTAAAATAGCGAAGGATGAACGCGTTGAGGTTGATGCTAAGAAGCGTTTCGTCCATATCGAAAACGACTGCTTTGAGCACGCGGGCACCTTTCTCGTAAATTTGATCTAGAGTCGTTGGCTCCGGATACTTTACCCCAAAGCCAAATGCCTGGCTGGTTATCGTCAAGTTGTGGAGACGTGTGTTCATAAGATTACGAAAAAGTCTCCACACGAGTAAAAAATCGCAGTTCACGCTTGAAATCGAACTCATTTCCCCGTAACCTATACGAACGTGATTGCATAAGCGTCACATTAGTATCTGTCGGCTCCCGAGTGTTCCTAAACGTTGTGTGCTTGTCGCACCCTTCTGTAGGTCCTAGCAATCGGGGCCCCGTAGTTCGAAAGGGGTCCACCTTTGAGTGAGATTCAGAACTCGTCCATTTTCTCTCTTGACGATGTCAACGAGGAGGAGATGAACAACCTCATCGACGGTACGATTACCGACTTTGATGAGGGCGATCTCGTTAACGGCACTGTCGTTAAGATCGAGCATGACGAGGTGCTCGTTGACATCGGATTCAAGTCCGAGGGCGTTATCCCGGTCCGCGAGCTGTCCATCCGCAAGGACGCTAACCCTGCAGACATCGTTGCACTCGGTGATCCCATCGAGGCTCTGGTACTCCAGAAGGAGGACAAGGACGGTCGTCTGGTCCTGTCCAAGAAGCGTGCCGAGTACGAGCGTGCTTGGAACCGCATCGAGGAGAAGTTCAACTCCGGCGAGAACGTCGAGGGCGAGGTTATCGAGGTTGTCAAGGGCGGCCTGATCCTCGACATCGGCCTGCGTGGCTTCCTGCCCGCTTCCCTCGTCGACCTCCGTCGCGTCAAGGACCTCACCTCCTACATGGGCACCCGCATCGAGGCCCGCGTCATCGAGATGGACCGCAACCGCAACAACGTCGTCCTCTCCCGTCGCGTCGTGCTCGAGGAGTCCCGTAAGGCCGAGCGCTCCGAGATCCTGTCCAAGCTCAAGTCTGGCATGCGTCTCCAGGGCACCGTTTCCTCCATCGTCGACTTCGGCGCCTTCGTCGACCTCGGTGGTATCGACGGCCTCATCCACATTTCCGAGCTCTCCTGGAACCACGTCAACCATCCTTCCGAGGTTGTCAAGGTCGGCCAGGAGGTCGAGGTCGAGGTTCTCGACGTCGATCTCAACCGCGAGCGCATCTCCCTGGGTCTCAAGCAGACCACCGAGGATCCGTGGCGCGCGCTGGTCAAGAAGTACCCCGTCGGCGCTATCGTCGAGGGCACTGTGACCAAGCTTGTCCCGTTCGGCGCTTTCGTCGATCTGGGCGAGGGCATCGAGGGCCTGGTGCACATCTCCGAGATGGCCAACAAGCACGTCGATCAGCCTTCTCAGGTCACCCACGTGGGCGACAAGGTTCAGGTCAAGGTCATGGAGATCGACCTCGACCGTCGTCGTATCTCCCTGTCCATGAAGTCCGCTGCTGAGACTCTGGGCGTCGAGATCGAGGTTACCCCGCTGCCTTCCGATAAGAAGGACGAGGAGACCGACGCCGAGTAAATCGGTTTGACGATCACTTGTTTTAAGGGATCCGTCCGCAATGGACGGGTCCCTTTTTTGCATTTGCTGCTGAGGTGCGCGATGCTGCCCGGGCTGTCCACAGGCTATTGGGTTATCAGTGCATGAAAAATGCCGACATCCCGCCTCGGGGAGGAGGCGGGAACACACCGAGTAGACGGAGGGGTGTGGAGCGCGGTCGCGTCTCGACTGACGACGTTGCCCATCGACAGGACCATTGTAGCGCATGGCGGTTCTTGGTTTATCGTGTCGAGCGTTTGCGTTGTGCCATTGCCTGCGGCAACGGTGTGTTACACTCTTGCACTGCTGAGTGGGCCAGACGGTCGCGCGATGTGCTGCTTGCAGTACGCGTGAGGAAAGTCCGGGCTCCAGAGGGCGGGATGCCGGCTAACGGCCGGGCGGAGTGATCCGACGGAAAGCGCCGCAGAAAAGAAGACTCCCACCTGCGCCGCAAGGCGTAAAGGGAAAAGCTGAAACGGTGGTGTAAGAGACCACCAGCGTCGTGGCAACACGGCGGCTTGGCAAGCCCCATCCGGAGCAAGCGCGAATAGGAACGCTATGGGCCGGCCCGGTCCGCGTTCGGGTAGCGTGCGTGGAGCTGCATGGTAACGTGCAGACAAGATAAATGACCGTTCACGACAGAACCCGGCTTATCGGCCCACTCAGCACTTTGTTGACGCTGCGAACCCGTCAGCGCGGCAATCTGCCTTTCAAGCCTTCGGGCATGACCATAAGGTCAATGCCCTTGTCTTTCAAGGCACCTTGCTCGCGCTGACGGGTTCTCGCTGTTGGTGACGGTATCATTGGCGTTTCCGTTCTTGTTGGCGAGGTCAACGGTGCTGTCTTTGCCGTATTATTGAGGCTGTTTGTTGCTGCGCTTTATTTTGTTGAGGGGCTTTGTTGGACAGCTATTTTACTCTGCAATCGAATATTGAGGCTTCGGGCGAGTTTGTGGACCGCAAGAGCCGGTTTATTGCCCAGCTGGTCCATATTGAGTCCGAGGATGAGGCGAATGCCTTTATCGAGATGGTTCGCAAACGTCATTACGACGCTCGGCACAATGTTCCCGCGTGGATTTTAGTCGATGGACGCGAGCGCCAGAGCGATGATGGTGAGCCGAGCCGCACGAGCGGTATGCCGACGCTCGAGGTGCTGCGCGGCGCAGAGCTCAAAAATGTTTGCTGCGTGGTGACGCGCTATTTTGGTGGCACGCTGTTGGGACCTGGTGGCTTGGTGCGCGCCTATACTGCGGCGACGCAGGCGGCGGTGGCAGCTGCTCGGGAGGCCGGGCAGATTGTCGAGATGACGAGTGTCGTGCCTGTTGACGTGCATGTGGCCTATCCGCAGTATGAGCAGGTGCTTCGTTTGGCGCAGGATTCGGGTGCCAAGGTTTCGGATACCGATTACGCGGATGCCGTGACACTTCACCTGGTATTCAAAGCGGGGGAGCAGGAGCAATTTTGCGCCAAGATGCGCGAGCTTATGGCGGGGCGCGAGGAGATCGAGGTCGGCGCTCCCAAATTTGCCGAGTTCTAACGGCGACGGCCGGCGTTCTTTTGGATGGATCCCAAACGCGCCGGCCGTCGTTTTATGTTGCTGCCGTTTACTCGGCGAGCTGCTTTAGCACATCGCAGGCGATCTCGACGGCATCGTCGATGCAGCCGGGGCAGCTGCGGAGCGGACCTTTATCCGATCCGATGCCCTTGAGCGTGCCGCAGACGGTCGTCGTGTTCTTCTCGCCAAATCGCTTGGCAATCTCGCGCGACAGCTTGTAGGTCTGGCCCTTGGTCTTGGGGTTTTCCATGCCGTCGCTCATTACAAAGCCCATGATGGCAACAGCGCCCGAGATGGCGCCGCAGGTCTCGGTCATGCCACCCATGCCGGCGCCAAAGCCCTCGGTGAGGGTAAAGGCGGTCTGGGGGTCGAGCCCGACGGCAGGTGCGAGCGTGCAGGCAACGGCCTGTGCGCAGTTAAAGCCGCGGGCGTGGTATTCGGCAGCCTGAGCCTGGCAGGCGGCGGTGTCGAGCTGGGTGGTATCGATCTGCTTCATCGTTGTCTCCTTGGTCACGGTGTACCCGCCTATGGTACCCGTGACGGGGCATGTAATCATCGAGAGCTTCATGTATGCCTCATTTTTATCTATCGAGCAAATGCCCAAGGCTTGAGATAAATACCCCTAATCAATTTGTCCAATAACCTACCTTGGGGATGGGTTGAGAGGGGTGCAGGGTAGCGGTATCGTGAACCGAATAAAACTAAAACCCAGGCAATGGAGCTAGATATGAGCGAGCAGACTATCGGTACTACATGTGTTCAGGGCGGCTATCACCCGGGAGATGCGGAGCCGCGCCAGGTGCCCATCTACCAGTCCACCACGTGGAAGTACGACACGTCGGAGCACATGGGCAAGCTGTTTGACCTGGAGGAGTCTGGCTACTTCTACAGCCGTCTGCAGAACCCCACGTGCGATTTGGTTGCCGCCAAGATCTGCGAGATGGAGGGCGGCACCGCAGCGATGCTCACGAGTTCGGGCATGGCTGCGAACTTCCTCGCGATCTTTAACGTTGCCGGTGCCGGCGATCACGTGGTCGCAAGCTCTGCCATTTACGGCGGTACGTATAACCTGCTCGCCCACACCATGGGCCGCATGGGCCTGACCTGCACGTTCGTTGCCCCCGACTGCACCGATGAGGAGCTCGAGGCAGCGTTTGAGCCCAACACAAAGCTCGTCTTTGGCGAGACGATCGCAAATCCCGCCCTTGCCGTGCTCGATATTGAGCGCTTTGCCAAGGCCGCACATGACCACGGCGTGCCGCTGATGGTCGACAACACCTTCCCGACGCCCGTGATGTGCCGTCCCTTTGAGTGGGGCGCCGACATCGTTACGCACTCCACCACCAAGTACATGGATGGACATGCTGCCTACCTGGGCGGCGTGATCGTCGACCACGGCCAGTTTGACTGGATGGCCCATGCGGACAAGTTCCCGGGTCTCACCACGCCTGACGAGAGCTACCATGGCGTGACCTATGCCGAGAAGTTCGGTCGCGAGGGCGCCTTCATTACCAAGGCCACCGCGCAGCTCATGCGCGATCTTGGCCCCATGCAGAACCAGCAGGCGGCGTTCTTCTTGAACAGCTCGCTCGAGAGCCTGCATGTGCGCATGCCGCGTCATTGCGAGAACGGCCTGGCCGTTGCCAAGTTCCTGCAGAGCCATCCCAAGGTGCGCTTCGTGAGCTATCCGGGCCTGGAGGGCGACAAGTACTATGACCTCGCTCAGAAGTACATGCCAAACGGTACCTGCGGCGTTGTGAGCTTTGGCTTTAATGGTGGTCGCGCGGCGGCCGAGACCTTTATGAAGAGCCTCAAGCTCGCCCAGATCGCCACGCATGTGGCCGACGCCCGCACCTGCTGCCTGCATCCCGCTAACGCTACGCACCGCCAGATGAACGATGAGGAGCTCATCGCCTGCGGTATCTCCGCCGACATGGTGCGCCTGTCGTGCGGCCTCGAGGACACGGCCGATCTGATTGCCGACCTTGAGCAGGCGCTCGAGCAGTGCTAGGCTAGCGTTCGCACAAGGCGCCGATGCTGGCAGAAAGCTTCGGTGGCCTTTCGTTCCGATTCCGTAGGCGGGACCCCAATTGCGACTGTTTACAGGCGATTGGGGCCCCGTTTTTGCGTTGCGCCACTCGAAAGGATGGATATGGAGAAAACTGCAGAGCAGCTGCGCCGCGAGCACATTGCCCTAGAGGGCGACACCCATGGCAAGAACAAATGGGCGATTCTATTTACCGTGCTCATCATGACGTTTATGGTGTGTTTGGATTCGACCGTCGTGACCGTGGCGCTGCCCGTGATGCAAAAGGAGCTGGGCGTGGGCCTCGATCGCATTCAGCTGGTGAGCTCGGTGTACCTGCTTGCGACATGCGTGGCTATGTTGCCGTTTGGCCGTCTGGGTGACGTGCGCGGCAAGGTGAATGTGTTCCAGCTGGGTGTCATCGTCTTTTCGGTTGGTTCGCTGCTGTGCGGCCTTTCGGCCTCGCTCGAGGTTCTTATCCTGGCACGCATTGTTCAGGGCGTCGGTTGCGCGGCGGCCATGGCTAACAACATGGGTATCATCACCGAGTCGTTTCCGGCGCGCGAACGAGGCCGTGCTATGGGTATTCTCGCGACCTTTGTGGCCCTCGGCATGATGTGTGGCCCCGTGCTCGGCGGCATGCTGGTGGCAAGCTTTCCTTGGGAGAGCATCTTCCTCATCAACCTGCCCATTGGCGTCATCTCGTTTATCGTGGGGCTCTACACGCTGCCGCATGTAAAGCCGGAGGCCGGCGAGCGCCCCATGTCGCTGGCGGAGGCCGCGCGTCGCTGCTTTGCAAATTCGGCCTTCACCATCAACCTTGCCTGCATGCTCATCGTGTTCGTTGGCATTGGCGCATCCGAGTTTATTCTGCCGTTCTATTTTCAGGACGCCCACGGCTTTGGTTCCGACATTTCCGGATTACTCTTTTTGGCGCTGCCGATGGTGAATGCCTTTATCGGCCCGCTTTCGGGAACGGTTTCGGACCGTGTTGGCTGTGAGGGTCCTACGGCGGTTGGCCTGGGCGTGTACGTGTGCGGTCTCTTTGCGGTAAGCACGCTCGACGAGCACTCTTCTATCCCTGTGATCGTGTGCTGCGTCGCATTTATGTCGTGCGGTACGTCGATTTTCCAGAGCCCCAATAACTCGCTGTATATGGGCTCGGCTCCGCGCGAAGCGCTTGGCTTTGCAGGCAGTCTGGGCAGCTTGGCGCGCTATGCGGGCATGGCGCTGGGTATTACGGCAGGTTCGCATATCCTCTATGGGCAGATGAGCGTGGCGATGGGCGAGGCCGTGACCAGTTTTGTTGCAGGCCGTCCGGATGTATTCCTATTCGGCTTTCGATCGGTGTTCTATGTGCTTATGGCTGTGGCCGCTGTGGGCTTTGCGCTTGCCATGGTGCGTTTGGTGAAGATGCGCGCCCGCCATTAGCGTGTTGGGAGGCTGTCTGCCACGATTCGCGCCGTCCCAAAAAGACTGGTTTGTGGTGCGATGCGGCTTGTGGCGCGGGCGGGGGTCGGTCCGTGGTAGACTATCGAACAACGTTTATTAATCGCGCGGTATCGTTGCCGCGAGAAGGGGTTGCGCCATGCAGGAGCTTGAGGATCGTATTCGCCATGACGGCATCGTAAAGGCCGGTAACGTCCTTAAGGTTGATGCCTTCCTCAACCACCAATGCGACGTTGAGCTGTTCGACCACATGGGCGCCGAGTGGGCCCGTCTGTTCAAGGACGTCGAGATCAACAAGATCCTGACGATCGAGGCTTCGGGCATTGGCATGGCTTGCATTGCGGCCCAGCATTTTGGCGGCGTGCCGGTGGTCTTTGCCAAGAAGGCACAGTCCATCAACCTCGACGGCGAGCAGTATGCCACGACCATCTACTCCTTTACCAAGCAG
>CABRID010000010.1 GCA_902470895.1 uncultured Collinsella sp.
CGAGGTCAGCCTCGGTCTCGTGGGCTCGGAGATGTGTATAAGAGACAGTGTCTGCATCGAGCATATAGGTGGAACCGGCATCCGCGGCGAGCACCCGCTCGACCTTGCCCGACTCGCAGGAGAGCTCAAAGGCCTCGACTGCCTTAGCCTCGCCAAAGGCGCCAAGCATGCTGTCAGGAAGCTTGGTGCCGAGCGTTCCGTCGGCACGCTGAACGATCTCGAGGGGCATAAAGGTGCCACCCCACAGGTAAGAGCTGGGGTCGCCGCCCTCGTCACGCGTAGGAACCCAACCAAAGAGAACGCGGCGCTCGCCGTCAAATGCGGTACGCGCGGCATAGTACGCGCGGCCATCGAAGGAATCGTCCGCAGGAGTGATCCAAGGACCGTTGATAGAGCGAGACATGCGGTAACGGGTCTTGTTGCCATCACTGTACTCGGAGAACACCAGATACCACCAGTCGCCCATCTTAAAGAGATCAGGCATCTCGAACATGGTGTACAGGCCCGGATTCCACCAGTCGCCCTGGAACTCCCAGGTATCCAGGTCCTTGGAGGTGAACTTGACCAGACGACCGGTCATCAGACGCTTGTCCTCGCCCACACGCGTGCCGAGGATGAGCATGTACTCTTCGTTCTCCTCATCCCAAAGCACAAAGGGATCGCGCCAGTTGCGGTCATCGTAACCCTCCTGGGGCGGAAGCAGCGTCTCGGCGATGTTCTTCTCCCACTTGACGGCGTCGTCACTCGTTGCGTGAAGAAGAACCTGCTTCATCAAGCGTGCCTTGACCTTATCGCGATTGCAACCAGTGTAGAGCGCATGGTACTTGTCGCCCACCTTAAACACCGTGCCGGCATAAACATACTGGTCGACTTCCTCGTCGCCGCCGCGCTCAAGGCTCTCGCCAAAGTCTTTGTAATTGACGAAGTCCTTGGTTGTCGCGAGTGCCCAGCCAAACGGCTCTCCGAAAGGTCCGGGGTTTCGCGTGTCACGCTGATGATAGAGATAGAACGTGCCGTCCTCGCCGTACGGCATGATGTCGCCTACCCAAATTCCCTCAGGCTGGTAATACACCTTGTGCATCCGAGACTTCCTTTCTCACGAGATACTAACTCGGTACAACTGCAAGATATGTCAATCGTTTTCATATGTCAAACGTTTTCACACCAATACGTCTTTTCGCAGTTCCAGTCGTCGGCAAACGGTTGACATATGCCGGCGAACGGTCATCAGAGGTGTTTGAGGAATTCTTTTGGCACGGGATGAACTACGCGGTTTTACCCTCAATGAGTTCAACGGGGAGCTTGATATTCGATTCGGGCTTTTCGCCGTTAATAAGAGCAATGATGGATTGCGCCGCGAGCTCTCCGATGCGATCGATATCTTGGCGAACGGTTGTTAAGTCAGGCATAAACGTCATAGTGCGGCGGGCACCATCCGCGCCCACGACCTTAATATCGCCCGGAGCGCTCAAGCCGCGCTGCTTCATCACGTTAAGACAGATAGCCGCCATCGTGTCGTCTCCCGCAAAGATGCCGTCAATATCGGGGTTCTCATCGAGGATCTTCGCAACGACCGCGCCCTTTTCGTCGTCGGGCTTAACGAACTCAACCTCACGGACAAGCGCGGACAAACCGGCCTGCTCAACAACATCGAGGTAGGCATCGGTACGCTTATTGGCAGGCATGCGCATGCGGCTATTGCTGCGCAGGCACAGGATACGCCTGCAGCCGTCATCAATCAGACGGCGCGTGGCGAGCTCGCCAATGCCATAGCTGTCACTTGCAATCTGGACAGAGCCCTCGCCAAGATCGCAGTCGATGCCAACCAGGCTCAAGCCCATCTCGGCATATGCCTCGGCACCGATATTGAGGGAGTTGACGATGACGCCGTCGACCATATTGCGGCGGAGCATGTCGATATAGGAACGCTCAAGATCAGGTCGATTGGCGCTGTTGCACAGCAACATCTTAAAGCCGTTTTCCGCTAACGTGCGCTCGACCGCCTGCACAACCTGAGCATGGAACGGGCTGCTCACAAAGGGAACAATCATGCCGATAAGGTTCAGGCGGCCATTGAGCATGGCACGGGCGATATCGTTGGGCGTGTAATTGATGCGCTCCATCGCCGCATGGACTTTATCGCGGGTTTCCTGGCTAATGTAGCCGCGATTATTAAGCACGCGAGATACCGTAGTAGGCGAAACCCCCGCCACCGCTGCAACTTCCTTGATACCAGGCTTAGCCGTATCCTTAGAACGAGCACCCTCGCGAGCCATAGCACCCTCCCCCATCAACATGTCATACGTTTACATACGAACAAAGCATACCCCAACAACAGCGGGAAGACGGTAACAGCACAAGTAAGTAAACGACTCATCCAAATAATTAGGAGAGTTCCGCCTAAAGGGTGACTACACAGGACCCCCGCCGGGCCGCTTTGGGTTACTTTCCAAAACATTTCCGCAGGACGCAAAGGGCTCCGCCGCGCGAAGCGCGCAGCGGAGCCCTTTGCATGTCCGAGGATGTTTTGGAAAGTAACCCAAAGCGGCCCGGCGATCCTGCGGGAGTTAAACCCCTTTAGAACTTGTCGTGGAAGGTACGCGAAATGACCTCGTCCTGCTGCTCCTTGGTGAGCGTGTGGAAGTTCACGGCATAGCCGGAAACGCGGATGGTCAGCTGCGGATACTTCTCGGGGTGAGCCTGAGCGTCGAGCAGCGTCTCACGGTTGAAGACGTTGATGTTCAGGTGGTGGCCACCCTTCTCGGCGTAAGCGTCGAGCATGTGGACCAGGTTATCGGCCTGGGTCTCGGAAACTTCAGAAACCTTCATAATGTGTCTCCTTCGATTAATAGGCGCCGGCCGAAACCGGCGCACTAATCAGTAATCGTTATTGTTAGTATAGCACTAACAATAGTTACTCGCTCAGCTGATCAAGGTCGATATCGCCAAAGAACACCTGGTCCTCCTTGCCGAGCGCACTCGGGATGATGGAGAAGGTGTTGGAGATGCCATCCTGAGCATCGCGGAACGGGAGCTTGGAAACCGAAGACAGCGAAGCGATGGCGCCGTGGCTATCGCGCTTGTGCATGGGGTTAGCACCCGGGGCGAACGGCTGGCCAGCCTTGCGGCCGTCGGGCGTGGAGCCGGTCTTCTTACCGTACACGACGTTGGAGGTAATGGTCAGAACCGAGGTCGTGGGCACGGAGTTGCGGTAGGTGTCGTTCATGCGGATGTACTCCATGAACTGGTGCACAACGTCGTGAGCGATCTGGTCGACGCGGTCGTCGTCGTTACCGTACTTGGGGAACTCGCCCTCGGTCTCGAAGTCGACGATGATGCCGTTCTCATCACGGACGGGATGGACCTTGGCGTACTTGATGGCGGACAGGGAGTCAGCCACGACGGAAAGGCCAGCAATGCCCGTAGCGAACCAGCGGTGCACGTGCTTGTCGTGCAGAGCCATCTGGATGCGCTCGTAGCAATACTTGTCGTGCATGTAGTGAATGATGTTCAGCGAGTTGACGTACACGCCAGCGAGCCACTTCATCATGTCGTTGTACTTGGCCACAACGTCGTCGTAATCGAGCGTGTCGCCCTCGACGGCGCGGTACTTGGGGCCGACCTGCTTCTTGGAGACCTCGTCAACACCGCCGTTGAGTGCGTACAGCAGGCACTTGGCCAGGTTGGCGCGGGCGCCGAAGAACTGCATCTCCTTGCCGATGCGCATGGAGGACACGCAGCAGGCGATGCCGTAGTCGTCGCCGTGGTAAACGCGCATGAGGTCGTCGTTCTCGTACTGGATCGAGGAGCTGGCGACAGAAGTCTTGGCGCAGAACTTCTTGAAGTTCTCGGGCAGACGGGTCGACCACAGAACGGTCATGTTGGGCTCGGGGCTGGTGCCCATGTTCTCGAGCGTGTGCAGGTAGCGGTAGCTCATCTTGGTAACGAGCGTACGGCCGTCAACACCCATGCCGCCGATGGACTCGGTGACCCACTGCGGATCGCCGGTGAACAGGGCCTGGTACTCGGGGGTACGGGCAAACTTGACCATGCGAAGCTTCATGATGAAGTGATCCACGAACTCCTGGATCTGCTCCTCGGTGAAGGTACCGTTGGCAAGGTCGCGCTCAGCGTAGATGTCGATGAACGTAGAGGTACGGCCGATGGACATAGCGGCGCCGTTCTGCTCCTTGACGGCAGCAAGGTAGGCAAAGTACATCCACTGGATGGCCTCCTGCGTGTTGGTAGCAGGGTTGGAAATATCGAAACCATAGGTCTCGGCCATCATCTTGAGCTCGCCGAGGGCGCGGATCTGCTCCTGCAGCTCCTCGCGGTCGCGGATGTTGTCGGCGGTCATGACCGTCGGGGTGGAAGCCTTCTGGGCCTCCTTGTCCTTGATCAGGTAGTCGACGCCGTACAGGGCAACACGACGGTAGTCGCCGATGATGCGGCCGCGGCCATAGCCATCGGGCAGACCGGTGATGATGTGAGCCGAGCGGCAAGCACGCATCTCGGGAGTGTAAACATCGAAGACGCCGGCGTTGTGGGTCTTACGCTCGAAGGTGTAGCGCTCGACAACGTTCTCGTCGACCTTATAGCCGTGCTGGCTGGCAGCCTGGCAAGCGATGCGGATACCACCGTTGACGTGCAGCGCGCGCTTGAGCGGCTTGTCGGTCTGGAGGCCGACGATGGTCTCCTTCTCGCGGTGGGCGTTATCGATGTAGCCAGCGGGGTGGCTCACGATACCCGTGACGGTCTTGGTGTCCATATCGAGGACGCCGCCCTGCTCGCGCTCCTTGAGCAGCAGGTCGAGAACCTCGCCCCACAGCTCCTTGGTACGCTCGGTCGGGCCGGCGAGGAACGACTCGTCGCCCTCGTAGGGGGTGTAGTTCTTCTGGATGAAGTCTCGGACGTCAACCTCTCCCGTCCAGATGCCTTCCTTGAAGCCTTCCCATGCCTCCTGCATTGTGTAACCACGCTCCTAGTTACGTGTAATGCGGCGCTCTCTCACACCGCTGCTTATTGAATTCTTGAATTATCGGCTTGCACTACCGGCTTCTTCCGTTCTTCACCACACGTTGGTACAGGGAAAAACGTTTGTCCACCTTGGAACTGCAACCCAAAACCCAAGATTTCACCCGTTTGAGAAGGATAACATAGCTACCCCCTTCATCAGGGCTGTTATATGTTTCTTTTTTTATACCATTAGGGCGTTTTTAACAAATCCGCAGGAAATGCGAGCGCGAACAACTACCGTTCACCGATTTGTTTGGTATTTTTCCTTGCCTTTATACGACGTTCACTCTAGCTGTTATGCCAGTTTTAGTAGGGTAAAGTGCCCCAGAGACCCCACAGAAACTGCAGGGCGGTCACGGGACTTCCCCCGTGGCCGCCCTGAGGCGTGGCTAGTTTTTTAGCTTTGATTGCCGCTTGGCATTAGGCGGCTGCGGCGGCCTTGTCGGTCGTTGCCTTGCTGTGGCCCTGGCCCTCAAAATGCTTGTAGCACCAGCTGGTGACCAGCGGGGTCAAAATAGCCGTCACGATTGCGCAGGCAGCAACCTGTGCCGTAGCCGTCGCGAGCACGGCACCACCGTACATGGCCCCGTTGACGCTTGCCATGGCAGCAGGCGTGGCCACATTGGCTCCGGCGCAGCTCGAAATGGCTGCACCTGCGACACCCGTACCGCCCGTGAGCTTATCAACCGCGATGACGGGAATTGCAAAGACCACCGAGCAGATCACGCCGAGCAGAATACCGGGAAGACCGCCATTAATGAGCTGGCCAAAGGTCATGGTCGAGCCCATGGCAAAGAAGACGAGCACGATGATGGCGGAAAGTGCCGGTGCCATCATCTTCTTAAAGCTCGGGAAGAGGTTACCCAGAATAATGCCGACGACGATCGGCAGGATGGCGCCCACGAGCGACCAGCCGATCGGAGCCTGACCGGCAGCGCCGAGCACGATCATCGTGACCGGAGGGCCGACAACCAGCGTGGTGATGGCGACGGCGCCACGCTCGGCCTCATTGCCCATGGTGCCCATCAGACCAGCGTACATAGCGTTGTTGGCGCCGGTGCAAGCGGCCAGCATCACCATGGCAGAGATGCCAAACAGGTTGTCGTTGAATACATAAAGGATGAGCAGCGACACGGCAACGACCACGATCTGCTTGACGGCGATGATGATGGCGCCGCGGGCAGCGGCGGCAGGAGCACTCTTAAACGAAATCGTCGTACCGACGATGAGCAAAAAAGCGCCCACGAGCGGGCCTGCGCCCTGCTGAGTCATGCCAAGCGTAAAACTGCCGAGCGTTTTGAACAGGTCGGGGAATAGCGTGTTGAGCAGGCAGCCCAGCAAAAGCGGCACCAAAATATTGGCACCCGGGATGGAGGACATCTTAAAGAACGGCTCCTTTGCCGCCGGCGCCTCCACCGCAGTCGATTCACTCATATATATCTCCTTTGGATGCATGCGAATCGTAGCCGCACGCGCCTATGTCAGAAAGAAGGCGACAACCCCGAGTCGCCAGGGTCGCCGCCAAACGATCACCGCGGGGTATTACCCGTCCAGAACGATGCCGCCGTCGCAGTCACCAATCTCGCCGTTCACGAAGCTGGCGAGGTCGGAAGCGAAGAACAGCACCATCTGCGCAGGCTCGCTAGCTTGGGCGGCGCGGCCCAGAGGAATACCGTTGATGATGCGCTGAGAGTTCTCGTCAGAGAGAATCGAGGTCATATCGGTCAACGTGAGCGACGGGCACACGGCGTTGCAGCGGACGCCAAACTTGCCGCCTTCCTTGGCGACTGCCTTGGTTAGACCGTTAACACCGGCCTTGGAGCTGGCGTAGGCAGCGGTGCCGAGCAGGCCGCCGCCGATCTTGCCAGCAACAGAGCTCACGTTGACGATAGTGCCGGCATGGGCCGCCTTAAAGTGCGGGTACACGGCGTTCATCATGGTAAAGGTGCCGTTGAGGTTGATGTCGATGGTGCGACGCCACTCGGTGTCATCGATCTCGTCGAACTTCTTGGTGCTGATGACGCCAGCGCAGTTGATCAGGATGTTGGTTTGCGGCAGGTCCGTAAAAATCTGCTCGACGGTCTCACGCGCCTTGGGCGCATCGGCAACATCGAGCTGATAGAACTTGTTGCCCTCGCCAAGCTCGGCCACAGCGGCCTCGCCCTTAGCAGCGTTCCTTGCGATGAGCGCGACGTGTCCGCCGCCCGCGACGATGCCCTTGGCGATCTCGAGGCCAATGCCCTGAGTGCCACCCGTGACAATCGCGGTCTTGCCCGTGAAGTCAAATGCCATGACTCCATCCCCCTTTATATAAGGTGTCTCCTTGCGGGAAGTTGGAGCATCGCACGTGGCGATAAATGAGTCCCAGTCGTCATGGTGGTGACAACCCCTCGCCTAACCGCGGGCATAATAGTTCTTTGGAACGCTTCAGCAATTGAATTTCTTAACTCTTTATGCGCTCTTTATATTGCCCACTGCATGAGGCCCGAATATGCGGGTATCATCTTTCACCGAAAATAGTTTCTAGTGTTAGGGGTTTTCGGTGGAAGATACCGATTTCCGTGAACTTGGGCGTCAGCTCCTTACCGAGTTTGGCAGCATGCATCAGCGCATTTCGCGCTTTGCGGACAAAGCCCTCGGTGGCGAGATGGCCGTCATGCGCGCCCTCATACTCGCTGGCGGTTCGCTCACGCCGAGCGAACTCGCTGATCGCGCCTGGGTCTCGAGCGCCCGCATCGCCAATATTCTGCGCGCCCTCGAGGCCAAGGGCTGGGTTGAGCGCGAGCACTCAAAGACCGACCGTCGTCGCGTACACGTCACAGTGACCGACAAGGGATTCCAGGATCTCGAAATCAAACGTCGGGAATTCGAGGCCCGCACCGCGGCTTTCCTCGAGCAGCTCGGCGAAACAGATACCCAAGAGATGGTGCGCCTTCTTAGGCGTGCCAACGAAATTATCGACCGCAATCAAGAAAGGAGAGATGCCGAGTGAGGATTCTCAAGCTCTTTAAAAAGCATATCCTGGCACTGTTCGCAGCTATCGTGCTTATCGTAATCAGCTGCAACGCCGATCTGGCGCTGCCTACCTATATGAGCGACATCGTCGACGTGGGTGTGCAGCAAGGCGGCATCGCCTCGCCCGTACCCGACACCATCCGCGCCGAATCGCTCGACGACCTTGAACTCTTTATGAGCACCAAGGACGCCAAAGCTGTGGAGGCCGTGTTTAGCAAGGCTGACAAAAATGGCATTCGAACGTACAAGGGCACCGAGGATGAGCGCGCCGACGGCAGCAAGCTCGCCGATATCATGAGCCTGCCCGAAACTGTCGTCCTTTCGTTCAACCAGGGCATCGACGCTGACTCCATGGGCGACATGACCGGCGCATCCACCGAGGCAAGCAATGGCGGCGCCGCTCAGGCCATGCCCACCCCCGAGCAGATGGCGGCGATGACGCCCGAGCAGCTCGCCGAGATGCAGCAGAAGGCCGCAGCGGCGCAGAACATGCAAAAGCAGATTGATGCCGATGGCGGTAAGATCACCATGAAGAGCCTGCGCCTAGGCGTTGAAGGCGGTCTTATCGATCAGGGCAAGCTCGTCGAGGGCGCCAACGATATGGCAGACAAAATGGGCTCCATGTCGGGCTCCATCGTGACCCAACGCGCCGTGAGCTATGTGCAGGACGAGTACAAGGCGCAGGGCATCGAACCCGCCGACGTGCAGAACGCCTACCTGGGCCGCATGGCGACCACGATGTTTGGCCTGTGCCTGATCTCGCTCGTCGCCACAATCCTGACCGGCGCCGTGGCCTCGCGCACCGCCTGTTCCATCGCACGCGACCTGCGCCGCGAGACCTTCAACAAGGTTATGCACTTCTCGCCGGCCGAGGTGGGCAAGTTTAGCCAGGCCTCGCTCATCACCCGCTGCACCAACGACATTCAGCAGATTCAGATGGCCGCAACCCTGTTTATCCGCATGTGCCTGATGGCTCCCGTCATGGGCATCGTCGCCGTCATGCGCGTCCTGGCCAACCACACCGGCCTGGAGTGGACCATCGCTGTGGCCATCATCGCGGTTTCGGCCGTCGTCGGCGTGCTCATGGGCCTCACCATGCCCAAGTTCAAAAAGATGCAGAGCTTTGTGGACCGCGTGAACCTTACCGCCCGCGAGCTGCTCGACGGCCTTATGCCCATCCGCTCGTTCAACCGCGAGGAGCATGAGCTCGAACGTTTTGACAAGGCGTCGCTCGACCTGATGACTACGCAGCTCTACACCAACCGCGCCATGAGCTTTATGATGCCGCTCATGATGCTCGTCATGAACTGCATCACCGTGCTTATCGTCTGGTTTGGCGCGCAGGGCGTGTCCGACGGCGTGATGCAGGTCGGCAACATGATGGCGTTTATCTCTTACACCATGCAGATCGTCATGGCGTTTATGATCCTCACCATGGTTTCGGTCATCCTGCCCCGCGCCGAGGTCGCAGCCGAGCGCGTGGAAGAGGTCATCACCTGCCCCACGAGCATCAACGACCCTGTCTCGCCCAAACTGCCTGCTGCCAGCGCGCCACGCGGCGAGCTCACCTTCCGTGACGTGAGCTTCCAGTATCCCGATGCCCGCGCCGACGTCATCAGCGGCGTAAACTTCACCACGCACGCCGGTCAGATGCTCGGCATCATTGGTTCCACGGGCTCGGGCAAGTCCACACTTGTGCAGCTGATTCCGCGCCTGTACGACGTCACGGGCGGCAGCATTTCGCTCGACGGCATCGACGTGCGCGACATGACCCTTTCCGAGCTGCGCCGCCGTATTGGTTACATCCCGCAGCAGGGGCGCCTGTTCTCGGGCACTGTCGAGAGCAACCTCAAGTTTGCCGGCGACATGGTGAGCGATGATGACATGCACCAAGCAGCGCGCATCGCACAAGCCGAGGACTTTATCGCCGAGCGCGAGGGCGGCTACGACTCCCCCATCAGCCAGGGAGGCTCCAATGTCTCGGGCGGTCAGCGCCAGCGCTTGGCCATCGCCCGCGCATTGGCCAAAAAGCCCGAGGTCGTGGTGTTCGATGACTCGTTTAGCGCCCTCGACTACAAGACCGACGCGCGCCTGCGCGAGGAGCTGGCCAAAAACGTTACCGACGCCGCACTCGTGGTCGTGGCCCAGCGCATCGCGACCATCATGCACGCCGACCAGATCATCGTGCTCGATGACGGCCACGTAGTGGGCACCGGCACGCACGAGGAGCTGCTACGCAGCTGCCCGGCGTACCTGGAGATCGCACAGTCGCAGCTTTCCGCCGAGGAGCTGGGGCTTACCCAAGAAGAAATTGCAGCCGTCACGGAAGGAGGCGAGCGCTAATGGCAGACGAGACCAAGACTCAGATTCCCAAGCCCACCCGCCAGCGTGGTCCCATGGGCCGCATGGGTGGCATGCGCCGTGGCGAAAAGGCCAAGGACTTTAAGGGCACCATGAGGCAGCTGCTCGGCTATATCGGCCAGCACAAGATTGCCGTGTTTGCCGCCGTCGCCTTTGCCGTGTGCTCGGTCATCTTTAACATTGTGGGGCCCAAGGTGCTCGGCCAGGTTACGACCAAGCTGTTTGAGGGCCTGGTTGCCAAAGTCAACGGTACCGGCGATGTCGACTTTAACTGGATCGCCAAGACGCTCGGCTTTTTGCTCTGCCTGTACCTGGCGAGCTCTATCTGCAGCCTCATCCAGGGCTGGCTCATGACCGGTGTCACGCAAAAGATTTGCTACCGCATGCGCAAGGAGATCGCCGCCAAGATTGCCGTCGTGCCGATGAGCTACTTCAACGGTCACAGCAAGGGCGATGTGCTCAGCCGCATCACCAACGACGTCGATACACTCGGCCAGTCGCTCAACCAGAGCGTGACGCAGCTTATTACGTCCGTCACGCAGATTATCGGCGTGCTCGTCATGATGTTGTCGATCAGCCTGCCGCTCACCGGCGTCACCGTGCTCACGCTGCCGGCCGCCGCGATTATCTTAATGGTGATGATTCACTTCTCGCAGCCGTACTTCCGCGAGCAGCAGCAGGTCCTGGGCACCGTCAACGGCATTATCGAGGAGGATTTTGCCGGCCAGAACGTCATTCAGGTGTTCGACCGCGCCGAGGCTTCGATCGAGGAGTTCGACCGCCAAAACGACCGCCTCTTTATTAGCGGCTGGCGCTCGCAGTTCCTGTCGGGCCTGATGATGCCGCTTATGAGCTTGGTGGGTAACATGGGCTACGTGGGCGTCGTCGTCGTGGGTGCGCAGCTCGCGCTGACCGGCAATGCCACGCCCGGCGACATTCAGAGCTTTATCCAGTACGTGCGCAACTTTACGCAGCCGGTGCAGCAGCTGGGCAACGTGAGCAACACGATGCAGTCGATGGCCGCCGCCACCGAGCGTGTGTTTGAGTTCCTGGCCGCGCCCGAGGAGGAGCAGAAGGCCGACGCGCAGATTCCCGAGAAGCGCCCCGGCCACGTGGAGTTCGACCATGTCAAGTTTGGCTACACGCCCGACAAGACCATCATCCACGACTTTAGCTGCGAGGCGCAGCCCGGCCAGACCATCGCCATCGTCGGCCCCACCGGCGCCGGCAAGACCACGCTCATCAAGCTGCTGCAGCGCTTTTACGACGTGGACGGCGGTTCGCTGCGCGTCGAGGGCGTCGACGTGCGCGACTGGGACCGCGCGGCGCTGCGCGGCGAGTTTGCCATGGTGCTGCAGGACACCTGGCTGTTTAACGGCACCATCCGCGAGAACATCCGCTACGGACGCCCCGATGCAAGCGATGCCGAGGTCGAGGCCGCTGCACGCGCCGCACGCTGCGACCACTTTATCCATACGCTCGCCGGCGGCTACGACTTTATGATCAACGAGGAGGGCACTAACCTGTCGCAGGGTCAGCGCCAGCTCGTGACCATCGCCCGTGCCATTTTGGCCGACCGCCCGGCGCTGATTCTGGACGAGGCGACCTCCAACGTCGATACCCGTACCGAGGAGCTTATTCAGCGTGCCATGGATGCGCTGATGCAGGGCCGTACTAGCTTTGTCATCGCGCACCGCCTGTCCACGATCCGCAACGCCGACGTGATCTTGGTAATTCGCGACGGCGACATCGTCGAGAAGGGCACACACGACGAGTTGCTCGCCCAGGGTGGCTTCTACGCCGACCTGTACAACTCGCAGTTCGACGAGGCGGCGTAAATTCTGCCGCAGGGAACGAATAACGCCCGAGAACGGGGGCGCAGGGCAACCTGCGCCCCCGTTTTTGTTTTGCAGCCCTCGAAGCGCCTTCCCTGAGACCTCATTGACGGCGTTTTCCAGACCCCGTGGGCAAAAAAGAGCAAATATGAGTACTGTTACCTTTTTAGTAACAGCCAAAACCGCCTCAAACGACCTCTTTGCGGCCTCTATTCGCCTTCAAATTAATCAAAACGCCCGTTAGCAGGCTTCTGTCTGCCAACGTTAATGAACATATTTATCACTTTGCCTATTATCTCGCTAGACGGATATGTTACTAGGTGAGCAACAGTACTCATATTTGGCATTTTCTGCCCACGGAGTGTTTCCTGGGGAACCGACAACAACCTTAGGGCCCCACGCGGCGCCACTCGCTCCCGGCATCCGCCGACGTCTCCCCAGATAAAGCCTGCCAAAATAAACCTGTCCCTTTTTGGCAGGTTTCGGGGTGACAAGGGCTTGCACTTTAGCGTGCGACAGCGGATAATTCCGGACACTCGACAATACGCTTATTGCTCTTTCTATAGATTGAGGAGGCCCCTATGGCCATGGAATTCAAACGCAAGTTGCCAATCCCCATGGAGATCCGCGAGGAAATGCCGCTTTCTGCCGAGCTTACCGCCAAAAAGCAGGCATTTGACGCCGAGGTCGCCAAAGTCTTTACCGGCGAGGACGCACGCAAGGTGCTCATCATCGGCCCGTGCTCTGCCGACCGCGAGGATTCGGTACTTGAGTACATGAACCGACTGGCCAAGACCGCCGAGGAGGTCAAGGACAAGCTCATCATCATTCCGCGCGTCTACACCAATAAGCCGCGCACCAAGGGCACCGGCTACAAGGGCCTTCTGCACAACCCCAACCCCGAGGCTCCCGACGACCTGCTCGAGGGCGTCAAGGCCATCCGCCATATGCACCTGCGTGTTATTGAGGAAACGGGCTTCTTCACCGCCGACGAGATGCTCTATCCGTCCAACTACCAGTACCTCGTTGACCTGCTGAGCTATGTTGCCGTGGGCGCACGCTCGGTCGAGAACCAGGAGCATCGTCTGGTGTCGAGCGGCATTTCGGTACCCGTCGGCATGAAGAATCCCACTGCCGGCTCTACCACCGTTATGCTCAACTCCATTTACGCCGCGCAGGCGCACCAGAGCTTCATCTTCCGCAACTGGGAGGTCGAGTGCGACGGCAACCCGCTTGCGCACGCCGTTATGCGTGGCTACATCGGTCTCGATGGGCGCACCTACCCCAACTACCACTACGAGCACCTAGAGCGCCTGGCCGAGCGCTATACCGAGCACGCCGGCTATGCCAATCCGGCAGCGGTCATCGACTGCAACCATGACAACTCGGGCAAGCGTCCGCTGGAGCAGTATCGCATTTGCAAGGAGGTGCTCGACAGCTGCCGCCGCAACGAGTCAATCTCCAAGCTGGTCAAGGGCTTTATGATCGAGTCCTACCTGGAAGACGGCAACCAGCCGGTCGACGGCGGCGTCTTTGGCAAGTCCATCACCGACCCGTGCCTGGGCTGGGAAAAGACCGACTACCTCATCCACGAGATCGCGGAGCGGATTTAGTTACGCGGTTTTACCAAACCGCGTAACGGCTCGACGCTGCAAACGCCCCAGAGCGGCAACCTGACGTTCAATCGTCGGTCGCGTACCAAAGTACGCTTCCCTTCTCTTTCACGTCACCTTGCTCGCCTAGGGGCGCTTTCGCTGACTTATGCTCAACCTGCGATGATTTTGTTCTGCACCAGGTTGGCTACTCGCTGTAGCGGGTGGCAATGGCGGCTCGCACCATGCCGGCGCTCATGAGGTAGGTCACCAGGAAGTAGCCACCGTATGCTGCCAGGAAGATCGCGCAGGTGAGACCCACCGTGCCGCCGATGCTCATGTCGCCAAACGTACTCACCAGCTCGATGATCACCTTAAGTGCCACAAAGGAGTGCGCCAAGCCCACTGCCAGCGGGAACAGGAAGAATACCGCTTGCTGCGCCATCACCGAATGGCGAATCTGGCGGTCGTCACAGCCGATCTGCGCCAGCACACGATAGCTGCGGCTGCCGTCGGCCACATTGGAGAGCTGCTGGATCGACAGTATCGCCGCGCACGCAACGACCAGTACAAAGCCAATGTAGATGGCCAGATAGCTAATCATGCCGTTCATTTGCGCTGCTTGCGTGTACATCTCGGAGCGTGTGATGAAGATCCCCCATGACCCCGGCTCCTTGCCGTCAACGAGCAGATTGTCGAGCAAAGTGTATTTAATGCTCTCGTCTGCCTCGGTCGTATCCATCCCCTGTTTGTAATTAACGAGCAGGCTACTGGAATACGGCTGCAGATTAAGTTGGGACAACAGCTCGTCGGCAACGACGACGGTACCCGGATTACTGCCCATCGCCGAGTTGGCGATGGCCGCCGTGTCCTTGTCCGACTTATCGGTTGCGGGCTTGAGCTCATGCCCGCCCAAGGTGAGGGTATGGCCGCCGGCCATGTACTTGGTGTACAGGTCGCCCAGCTCACCGCCCATATCACACGTAAGCAGGTACTGGTCGCGGCCAATGCTCACCGGCTCCTCGCCCATCATCTGGCGCAGTTTGTTGTACTGGCTCGCCGGCGTCACAAACAGACCCATCGTATCGGCATTGCTACCCCCGAACGCCTTGGGGAGCTTTTCGCCCATGGTCTTGCACATCTCACCCGCAGACACCGAAGGATTCGAACCGCCAAACGGGTAACTCAGATACGAATCGATCTGAACATGCTCACCGGCAACATCGGCGATATTGACCTTCTTGCCGGTCTCGTCGTTGTTGTCCGCCGACTTGCCCTTGCCGTGCCATGCGGAGTACAAATCGACCGTTGTATCGGCTAGCACCATGCGGTCGGCTTCAGACGGATTGACATATTCTTTGTAGTAGTCGAGCGTATCGGGCGTGTAATAGACATACGTCTGAGACACGTCAACAGGGTTATAGCGCTCCAGGTTTTCGTTCATCACATTGGCAATCGACATACCGCACGTCACCGAGGTGATGGCCAAAAACAGGAGCATCGCGATGACGCCCATCGAAAAGCACACCGTGTTGACCTTGGCCGCAAGCTGGCGCACGGTAAACATGTTGAGGCCGCGCCAATACACGCCGCGCAGGCTCTGCAGCAGCTTGATGAGCATGCCCGAGAGTCCCCAGAACAGAGCAAAGGTGCCCACTGTAACCATAGCGGTCGTAATACCAAACTGGTTCATGGCCTCTTGCAGCTTGCTGTCCGTCGCGGTTAGCGGGAACCCATCACGTAGCAGACGGTAATAGGCCACGCCCACAAGCGCCACGCCCACGGCAAAGATGGCAATCGCGATCCAGGGGTTGCGTGTCTTGATGCTCTCGTTGCGACGCTCGGCACCCATAAGCTCGATGAGTTTGGTACGACGCACGGCGCGAAGGTTCAGCAGTAGCGTGAGCACAAACATTACGAGCATGCAGACAAGGGTCAGGTTGAACGCATGCACCGAGAAGAAGAAGTGGAAATTGGCGATCTGCGTCTTAAAGAGCGAGGCCGTAAAGAACGTCATGAGCTGGGAGAGTCCCACACCCAGCACAATGCCGGCGACAAAGGCCACGACCGATACTATCACGGTCTCGAGCGCCATGATCGTGGCGACGCGCCCGCGCCCCATGCCGAGTACCTGGTACAGGCCAAACTCCTTCTTGCGGCGTTTCATGATGAAGTTATTGGCATACACCATCAAAAAGGCCATGACACCAGCCAAAAAGTACGTCAGGTAGCCGAGCATGCTGCCCATAACCTGCGCCAAGCCCTCTTCATCGATGCCGGCGATGTCGACCTGCATCGAGACGGTGTTAAAGGCATAGAAGACCGTAACGCCCAGGGTGAGCGTCAACAAGTAAACGAGGTAGTCGCGGCCGGCACGGCGGACGTTGCCCCAAGCGAGTTTACAGAGCACCGGAGCCCTCACCGCCCATCATGGCAACGACCTCCATAATGCGGTCGAAGAACTCTCGGCGGTCGGTGTCGCCGCGGCGCAGCTCGGTGAAGATCTTGCCGTCACGAATAAACAGCACACGGCTCGTGTAGCTGGCGGCAACGCTGTCGTGCGTGACCATGAGCACCGTGGCGCGCAGGCGGCGATTCAGGGCCTCCAGGCTCTCGAGCAGCAGACGGGCGCTTTTGGAGTCGAGGGCGCCGGTGGGCTCGTCGGCCATGATCATGGTGGGGTCGGTGACGAGCGCGCGAGCCGCGGCAACGCGCTGCTGCTGACCGCCGGACATCTGGTAGGGATACTTGTCGAGCACCTGACTGATGGACAGGCGCGCTGCCACATCCTGCACGCGGGTCGAGATCTCTGCCGAGTTTGCGCGGGCGATGGTGAGCGGCAGGGCGATGTTCTCGCGTGCCGTGAGCGTATCGAGCAGGTTGGAGTCCTGGAAGATAAAGCCGAGCTCCTCGCGGCGGAACTGCGAAAGCTTAGCCTGCTTCATGCGTGTTACGTCTTGGCCGTTAATGCGGATCATGCCACTTGTAGCACTATCGATGGTCGAGACGCAGTTGAGCAACGTCGACTTGCCCGAGCCCGAAGCGCCCATGATGCCAACAAATTCGCCGCGGTTGACGGTAAAGCTGACGTCGTTGAGCGCACGGGTCACGTTGCCCAGCGCTCCATATACCTTTTCGAGATGCGCGACCTCCAGTACCGGGGTCGCCATGTGCGTGGTTTGCATACCGAGTCCTTTCTTGCGATTAGTCTACGGCATCTATAGTCGCAAGAAGACGAGTCGGCTACCATCGATATGGCTTACGCTTGCCTTACCGTTGTGTAAGGTAGGGGTAGCTAGCCTGCCACGTGATGATATTGAGAGAGGACTCCTGTTGAAGACTGTTCATGTTGCCGCTGGGATCATTCGCAAAGAAGGATCCGATGAGCTGCTTGCCGTGCAGCGCGGCTACGGCGACATGCAAGGACTTTGGGAATTCCCGGGCGGCAAGCTCATGCGCGGCGAGACACCCGAAGACGCCGTGCGCCGCGAGCTCATGGAAGAGCTGCAGGTAAAAGTTACCAACCTGCGCGATTTCTATACCGTTGAGTATGACTACCCCGATTTTCACCTCTCGATGGAGTGCTACTACTGCTCGCTCGCCGATGAATCCGATGAGCCCCAGAAGCACGACCGCCAGCTCGATATCCGCTGGATTCCACGCACCTCACTTGCCACGGTGGAATGGATGCCCGCTGACAAGGGACTTATCGATGCCCTGATTGAGTTGAAGGAAGACCGGCTTGAGGCCAACGGCGCTGCCAACGACGCCGATGCCACCGCGACCGACGAGCCCGCCACCAAGCCCAAGCGCGCACCTAAGCGCCGTAGCAAAAAGCGCCCCAAACCAGGTCTGCTCGACGGCATCGATACCTCGGACCTTTCCGCCGACGAGCGCGAACTGGTGCGCCGTCGCGCCGCCATAAAAAAGTCCATGAAGGGCAACAAACGCGCGAACACCAAGCCCGAGCTGCTCGTACGACAGCGCCTGCGCGCCGCGGGCCTTACGGGCTATCGCTTGGAATGGAAGGTTCCCGGCAAACCCGACATCGCCTTCCCCGGACGCAAGATCGCCATCTTCGTCAACGGCTGCTTTTGGCACCGCTGCCCCAAGTGCAACCCTAGCCAGCCCAAGCGCAACGTTGAGTTTTGGGAGGCAAAGTTCCGTCGCAACGTCGAGCGCGACCGAGCAGCCATCAACGCACTCACCCAAATGGGCTGGACACCCATAACCATCTGGGAATGCGAGCTCAAAAAAGACTGCATCGACGCCACGATGGAAAAGGTCATCGAGCAAGTTCGTGCCGCGACCCCGCAGCGCTAAAACAAGCCATTCACAGGTCCCGCACGCGCGCGCCACATCCGCATCACAAACCTTAGAAAGCCCTTAAGCTCAAAACCTTACAAGAGTGTTACTCAGTACCTCTGACCTGCGGTTTCATCGTAACACCAAACCAGGTTAAGCCTTTCTTTAGCGCTTCTTTGCGGCAGCCGCGGCATAATACTGCCAACGCACGGGGCCTAGCAGCATACCCCGAGCGCAACCTTTTGGTGGACATCGAGGAGGCCGCATAAGCATGCATTCTTCCAATGACGCAGCACAGCAGCCATCCCTAAAACATGCAGACCTTTTCTCCTTCCCCCCGACACAGAGAAACGGTCTCCTCGACTCCCCCACCACAAAAACCAAGCGCTCAGCCGATCAGAGCCTCAACTTACGAGCATCCTTCGAAAAGCTCCAAGCATCCCTAGACAAGGCGTTCCCCGAACAGGCAAGAGCAATCTAAGCCCATCGCGCTTTATACTGATGCCATGCGAAACATGGATCACATAGAATTGCACCGCGGAGGACGCGAGGAAGCGTTTCCCGAGACCGCCGAAGACTGGCCCTATATTGCCGAACGCGCAGAATTCGCTCGCTATCCGGGCAATTCCGTCCCCTGGCACTGGCATTCCGAAGTTGAGCTTTTCTACATGGAGCAGGGAGCGATTGACTATCGAACGCGCGCGGCTCATGAGCACGTACGCTTTGAGGAAGGGTCCGCCGGCTTTATCAACGGCGGCGTTTTGCACAGCACGCTGCAATCACCCAATTCGGCACCAGCCATTCAAATGTTGCATATCTTTCAGCCGTCGATGCTCGGCGATCCCGCGGGACGCCTTCAAAAGCGCTATATCAATCCTTTGCTGCAATGTCGAGGCGTCGATGTGCTCAAATGGTCGCCCACCAACCCCGACGATATGCCCTTTATCGATTTGCTAAAGAGTTCCTTTAACCACGACCTTCAACGGCCGCAGAACGAGATGGCGCTTCGAAATAGCTTGTCAGAGCTCTGGATTCAGATTTACGCCAAGGCCGAACCGCTCTTTTCCTCCGACAACGCCTCTTGGATGACCAACCGCGACGTACAGTTCAAGGCAATCCTGGACTATATCCGCGCAAACTATGCAGCCGCTATAGATGTGCCCCAGATGGCATCTGCAGCCGGCGTAAGCGAAAGAGAGTGTTACCGCATTATCGAAGCTTGCGCAGGAACGACCCCGGCGGCATATCTGCGCGCATACCGCGTAAACCGTGCTTGCGAACTTTTGGCACACACCACGCGAACGGTCCAGACAGTCGCGCGCCAATGCGGCTTTGCGACAGCAAGCCATCTTGGCCAGGTATTTAAAGAACAAATGGGATGCACTCCTTCGAGCTATCGAGCAGCGAGGCAGAATCTCGATAGCACCAGGCAGAAATCCCGCTAGCCTTTCTTCTGTCACCGCATCAAACTTGCAGGCAAACAACAGAGAGGAGCAATCATATGAAGCACTTTGACCATATCGTGTTTGATGTTGATGGAACATTGGCAGATACAGAAGAAAGCGTTCTATCATCGCTTGTCCAGATTGTCCAAGAAGAGACCGGCAAAACGCCCCCCCGACACGAGCTTGAATTTGCCCTCGGCATACCCGGCAAGAATGCCCTTGAGAAACTTGGGATCTACTCGCAAGCAACGTTGGATCGCTGGTGCCAAGTTGCCGCCAGCTTTAAAAGCACCATCAGCGTGTTTCCAGGTTTGCTTGAAGTCATCGCAACACTCGCCGATAGCGGTTGCAATCTTGGCATTGTCTCCTCACGCGCGCGCGACGAATACGCAGAAGAAATAGCACCCCTTGGCTTCGATAAGTATTTTGAGCACATCATCCTTGTCGAAGACACAACCGAACACAAGCCCGCACCCGCACCCATGCTCGAATATCTCCGACGTACGGGCGCAAACCCCAACAGCGTCATCTACGTTGGTGACACCGTCTACGACGAACAATGCGCGACTTCAGCAGGGGTCAATTTTGCCCGAGCAGCATGGGGATCACACCAAGACATCCCAAACGCCACCTACAACCTCAAAACCCCCAACGACCTATTAACCCTAACAACCAAGTAACCCTCCCATCCCAAATTCGCAGTCCTAACGCCACAAGGGCGACGACCTCGAGAAGGTCAACTTGGGAGGGACGAGGGCTTAGTTCCCCAATCTTTCCGCAGAGGGCAAAAAGCCTCGCCGCACGAAGTGCGCAGCGAGGCTTTTTGCATGCCCGAGGACGATTGGGGAACTAAGCCCTCATCCCTCCCCGGGATATGTAGCGAGTCGGAGTACCCTTGCTGTTACTCTGCTTTGCCCACAGAGTTGAGGTTGGTCATGCGGATCTTAACCAGCTCGGTGATCTCGCGCATGCCCTCCTTGGCCGGCTTCTTGGGGTCGAAGCAGGCAGGGTTCTCGGCCATGTATGCCATGAAGCCCTTGGTGTAGGCCTGACGCAGCTCGGTGGCGTAGTTAACCTTGCAGATGCCGTTCTTCACAGCCTCGGCAACCTGCTCATCGGGCACGCCAGAGGTGCCGTGCAGGACCAGCGGCACGTCGACGGCGTCGCGGATGGCCTTGACCACGGACTGCTCGATGTGCGGATCGCTCGTGTACACGCCGTGGCTGGTGCCAACGCCAATGGCCAGCGACGTGCAGCCAGTGCGCTCGACGAACTCCTTGGCCTCGGCGGGATCGGTGTAGGGGCTCTCGCCCTCAACCGCGGGACCGTCGTCCTCCTTGCCGCCAACCTTGCCGAGCTCGGCCTCGACGGGCACGCCCATGGCGCGGCCAGCGTCGGCGACGGACTTGGTCAGAGCGATGTTGTCCTCGAAGGACTCGTGCGAACCGTCGATCATGACGGAGGTGTAGCCCGTGCGGAAGGCCTGCATGCAGCGGTCATAGCCATCGCCGTGATCGAGGTGCAGAGCGACGGGCACGGAAGCGCGCTCGGCGGCAGCCTTGACCATGCCGTAGAAGTAATCCAGGCCAGCGGTCTTGATGGTGCCCGGGGTGGTCTGCATGATGACGGGGGACTTGGTCTCCTCGGCAGCGGCCAGAACGGCCATAACAAACTCGAGGTTCTCGACGTTGAACGCGCCGACGGCGTAGTGGCCGGCCTGAGCGTCCTTGAGCATCTTTTCGGTGGTAACAAGTGCCATGAGCGTTTGCTCCTCTCCCTCGCCCGCATCTGGACATCGGGCGTACGTGTTCGCAAGGCATTTTACCTTGCGTTTTGCTGCGCTCATTGTATGAAATTCAGCGGGTATGAATGTGCGAGATGTTGTCACTCCGCAGGGCAAGACTCTCAATTTTGAAAAGCAAACGGAAGGGTATTGTGCCAAGCGCATGCGTTCGATATTGAGTTTTGAGTCTTGATTGCCTTTCTTTTGTAGAAAAGATAAGTAATCGAAAGGCGTTTTCTTACTCAAAAAGAAAATGAACGAAAATAGAGTCAACACAATTCCTGCAAATTTAGCCGAGAATGGAGCAAGCATGGCCCAAGCCACCAACCGTGCCTTTGCCGACGAACGCCGTACCGCCATTTTGGAAATGCTCGATCATAATGCCTCGGTGCAGGTAGCAGAAATCGCCCAGACCTTTGGCGTGTCCTCCGTCACCGCCCGCGCCGACCTTGACGCGCTCGCCGAAGCAGGCAAGCTGCGCCGCACACATGGTGGTGCCGTATCGCTCCACAAACGCCTAACCGTTTCCACGCAGGATCGCCGCATCAATGTCAACGTCGCCGCCAAGCAGGCCATCGCGCAAAGCGCCATCGAGCTCGTCAATGACGGCGACACGCTGCTCGTCGACTCGGGCACCACGGCGCTCGAGTTCGTCCGGCTCCTCGATCAGCGCGACGGTATCACCGTCATCACGGCCGACATTACCATTGCCGATTACATCGACGAGAGCATGCCCTCAGTCGATGTCGTCATGCTGGGCGGGGCGCTGCGCAAAGGCCATCGTTATTTGTACGGACCGCTCACTATGCAGGCGCTCCAAATGGTCCATGCCGATCTGGCCGTCATGTGCCCCGGCGCCTTTGTCCCCAGCTGCGGCTTTACGACCGACTTTCCCCAGATGGCCGAGACCAAAACGGCTATGATCGCCGCGGCCCATCAAAGCGTCGCCCTCATGGACGCCAGCAAGGTTAACGGACGCGGCATGTACCGCTTTGCCGAGCTGACCGATGTCGACACCGTCGTGATGGACCGCGACCCCGACGATGCTGTTGCCATCTCAATCGCCGAGATCGCCGACGACGCCCGCCCAAACCTCATCATCGCCAGCGCGTAAACAAAAACCACCACAAAGGTGCCTGTCCCCTTTGTGGTGGTTCGTGCGTCAAAAGTGAACGTATTGCTACTTAGCAAGTTCGTCGGCAAGGGCCTCGATCTGAGCGCGCGATGCGTCGTTGAGCGAACCCAGGACGGTCACTTTGTTCTGCGTCAGGGTGATGTCCTTCATACCCTCGAGCTCCTTAGTCATAACCTTAGCGGCGACAGGTGCCCAAGAACCGGCCTCGACGAGCGCCACGGTGCGGTTCTGGTAGGCATGCTCAGCGAGCGTGTGGATGAAGGTGCTCATGAACGGGAAGATCTCGCCCTGATAGGTGATGGAGGCGAGCACCAGACGGTCATAGCGGAACGCATCCTCAACGGCCTCGGCCATGTCGTCGCGAGCCAAGTCAAAGACGGAAACCTTCTGGCCGCGGGCCTCGAGCGCAGACGCAAGCTCCTCAACGGCGGCCTTCAGATGGCCGTACACGCTCGCATAGGCAATCGTGATGCCCTCGTCCTCGGGCTGATAGCTCGACCAGGTGTTGTAGGTGTCGAGGTAATAGCCCAGATTCTCGGTAAGAACAGGACCATGGAGCGGACAGATGATCTGGATATCCAGATCGGCGGCCTTCTTGAGCACGGTCTGCACGAATTTGCCGAACTTACCGACGATGCCAAAGTAGTAGCGGCGCGCTTCGCAAGCCCAGCCTTCCGGGTCCTCGATGTCGTTGGCGCCGAACTTGCCAAAGCCGTCGGCACTAAAGAGCACCTTGTCGGTAGACTCGTAGGAGAAAATCACCTCGGGCCAGTGAACGTTGGGAGCGCCGACAAACGTTAGGCTGTGACCGCCCAGATCGAGCACGTCGCCCTCTTTGACGACCATCTTGCGCTCGGGGTAGTCGGTGCCAAAGTAGTTGACCATCATGCGGAAGGCACCCATGCTGGCCACAATCTGTGCCTGGGGGTAGCGCTCCATAAAGGCGGCGATGCCAGCAGAGTGATCGGGCTCCATGTGATGGATAACCAGGTAGTCGGGCGTACGTCCATCGAGCGCGGCCTCGAGGTTGCCGAGCCACTCGTCGACAAAACCACCGTCGACCGAATCGGCGACAGCGATCTTCTCGCCCAAGATAACGTAGCTGTTGTATGCCATACCATTCTCGGACACATCGTACTGGCCCTCGAACAGGTCAATGTCGTGATCGTCGACGCCAACGTAGCGGATATCCTTGGTGATCTCCATCAGGCAAAGCCTCCTAGATAGACAAAATAACCCGTCTATCATAGCACTCGGCAGCATTCCAACTGTTATCCGCCGGCATCCTTACCGATTGTTATTGAAATACGATAAATCGCCGTTTACCTGCGCAAACTATGAGCGTGGTATCGCCGTGCTATGTCGAATAATGAGCTGGCCGGGAATACGAATGGCAACGGTTTTGCCCGCCGTACCCGCCTCGGGAACCGCATGCTCGAATACCTCGCGTCCGCGCTGATGCAAATCGAATCGAACGGTCGTGAGCTCGTTATGCGCGACAAAATCATCGAGCGAATCGTCGACACCCACCACGCTCACGTCCTCGGGCACGCGCAGGCCGCTATCGCGCAGCGCTGCAATCGCGCCATTTGCCATCTGGTCGTTTGCCGCGTAAATCGCCGTCATGGCGCGATCGTGCTCGGCCAGGTACCTGCCGGCCTCGTAGCCGCTGTTGGCAGACCAGTCGCCCTCGAGCGGCTCTGCCGGCTCGATGTGTTTACGCTCGAGCGCATCCTGCCAACCGGCTCGACGAAATTGCTCGTCGACCGAGAACGACGGGCCGCCAATATAGCGAATCTGCCCGTGCCCCAGCTCAAACAGGTGATCCATAAGCAAGAGCGAGCAGCCGTAATGGTCGGAATCGACCGTAGTCACGCGCGGATGCGCGTACATGGTAACGATGACCGTTCCAATGCCCGGCAGTGGATCAAACGTCTCAAAATCGGGCGCCATGCGGCTCATGCCGATGATGATGCCATCGACCGGCAGGGCCGCCATGCGACGCGTGGCCTCGGCAAGCGAAAACTCCTCGGTCTTGGACATCTCGACCAGCGTAATGGCGCAGCTATGCTCGCGAGCGGCGCTGGCGATGCCGTCAATCATCGTCAGGTTCCCAAACTTGGTGACATCGTTGACGCATAAGCCAACCGAATGGTAGCGACCGTCGCGCAACGAACGGCCGGCATAGCTCGGACGAAAGCCGAGCTCCTGCATGGCGGCCTGCACGCGCCGGCGCGTCTGCTCGTTCACATTGGGCAGGCCGTTGGCGACGCGCGAGACCGTCTGCTGCGAAACGCCAGCAGCGCGGGCGACGTCGGCCATGGAAACCGGACGCGAGCCTGTATCGTTGGAGGGGCGCCTTGCCACAAGATCACCTTCACCCTTGCGAGATCAAAATAGCGTGCATGCCGACCCGTGCAGGAATTGAGCCCGCGCGGAGGGTCGCCATCGTCGGATGCATGTTAACGTACTCTACTTTTTCTAGCTGCAGCTTTTCTGCTCTATAAGTCCATACGGCACTACCGTTCACGGCCGAATTTCGACCGATTACCAGATTCTCAAAAAGTGATAAGTATTGTGTTATGAGTACGTTAACATAGCCCTTAACGTGCGGCATTGTGGATGCTGAGTTCATGCCGCTTCAAATTGTTAACGTACTCATAACGACGCAAAAAATCGTCCGTACGCGCCAAGGAAAGGACCCCCATGACCACCCCCGACGAAAAGACGCTCGCCACGCTCACCAAGCTGTTTGAGGAGGAGTTTGGCCCCATCGGCGACCGACAGGTGCTCTATGTGCACGCGCCCGGCCGCTCCGAAATCAGCGGCAACCATACCGACCACGAGGGCGGCCACGTCATCGCCGGCTCGCTCGATGTCGCCGTCGACGGCATCGCCGTGGCGACCGACACCAACAAGGTTCGCGTTGCCGACGAGGGCTACCCCACCTTTGAGATTACGCTCGACACGCTGGATGTTCAGGAGGCCGAGAAGGGCACGTCCGCGAGCCTCGTCCGCGGCATGGCCCACGAGGTCGCTGCCCTGGGCGTTGAGCCCCGCGGCTTCGACTTTGCCTTCACCTGCTCCGTCCCCTCGGGCGGCGGTCTTTCCAGCTCCGCTGCCGTCGAGGCCGCATACGGCCGCGCCATGGAGACGCTCTGGGGCGCGCCCGCCATTGAGCCCGTCGCGCTTGCGCAGATGAGCCAGCGCACCGAGAACAACTACTACGGCAAGCCCTGCGGCCTGATGGACCAGGCTGCCGTGTGTCTGGGCGGCCTTGCCTACATGGACTTTGAGGATCAGGCTCAGCCTAAGACCCAGAAACTCGAGCTTAACTTTGAGGATCACGGCTATGCGCTCGTGCTCGTCAAGGTGGGTGCCGACCACGTGGCCGCTACCGACGACTACGCCGCCGTTCCGCGCGAGATGCAGGACGTAGCCGCCGAGTTTGGCAAGGCACGTCTGTGCGAGGTAAACGTTGCCGACTTTGACGCCAAGCTCCCCGAGCTGCGTGCCAAGCTGGGCGACCGTGCCTGCCTGCGCGCCGTTCACTACTGGTACGAGAACGGCCTGGTCGACAAGCGCTGGGCAGCTCTGAACGCCGGCGACATCGACCAGTTCCTGGTCCTGACGCGCGAGTCCGGCGCCAGCTCTGCCATGTACCTACAGAATGTCGTTGCCAAGCTGGGCTCCGAGCAGCCCTCGATGTATGCCCTGGCGCTGGCCGAGCACGTGCTCGACGGCCGCGGCGCCGTCCGTATCCACGGTGGCGGCTTTGGTGGCACCATCCAGGCCTTCGTGCCGCTCGACCTGGTCGACACCTTCATTGCCAAGATGAACGGCTGGCTGGGCGAGGGCTCTGCCCGCCACTACGCAATTTCTGACAAGGGGGCTTACGCGGCATGGCTGTAATGACTGATGTGCGCGAGGCCGCGCAGGGCCTCATCGAATATGCCATCCACCGATCGATGATCGGACAGGACGACCGCATCTGGGCCTACAACACCATTCTGGAGTGCATCGGCGCCACTGGCCCCGCACTCGACATGGCCTGGGCGCTCCAGGTCGAGAAACTCTCGCTCGTTCACCCCGATACCCTGCCCGACTTTGACCTTGAAGGTACACTTGCCGCGCTTTCCGAGGCTGCCGTTGCCAACGGCGCCGCCGAGGACACGGCGTCGGGCCGCGACCGCATCGCCATGCGCATTATGGGTGTGCTCATGCCGAGACCTTCGGTTGTAAACGAGGAGTTCAACGGTCGTATGGGCGTCAACGAGCCCCGCGCCGCGACCGACTGGTTCTACGGCCTGTGCTGCGACGCCGGCTATGTGCGCCGCGCCGCCATCGCGCGCAACATCAAATGGAGCACTCCCACCAACTGGGGCGATCTTGAGATCACGATCAACCTCTCCAAGCCCGAAAAGGACCCGCGCGATATTGCCGCGGCCGGTGCCGCCAAAAACACAGGCGAGAAATATCCCGCCTGTCAGCTCTGCATCGAAAACGAGGGCTACCCCGGACGCTCCGCCGCAGCCGACGGCGGCGCTCACCCCGCCCGCCAGAATCTGCGCGTTATCCCCATCCAGCTCGACGGCGAGCGCTGGGGTTTCCAGTACAGCCCGTATGCGTATTTTAACGAGCACTGCATTGCTATGAGCTCCGAGCATCGCCCGATGCACGTGGACCGCAAGGGCCTGACCTGCCTGCTCGACTTTGTCGACCTGTTCCCGCACTACTTTATTGGCTCCAACGCCGACCTGCCTATCGTGGGCGGCTCGATCTTGTCGCACGACCACTTCCAGGGCGGCGCGCACGAGTTCCCCATGATGCACGCGGCCGAGGTCTCGCAGTTTAGCGTGCCCGGCTTTGACAAGGTCACCGGTACCGTGCTGCAGTGGCCGCTCTCGGTGCTGCGCCTGCGCTCGCACGACCGCGGTGAGCTGCTCGATGCCGCCGAGAAGATCATCCTCGCCTGGCGCGAGTGGACCGACGAGTCCGTGGGCGTCATCGCGCACACGGCCGACGGCGTGGCGCACAACACCGTGACGCCCGTCATTCGCCGCGTCGACTCCCGCGGCAATGCCGGTGGCGATATCTACGAGGCCTACCTGGCGCTTCGCTGCAACATTACGACCGATGAGCATCCGCTGGGCGTGTTCCACCCGCATGCCGAGTATCACCACATTAAGAAGGAGAACATTGGCCTGATCGAGGTCATGGGCCTGGCCATTCTTCCGCCGCGCCTGGTTCCCGAGCTCGGTGCCGTTCGCGAGCACCTGCTGGCCGCCAAGGTCGACGTCAGCTACGACCTTACCGCCGCACTCGAGGGCGACGACCTATGCCGCAGCCACGCCGCGTGGGCTCTGGACGTCTTTGCCCGTCGTGCCGATGAGCTCACGGCGGATAACGCCATCGACATCCTGCACGAGGAGGTCGGCGTGGTGTTTGGCCACGTGCTCGACAACGCCGGCGTCTTTAAATGGGACGAGGCAGGCCGTGCCGCCCAACAGCGCTTCATCGACTCGCTGTAGCACGCGGCCTCGGACGCCCACGCTCGGCAAATAACGCCCACGACATAACCGCCCACACGACAACGGCGCCCGCCGGCAACATCGCCGACGGGCGCCGTTTTCTGATGCATGGGTAGCTAATTTGCACCAAAACAAGGAGTGTCCCAAACTGCCGGCAGAAAAGGAACGTCCCCAGGTGCCGACCTAAACCACCACATTATTCGATGGAAAAACGTGGTTGTCTCCCACATTATTCGATGGAAAAACGTGGTTCACTCCCACATTATTCGATGGAAAGATCAAAACAGTCTTATACTGACCATGATCGTTAGGAGGCAGTATGCAGCGACAGCTAATGGACGAACTCATCGCTTGGAAATCTAGGGCAAACCGCAAGCCCCTCCTGCTTAAGGGGGCCCGCCAGACGGGAAAAACCTGGCTTCTCAACGAATTCGCAGGCCAGCAGTATCAAAACGTCATCCGTTTTGACTTTATGCTCGAACCGGGCGCACGTTCGCTGTTCGACGGAAGCCTTGACCCCAAACGCATCATCTCCCAGATAGAGCTCCTGCGCGGCCAGACCATAACGCCGACAGACACGCTCATCATCTTCGACGAAATCCAAGAGGCACCGCGTGGCATCACCTCGCTCAAATACTTCAACGAGCTGGCGCCGGAATACCATATCATGGCAGCCGGCTCCTATATGGGGCTCGCGCTCCGACGCGAAAACGAGTCGTTCCCCGTCGGCAAGATCGACCAGCTTACCATGCGCCCCATGGGGTTTGTCGAGTTCGTTCGTGCCGTCGATGGCGATCCGCTCGCAGATGCCATCCTTGCCGCAGACATGGACCTGCTGGCGAACGTTTCCGAAAAGCTCGAGCGCCTGCTCAAGGAATACCTCGTTGTCGGTGGCATGCCAGAAGTTGTCTCCGCTTTCGCCGCCTCCCACGATTTCATCGAGGCCCGCAGGCTTCAGCAGCAAATCATCGAAGCTTATGAATCCGATTTTGGCAAGCATGCGCCAGCCCGCATCGTCGAGCGCATGAGGCTGGTTTGGAAATCCCTTCCCGGCCAGCTCGCAAAGGAAAACAAGAAGTTCGTCTACGGCGCGCTTCGTCCCGGGGCGCGCGCACGCGATTTTGAGGAAAGCCTCCAGTGGCTCATGGACTATGGAATCGTTCATAAGGTACCACGTGTTTCCGCCCTAAGAGCACCGCTCACAAGCTACGAGGATCTCTCGGGCTTCAAGCTGTTCTGCATCGACACCGGCATCCTCGGAGCACTCTCCGGCCTCACGCCAGCCATTGTTCTGAACGGGCCCGCTGTTTTTACGGAGTTCAAAGGCTCGCTGACCGAGCAATACGTCGCACAGGAGCTTTTGCTCCAAGGCAATACCCCCGCGTATTGGTCATCCTCCTCCGGCAATGCAGAGACTGACTTTGCCGTCGACCATGCGGGGACCGTGCTTCCGCTCGAGGTCAAGGCGGCAGAGAATCTCAAAGCAAAGAGCCTGAGGATTGCCTGCGAGAAGTTCAAGCTCGAGCGCTGCGTGAGAACATCGTTAGCGGCATATAGAGACGAAGGCACGCTCGTCAATATTCCGCTCTGGGAGATTGGGCAAATCGACAAGCTGGCATAGGCGCTGTGGAGGGGGTGCCCCGTAAGGAGTGTCCCAAACTGCCGGCAGAGACGATATGAGCAGGACATAAAAACATTGAGAGCCCCTGCTGCATG
>CABRID010000011.1 GCA_902470895.1 uncultured Collinsella sp.
TCTTCCGGGGCCGGCCGGTCCGGCCCTCAGGGTATCGGGTTCCCACATTCATCCGTACATGTACGGATGAATGTGGGAGGTGTTCGGATGAAGGCGATAATCAAGGCGGCCGACGGGATCCCTAACCACGCCATGCTTCTTATGTGCAGCAAAGCTAATGCTGCTAAAATACAAAGCGCTCATGTAGTTTAAACGCACGACGATAAGGAGCACCAGTGGGTAACCACTTCCGTACCTCCGGTGCGGGCGATGATGCCCCCAAGACGCAGGCAGGCGTCCAGGGCAGTCGTTTCGCCACTCCGGATTCAGAGGGCCAGCCTGTTGCTCAGGCCCCCGCTCAGCCGGCAGATCAGGCACAGCCGGCATCCGATCCCTTTGCCTACAATCCAACCAGCGATGTCGCGCTTTCCGGCACGGCGGGTTTTGAGCCCGTTCAGGCCGTGACCGCTCGCGTGGAGCAGCCTCAGGCTGGTGCCGCCACGCCGCAGCCTACCATGGCCGGCATTCCCGACCCCTTGGCCCCTGCGACGCCGGCTCCTCAGCCTGCGCAGTCCGGTCTCTTTGCCGCTATTCCCGACCCCACGCAGCCTGCTGCCCCGGTGGTCGAGAGCGATCAGGCAGCCGAGGTCGCAAGCCTCGATAACGCGCTCAACAACCCCGATTTTACGTCGGTGTTTGCGCCCATCGATCCGCAGGCCAGCCGCAAGAAGATGGCCAAGCAGGCCGGTGTCGAGCCCGTCATCCTTATGGAGCATGTCACCAAGATCTATCCGGCACAGCCCAACAAGCCTGCACTCGACGACATCAACATCGAGATCTATCCGGGCGAGTTCGTCTTCCTGGTCGGTCACTCCGGCTCGGGTAAGACCACGCTGCTGTCGACGCTCAACCGCGACGTCAAGCCGACGAGCGGCCGCATCCTGGTTGCCGGTCAGGACCTCATGAAGATCAAGAACCGCAAGGTTCCGTTCCTGCGCCGCCAGATTGGCGCCGTGTTCCAGGACTTTAAGCTTCTGCCGCAAAAGACCGCCTACGAAAACGTGGCGTTTGCCCTGCAGTGCATCGGCAAGCCCAAGGGCGTCATTCGCAGCCAGGTGCCCGAGGTGCTGCGCCTGGTCGGTCTGGCCGATCAGATGGACTCGCTGCCCGACCAGCTTTCCGGTGGCGAGCAGCAGCGCGTTGCCGTCGCCCGTGCTATGGTCAACCGTCCGCCGCTGCTGATTTGCGACGAGCCCACGGGCAACCTCGACCCGGCGATCTCGCTGGGCATCATGAAGCTGCTTGAGCGTATTAACCGCACCGGCACCACCGTGATCGTCGCCACGCACGACCGCGAGATGGTCGATAGCATGCACCGTCGCGTGATCGCCCTCGAGGGCGGCCACGTCATCCGCGACCAGGAGAGGGGAGGTTACGGCAACTATGGCACCAACTAACGTGGGCTACTCCTTCAAAGAGGCAATCAGCCACTTCTTCCGTAACTGGACTACCTCGCTCGGCGCCGTCATCACGATCTTCCTTTCGCTGTTTATCATCGGCCTGTTCATCATGGGCTCTGCGATGCTGAACTCCGTGATCGGCACCGTCGAGGATCAGGTTGTCATCAACGCGTTCATTAGTGATGACGCCGATCAGGCCGATGTTCAGGCTTTTGAGGCCGAGCTTAAGACGTGGAATAACGTCAAGTCCGTGACCTATAAGGACAAGGACGACGCGCTGGCCGAGTATACGAGCAAGATGTCGGGCAACGCCGACGCCACCATGAGCGCGCTCGATGGCCAGAACCCGCTGCCGGCTTCCTTCGCTATTGAGATGGACGATCCGTCCAAGGTCGAGAGCACGGCAAAGAAGCTCAAGAAGGATGCCGATTTCCAGAAGATCGCGGATGACGGCGACGTCAACGCGAGCGTGCTGTACGGCCAGGAGGAAGTGAGCCGCCTGTTCCAGGTGACCAACTACATCCGCATCGCCGCCGTGGTGCTCGTTGGTCTTCTGACCTTTATCGCATTCATCTTCATCAACAACACGATTCGCCTGTCCATCACGGCGCGTCGTCGTGAGATTGCGATTATGCGTCTGGTCGGCGCCAGCAACGGCTTCATTCGTGGCCCGTTTATCACCGAGGGCGTGCTGCAGGCCATTTTGGGCTCGCTGCTTTCCATCGGCGTTCTGGAGCTGCTGCGCAATCTGATGATTCCGCGTCTGCAGGAGAGTATCGGCTGGATGTCGTTTGCCCTGCCGATGCAGTATTACCTGGTGACCTATGCTGCGCTGATTCTGGTCGGCGTGATTATCGGTCTCTTTGGTTCTGCCATAGCCATGCGCCGCTACCTGCGCGTGTAGGCATGCTTGGAATTCATCCCTTCCAACGGGTCGTCTCTTATGGGGCGGCCCGTTTTTTGATCCCTAGGGGACGGCAGGATGGCGAATCATTTGGGTAGACTCTTTGGAGTTCGCAATCGATAGTTAGGAGGCGCCATGGGGCGCAATAACAAGCATAAGCGTGGAGCTCGCAATAAGCGCGGGCCGGTGCGCAGCGAACGCCGTCCGAGCCTGACCGGGCGCGTGCAGCTCCATGAGCATGGCGCCTATGTCATAACCGAGAGCGGCGACTACAAGGTCATGGGCCGCGGTAAACGCGAGATCATGGATGGCGATACCGTTGCCGTGAGCATAAAGAACAGCCCGCACGGTGAGCGGCGCGCCGTGATCGAAGGCGTGGTTGAGCGCGCAGCCATAAGCGTGGTGGGTACGTACCAGACCGCCGGTCCGCTCGGTGTGATCGAGCCGCTCGATTCGCGCCTGAAGGCCGACTTCTTCATTTTGCCCGAGGATACCTCGGCGGATCGTCTGGGTGTCCACCCGGGTGATGCCGTTGTCGCGCGCATTTTGACCTACCCGACGCGCCTGGAATCGGGTACTGTGACGATCGAGCGCCGCATTGGCGGAGATGACGCGCCCGATTTGGGCGTTCAATATGTGATGGCGCGTTACGGCTATACCGATAGCTATCCCGAGGCCGCGCTAGACGAGGCCGAGGGGCTTTCGCTCGATGTGTCCGCGGCGCTTAAGGACCCGCTCCGCCGCGATCTGCGCGACCGCTTTGTCATCACGATCGACCCGGTCGACGCGCGCGACTTTGACGATGCCATTTCGCTGGAGCGCACGCCCGAGGGTGGCTACAAGCTGGGTGTGCATATCGCCGACGTTTCACACTATGTGGCTTGGGACGGGCATATCGATCTTGAGGCTCGCCATCGTACGACATCGGTGTATCTGGCCGATCGCGTGCTTCCCATGCTGCCCGAACGCCTGTCCTGTGACCTGTGCTCGCTTCGCCCTGACGAGGACCGTCTTGCGTTTACCGTTGACATTGAGCTCGATGCACAGGGTCGCGTGCGGCATTACGATCCGTACCCCAGCGTGATTCGCTCGCGTGTGCGTATGGACTATGACGGCGCCGAGGCGCTGCTGGTGCGTGCCGGCGCGGTTGAGTATTCGGTGCTGGAGGGTGCGGCCGAGGATGTTGCGGCTGCCGAGACCTCGCGCGAGGAAGCGCTTGAGCGCGGTCTTGCGTGCGAGGAGGTCGCCCGCGGCTACAACGTCGACCTCTGCGATTTCCTTGTCGCCGCCAACGAACTCGCCGAACTTCGCCGTCGTATCCGTCGCGCCCGCGGCTCGGTCGATTTTGACACGGCCGAGATTCGTGCTCTATTGGATGAGGACGGAGTGCCCGTGCAGATTGTGGCGCGTGAGCGTTCGTGTGCCACGTCGCTTATCGAGGAAGCCATGCTGCTCGCCAACGAGTGCGTTGCAGAGTGGCTGGCAGACCGTGATATCGAGGCCTGCTATCGCGTGCATGAGGATCCGAGCCCCGATAGCCTGCACGGTGCCGCCGTTGCGCTGGCGCAGCTAGGCATCATCGACGATCGCCGTGCTGCCGGTATTGCCCTGGGGAGCCCCGATGAGCTGCAGGCTGCAGTTGATGCTGCCGCCGGTACGGCCAACGCACCGCTCGTCAACACGCTGCTTCTGCGCAGCATGCAGCGCGCGCTGTACAAGCCGCGCAACGAGGGCCACTTTGCGCTCGCCGCGCCGTGCTACTGTCACTTTACGAGTCCCATCCGTCGCTACCCCGATCTGGTGGTGCACCGCGTGCTCAAACTGCAGTTGGCCTATGAGCAGCTCGGCGGCAAGGACGCCTTGGTCCGTACGCCGCGGCTGATCGGCAAGGGGCGCGAGTCGCTGCCGCGCATTCTGCCGCAGATCTGCCGCGCATGTAGCGATGCCGAGCGCGCGGCAGATGCCGCCAGCCATGCGACGCAAAAGATCAAGATTGCCCAGTACTATGAGGACCGTCTGGGTGAGCGCTATGCCGGAACCGTCTCGTGGGTTAGCAGCATAGGCCTTTTTGTGCGCTTGGACCTAACGCAGGTCGAAGGCTTGGTTTCGATCAAGAGCCTGGGCAACGAGTGGTTCGAGTTCGACGAGGATGCACTTACGCTGACGGGCGCCGACACGGGGACTCGCTATGAACTGGGTCAGCGCGTGATTGTCGAGGTCTCGCGCGTCAATACCACGCGTGGGCACTTGGACTTTAAGCTTATCCATTAGCCAAATCCCGACTCGTGGCGGGAGAGCGGAGGGCGGTCTTTCGGGGCCGCCCTTCGCATTTGAATCGTGGCTACCTTGCCGTCTGCTCGGTCGCCCGCTTACCTGCTATTTGAGAGGTGAAACCTACCAAAATAAACCTGTCCCTTTTTGGCAGGTTTACAAGAAAGCGGGGATGAGATGGCGACGGTGTACGGTTATGCGCGGGTGAGTTCGCGCGATCAGAATCTGAACCGGCAGCTGGATGCGCTGGGCGCCTATGGCGTGGGCTCGGCGAATATTTATGCCGACCATGCGAGCGGCAAGGACTTCGATCGACCGCGTTATCGCGAGCTGCTGCACGTCTTGGGAGACGGGGACGTGCTGGTGGTGCTTTCTATCGACCGACTTGGCCGTAATTACTCCGAGATTCTTGAGGAATGGCGACGCATTACCAAGGAGCTCGGGGTTGCCATTGTGGTGTTGGACATGCCATTGCTTGACACGCGCGCTAGGGCCAGCGGCGCGCCGGATGTGACCAACGTCCTGATTGCCGATATTGTGCTGCAACTGCTGAGCTACGTGGCGCAGGTAGAGCGCGAGAATATCCATCGGCGCCAAGCGGAGGGAATTGCAGCGGCGCGGGCGCGAGGGGTCCGTTTCGGTCGACCTCGCAAGCCGTGCCCTCCTCAGTTTGAGCTGGTGCGCGATAGCTATGAGGCGGGCGATATTACCCGCAGCCAGGCGGCAAAGTGCCTGGGCGTGTGCGTGGGGACGTTCGATCGCTGGATGCGCGAGGCGGGGTAGGGGTTTGCGTCGCTTTGTCGCTTCCTGTTGCGATTCAAATTTTGATACGGTGACGATGCCATTTGGGGCTACACTCGCTGATATTCAAAAAAGGAGGTTGGCCCTTGGCGCGCGTAAAACAAATAATCGGATGGACCGCAATTGTTCTGTTCGTTGCAACGCTGGCGGGCATCTGGGTGCTGACGGAGCAAAATGCGGTGGAGACGTCGTTGCTGAGCGAGTCTACCGCGCGTGTGGTGGAGGGCCAGGCTACGGGCGTTCAGGCTGTCGATGCCACGGGTGAAGCTCAGGCGGAGAACGGAATGACCGGGGGCACCGATTCGGCTGCCTCGAATGTCCGGTCTGGCCGACTTGCTTCCATTCGCATGTGGGTGGGCACGAACGTCCGTCGCGTTGCCCATACCGTAGAGTTTTTCTTCGTCGGATTGTTCGCCTCCGTGGTCGTGGTTTGCTTTTCCAGGCGTCCGTGGAGCGTATGCTCCCGTTGCGTGCCCGTATTGCTCTTTTGCGCCGCCTGCTCCGTTGGCGATCAGGTACATAAGATCATTGTTCCCGGCAGGCATTTCGACGTTATCGATTTAGGATTCGATGCTGCGGGCTATGTCACCGCCATGCTGTTGGTATTGCTGGCAGCGGCGTTGGTGCGCCATGCGACTCGGCCGATCGGCGCCCATGCGAGGCGCTAGCCGGTAACAAACCCGTTTCTGATAATGCAGCCTCGTTGAATTATTTTGTGTCGCGCGTATTTCCGAGCGGTCGGATTTGAGGGGCGAGCGGTAGAACGCTCGCCCTTTGTGCGCCACGATGCGGCACAATGTACCGCAAAAGCTGTTTGTATCCGGTACGAATCGTTCGTTGGTCTTTAATTCTTCTCAACGGAGGTGTTTGAGATGGCAAACGGATTGCTTTTGCGGCTTCGCGAGCGTGAGCTCAGCGCGAGCCCGGCGGAACGCAATGTCATCGCATATGTAAGCGCTCATCCGCACGAGGTGGTCGGGCTGTCCGTCCGCGGTCTTGCCGATGTCACGTTCTCCTCGCCCTCGAGCATTTTGCGCTTTTGCAAGCGTTTGGGTTTTGCGGGCTACAAGGAGTTCCAGCGCGAACTGATTGCCGAGCTGGCGCTCTTAGGTGACAAGAAAGACGTAGCCCTCGAGGACATCTCCATGGATGACAGCGTCGAACGTATCGTGGGGAAGGTGATGAAAAGCAACGTGCGCACGATCGAGGCGACGGCGCGAACGCTCGATTACACCGTCTTGGAGCGATGCGCGGCCCGTCTTAAGCGGGCACGCGCGGTCAATCTGTTCGGTATTGGTGCCTCTCGTTTGGTCGCGCACGACCTGGCGCAAAAGCTCATGCGTGTCGACAAAGAGTGCCATCTGTACGACGACTGGCATGATCAGCTCTTATGTGCCAAGAACATGCATGAGGGCGATATGGCAATCGCCTTTAGCTACTCGGGCTTGACGCAAGAGGTGCTGGACTGCACCGCCGAGGCTCAACGTCACAACTGTCCCGTTGTGGCCGTTACCAAAGTAGATGGATCATCCAAGCTTGCCACCATGGCCGATGCTGTGCTCGGCGTTGCTGCGAGTGAACCCTTGGTCCGCAGCGGTGCCATGGCTTCGCGTATGGCCCAGCTTATGGTTGTCGATGCCCTGTACGCTGCTTACGTTGCCAGCGACTACGAACGGGCGACGCATGTCATTAAGCAAAACTACATCGAGAAACAGGAAAGATGAGGTGAATGAAATGCTCGATTTAACAAAATTCACGACCGAACAGCGTAATCAAAGGTCAATGGACCTCGATACGATGACATCGCTGCAAATCGTCACGACGATGAACGATGAGGATCTTCGTGCCGTCCAGTCGGTCACGAAAGTGTTGCCCCAGGTTGCCACAGCAATCGACTGGGCTGCTGAGGCACTCGAGCGCGGCGGGCGCGTCTTTTACATGGGCGCAGGCACCAGCGGTCGTCTGGGCGTACTCGACGCTTCGGAGTGTCCGCCCACGTTTGGCGTGTCACCCGATCTGATTGTCGGGCTCATTGCCGGAGGCGAGACGGCGTTTATCAAGGCTGTCGAAGGTGCCGAAGACAGCGATGAGCTTGGCGCGAACGACCTGCGAGAGCGTGGACTCTCGGACAAGGATCTTGTCGTTGGCCTGGCGGCAAGCGGCCGTACTCCTTATGTGGTGGGCGGCCTTGCGTACGCCAAGGCAACTGGGTGCAAGACCATTGCAATTGCCTGCAACCAAGGGTCGAAGATCGGGGAGAGCGCAGATCTTGCCATTGAGCCCGTGCCCGGTCCCGAGGTGCTGACCGGCTCAACGAGGCTCAAGGCGGGAACGGTTCAAAAGCTCATTCTCAACATGATTTCGACCGGTGCCATGGTCAAGATCGGCAAGGTATACCAAAACCTGATGGTCGATGTGCAGCAGACGAACGAGAAGTTGGTGGTGCGCGGCCAGAACATCGTGATGGAGGCGACCGGCTGCACGCGCGAGCGCGCCGTTCAGGCGCTTGCAGATGCCGGCGGCCACGTAAAAACCGCTATTGTCTCGGTACTGTTGGACTGCGATGTCGAGCAGGCTACGGTAGCTCTTGAGCGGGCGCGAGGCCATGTCCGTGCTGCGGTGAGTGGCCATGAGAAGAGCAATGCCGACGCCCAATAGGTGCGCGGCGTGAGCTGATATGACATCCAAACGAGATACCCAATACAAGGAGGAGTTATGACAAACAAAGAGCTGGCTCAAAAGCTGCTGGACCTTTTGGGCGGTAAAGACAACGTGCTGGCAAACGCGGCGTGCATGACGCGCCTGCGCGTGACCGTCAAAGACGCGGGCAACGTCGACACGGAGGGCATTAAGGCACTCGACGGCGTGATGGGCCTGGTCGAGGACGACACGATGCAGATCGTGCTGGGTCCGGGCAAGGTGAATAAGGTGCTCGAGGAGTTCTCCAAGCTCACTGGCCTTGCGAAAGGCGTTGCCGATGAGAGCGTGGTTGACGCTGCGGCCACAAACAAGGCCGCGCAGAAGGCCAAGTACGAGTCTAAGCCGGTTCAGGCCTTCCTCAAGAAGATTTCCAATGTCTTCGTCGCCCTGCTTCCCGGCATCATTGCGGCTGGCCTCATCAACGGTATCTGCAACGTCATTAACGTTTCGACGGCAGGCGCGCTTGCAGGCGAGTGGTGGTACCAGGGCATTCGTTCCATGGGCTGGGCCCTGTTTGCCTATCTGCCCATCTTGGTGGGCTATAACGCGGCACGTGAGTTTGGTGGTTCCGCTGCGCTGGGCGGCATCGCCGGCATGATGTGCATCGCCAACAGTGCCATGCCCCTGCTTGCGCCTGGCGCGGCTGATCCTGCCACTGCCATTCTGCTGCCGCTCACCAATGCGCAGTACAACCCCGCAGCGGGCGGCATGATCGCGGCTCTCATCGCTGGCGCATTTTTTGCCTGGATGGAGCGTCAGATTCGCAAGATTATGCCCAACGCACTCGACACGTTCTTGTCCCCGCTGCTGGTGCTCATCATCGGCGCCTTTGCTCTGATGCTCGTCATCCAGCCGGTTGGCGCATGGCTGACGACTGCCATCTTTAGCGTTTTGACCTTTATCTTCGAGAAGCTGGGCGTCCTGGGCGGCTATATCCTGTCGGCAGGCTTCTTGCCGCTGGTGTCCGTCGGCCTGCATCAGGCGCTCACGCCGATCCACGCTATGCTCAACGATCCCGACGGCGCTACCAAGGGTATCAATTACCTGCTTCCCATCCTTATGATGGCTGGCGGCGGCCAGGTCGGTGCCGGTTTGGCGCTGTACTTTAAGACCAAGAACGCCAAGCTCAAGAAGTACGTCGCAGAGTCCATTCCCGTTGGAATCCTGGGTGTGGGCGAGCCTCTGATGTATGCTGTTACGCTGCCGCTCGTTCGTCCGTTTGTGACGGCCTGCCTGGGTGCCGGATTTGGCGGCGCGCTCGCGGCGCTGCTTCACATCGGCACGGTTTCTCAGGGCGTTTCCGGTCTGTTTGGCCTGCTGATCGTTGTTCCTGGCCAGCAGCTCGGCTACGTTGCCGCTATGCTGCTTGCCTATGCCGCCGGCTTTGTCCTGACGTGGTTCTTTGGCGTCGACGAGCAGAAGATCAACGAGTTCTTTGGCGAGTAGTTTGATATCGCGAGCCGTGTTGCTCGGGGCTCGCGGTGCGCGGCAGATTTCTTGATGCTATGGTTGTGCCGGCGGGGCTAACTGCTCCGCCGGCCTTTTTTAAAGGAGCGTTGAAGCGTGAAAACGGGTATTTCGATTTATCTTTCCAGCCCTCTGCAGGATATTGAGCGGACGATTGAGCGTGGTGCCGCGGCGGGTGCGCGCTATGCGTTCACCTCGCTGCATATTCCCGAGGATGGGGGAGCGGCGTATGCCGATAAGGTCCGTCATGTGCTGTCGCTGCTTTCCGCCCGCGGCATTGCGCTCATTGCCGATGTGGGGCCTCGCACGTGCGATTTGCTCGGGCTTGAGCGCATTGAGGACCTGCGCGATCTGGGGTTGGAATACCTTCGTTTGGACTATGGCTTTAGCGCCCAGCGGGTCGCGGAGCTGTCCGGTGTATTTCGCATTGTGGTCAATGCATCGACGGTGAGTTCTGATGAAATCGCATCGTGGCGTGAGGCCGGTGCCGATGTGACTCGTTTTGCCGCCTGCCACAATTTTTACCCCAAGCCTTATACCGGTTTAGCTCTTGAAGATGTTGCTCGGACGAATCTTCGTCTTGCGGCGCTTGGATTCGAAATCATGGCTTTTGTGCCGGGTGATGCTAACGTTCGCGGGCCGGTTTTCGAGGGACTGCCGACGGTCGAGGCGCAGCGCGGTCGCGCGTCAAAGGTTGCTCTCAATATGCTTGAGCTTGCACATGGCGCCGATTGCGACATTGTGTTGGTCGGCGACCCCGATCTATCCGATGCGGGCTGGGCGCAGTTTGCTCAAGTTTCCGCCGGATACGTGGACCTGCAATGCGAGCTTGAGCCCGGTTATGCCTATGTGCGCGGGCAGATTCATCACGACCGGCCCGACTCGAGCGTCCCCATCTTTAGGTCTCAGGAGTCACGTACGACGCTTAAGCCGGATTCCGTGCCGACGGATTCCGGAGCCGGCCTGCCGCGAAAGGCGGGGTCGATCGCTTTGAGCAATAGCGGATATGGGCGCTACGAAGGCGAGCTTGAGATTGCGCGGGTCGATCTTCCCGGTGACGAGCGCATGAACGTTGCGGGCCATATCACGCCCGAGGCAATGGAGCTGCTGCCGTTCATCAAACGCGGATTCGGGGTATGGTTCGTTTAGCGTGTGACCCGTGGGCTACAATTGGCCCATCATACGAAGGCGCCTCGTGTGGCGTGTGCCTGCGTTGGCCGATCTATATTCGGAGGATTTCCATGACCGTACTGTTTGTTGAATATCCCAAGTGCTCGACCTGTAAGAAGGCCAAGGCATGGCTGGACGAACATGGGGTTGAGTATATCGACCGCGATATCGTTTTGGACAATCCCACGGCTGATGAGCTTGCGACCTGGATTGCTCGTTCGGGGCTGCCGGTGCGGCGTTTCTTTAATTCGTCGGGCATGAAATATCGAGAGCTGGGCCTGAAGGCGCGTCTGGACGCGGGCATGACGGATCGGGAGTGCTACGAGCTGCTGGCGACCGACGGCATGCTGGTCAAGCGTCCGCTGCTGGTGGGCGACGACTTTGCGATTCCCGGCTTTAGGGAATCGGCTTGGGCCGAGGCGTTGCTGTAGCGGCTGCGGAAAGTGCGACCCGTTTTGAGCTCGGATTCCGGGACGCAGTTTCCGGTTGAAGGGGCTAGCGGAAACCGTATCCCAGTTTGAGCGCGAAATCTGGGATACGGTTTCCGTTTGGGGCCTCTAGGGGAAAGCGCGTCCCGTTCTGGACGTAAATTCCGGGATGAGCTTTCCGGTTGGCGGGCATGCGCACTATCCCGGCTGGCGGGCATATGCGCTAATCCTCAAGCTGTGCCCATTCGTGCGGATCGTAGACCTTTACGTGCTTGTTGGGCTTGCCGCTCCAGTACTCCTCGTCCATAAAGGGCAGATATGCCTGAACGCCGGGGCAGATAAAGGGAATCCGCTGCTGTTGCAGTCGCTCGCGCTGGCGCTGCTCCAGGTGCGCCTCGGATATGACGGTCGGCATGCCGGACAGCTCGACGAGGCTTGCCTGGATTCGCTTAAGGTCGGGGAGTCCCGCGTGCCATGACACCCGCATGATCAAAAAGGATGCACGGCGGTATTTTGCCTGCATCACCGTGATGGCGGGGCGCAGTGTGGGATGGATTTTGTCCCGTTCGGGCCAAAGGTCGGCAGTGATCTCGAGGCCCAGGGTCTCCCATAGGTAATCAAGCTCTTCGTCCATGGCGCCTCGATATCTACGCGATCATTGATGCTTCGATTGTGTTGCCTGGTGCTATCGTTTTCGCGGTAGAATCTGCCAACGGTTGACGGCTACCGCTCGCGGCGTTTTGCCCCTCGTGTACAGCGGTCGGCTTCACAGGTCCTTCACGGGTTGGACTAAATTAGGCCAATTTGACTGAATTTCAAAAAAGTCAAAATTGGGGCTTGCGTCACGGCGAGACTTCCCGTATATTTCTTTCTTGCGCAAAGGCACAGCCGAGCGCAGCGATGCAGTCATTGGGATGTCGTCTAATGGCAGGACAGCGGATTCTGGTTCCGTCAATGGGGGTTCGACTCCCTCCATCCCAGCCATTGCATTTGCTACATATGGCCCGTTCGTCTAGCGGTTTAGGACGCCGCCCTCTCAAGGCGGAGATCACCAGTTCGAATCTGGTACGGGCTACCAAAATTGAACGCCCGGGCCTCGTAAGAGACCCGGGTTTTGTGTATTGACCGCAAGCGGCGTTTGCCGCGTTTCGTCCCGTTCGAGGAGTTGTCATGGACCTGCCTATCAGCTTGGAAGACATCACGTATGCCGAGAACTATCTGGCGCAGGGCGACCTGGCTACGGCGACGCCGCTGCTTGAGCGTCTGGTGGAGCTCGCCGAGGAGTATATCGACGCTGAGTGCAAGACGGAGGAGAAGCGCCAGTACTTTAGCTTCGACAGCAAGTTTGAGCGCCTGGCCTATCGCCGCGTGGAGAAGGATCCGCGCGAGCTGGTGCAGGTCGAGGTTCCCTTTGACCGCCTGTACTCCGACATGGCGTTTGCCTACATTCGCCAGCAGGATTATGTGAGCGCTCGTAATGCCCTGATGCAGGCTGTGCGTTGGGATCCCATGAACTGCAACTATCGCTTGGACTTGGCCGAGCTGTTCCGCGCGCTCGAGGACAAGCAGGAGTGGGCATCGCTCTCGTTCTCGGTGCTGGAGCGCGCGAGCGACGGTAAGTGCGCCGCACGCGCCTACACCAACTTGGGTCAGTACTTCTTGGAGCCCGAGACCGAGAACATTTCGGCTGCCGTGGGCTGCGCACGTCTGGCGCTGCGCCTGGCGCCCAATGATGCGCATACGACGCGCCTGCTCAACAAGATCCATACCACCTATCCGGATGCCGCGGACGAGAGTGACGACCATGTGATGGGTGAGCTCGCCCTGCAGGGCGTGCCGACCTCACCTTCGGCCGAGATCGCCATCTGCCTGATCATGTGCGCGACCGATGCTGCAAGCGACGGCGACAAGCAGGAGGCTACGCGTCTGACGGTCCGTGCCCGCGACCTGGTGGGCGAGGAGGCATGCGCGGCGATTATCAAGCTGGTGCGCGAGAGCGATGCCGAGCTCAATGCCGAGCGCAGGGCAAAGCGCGAGGCTGCGGGCTCAAACGCCGATGGCGCCAAGGAGGCCGGCGATGCCCAGTAAGCGCGAGCGCAAGCTCATTTCCAAGAATCGCTCGGCACATCACGAGTACTTTATCGATGAGACGTTTGAGTGCGGTATTGAGCTGAGCGGTACCGAGGTCAAGTCGATTCGCGAGCGCGCGTGCCAGATTACCGATACCTTTGCACTGATTCGTGGCGGGGAGTGCTGGCTCGTCGGCCTGCATATCCACCCTTATAGCCATGGTGGCGTGTGGAATCGCGATCCCGACCGTCGGCGCCGTCTGCTGCTGCACCGCAAGGAGATCGACTTTCTTGACGGCAAACTTCGCAACCGTGGTTATGCGCTGGTTCCGTTGGAGCTCTACTTTAATACCGACGGTCGCGTAAAACTGCTGCTGGGCCTGGGTCGCGGCAAGAAGCTCTACGACAAGCGCGAGGACATGGCCAAGCGTGATGTCCAACGCGAGATCGACCGTGCCCTCAAGGAACGCAACCGCTGACCGTCCTTCATAAGTTGCGGTGGAATACGGACTGTTTTGCCTGTTTGAGGGGCTATTCAGTCCCTATTTCACCGCAACTGCGGGCGTCTCATCTTTCTTACTGTTCTGACACATATGTTTCAAAGGCGGCGTCCGTTATGGGCGCTGCCTTTTTTGTGGGTACATACATCCATGAGGTTCCAGCCCGGGTTAGGGGAGTGATCGTTATGGACAAAACTGCGTTCTTTACCATGCCGAGCGGTCTGTACGTGGTGAGCGCCGCGGCAGACGGGCTGCGCGCCGGCTGCGTCATCAACACTGCGGTGCAGGTGACGTCCATGCCGCCGCGCATTTCGGTTGCCGTGAACAAGGACAACGTCACCTCGGGCGTCATCGCTTCGGCCAAAGCGTTCGCGCTGACCGTGATCGATCAGGCCGCCGACATGCTCTACATCGGTAACTTTGGGTTCCGCACCAGCAGCGATTATGACAAGTTTGCCAAATACGAGACCCGCGAGACGGCTCTGGGCATGCCCTATGTGCCCGAGCACGCGGCGGCCCTGTTTAGCTGCCATTTGATTGACACTGTTGACGTGGGCACACACCTGCTCTTTATTGGCGAGGTTGAGGATGCCGAGCGCCTGAGCGGCGAGACTCCGTTGACCTATGACTACTACCATAAGGTGCTAAAGGGCAAAACGCCGCCTAAGGCGTCTTCGTACCAAGGGTAGAAATGGTGGAAAATTACTTGCATTATATTATTGAGAATATATACTAATAAGTAAGTACACCAGCAGTCACGTTCGAGAGGAGAACATCATGGCTGAGGAGAAGAAGACGTATAAGTTTGTGTGCACCGTTTGCGGTTACGAGGTTGAGGTCGACACGCCTGAGCTGCCCGAGGACTACGTGTGCCCGGTCTGCGGCGTCGGCCCCGATGAGTTTGAGCTTGTCGAGGAGTAGCTCGTAGACACACGACTTGCAACAGCATATAGCTCTGTCCAAGGGCCCCGGTCGGATATTCCGGCTGGGGCCCTTTTGATTTATCTGACGGTTTTAAACGGCCTTACGTGTTACAGTTTGAGACGTTATATCTGGACAGTCATGCCATCCCAATTACATCCCCGTTAGCAGCACGATGTCGAGAATCGTCACGATGGCGCCGATCCCTACGAGCAACGCGTTGAGCGGGCGCGAGTTGGCGTATTTACCCATGACGCGGCGTGAGCTGGTGAGTCGTATGAGCACAAAGACCGTAATTGGCAGCTGAAGCGACAGCAGCGCCTGACTCCAAATGAGACCCTCAAAAGGATTCGGGACGACCAGGCACGCCGCTACTGCGCCGACGAAACAGGCCGCCACCCCGATCGAGGAATGTCGGTCGTGGATGTCGTATTCCTCATCGAACATGCCCGCGGTGATGGTGCCCGCCGCCATGCCCGCCGTCACACTACTCGATATGCCCGCAAACAGCAGTGCCACCGCAAAGATGGTCGAGCTCGCCGGGCCCAAGATGGGGGAGAGCGTGGTCGCTGCGACGGCGAGGTCGTCTACGACAATGCCGTGCGCAAAGAAGGTCGTTGCGGCCAGGATGACCATGGCCGAGTTGATTGCCCAGCCCACGCCCATCGAAAAGAGCGTGTCGAAGAGCTCGTAGCGCAGACGTTCTTCGATAACCTGCTCGCCTTGGCCTTCGAAGTGCATGGATTGGATGACCTCGGAGTGCAGGAAGAGGTTGTGGGGCATAACGACCGCGCCTAGGACACTTACGATAATCGCGGCCGAGCCGGTGGGCATACTGGGTGTGATCCAGCTTGTGGCGGCTTGCGGCCAGTCGACCTTGACCAGCGCAAGCTCGGCGAAAAACGAGAGTCCCACTACGCCCACGAAGGCGATGATCCAGCGTTCGGCGCGTTTGTAGGAGCTTGTCATGAGCATGGCAATCGATGCCGCCGCCACGATGATGCAGCCGGCGCGTACGGGCAGCCCAAAGAGCATTTGAAGGGCAATCGCACCACCCAGGACTTCGGCCATGGCGGTGGCGATGGTCGCGAGATGGGCGCTGGCGAGCACGGCGCGTCCCACGATGCGGGGGAGAAAGCGGGTCGTGGCCTCGGCGAGACAGGCGCCCGTGGCGATACCCAGGTGCGCCGCGTTGTGCTGCAGCACAATGAGCATAATCGTGGACAGCGTGACGATCCACAGCAGCGCGTAGCCAAACTGCGAGCCCGCGGCCATATTGGAGGCCCAGTTGCCCGGGTCGATAAAGCCGACGGTCACGAGCAGTCCGGGGCCGATATGCCGGGCGATATCCAGACCTCCGTGGCCTCCGGTGCGGTGCGAGCCAAAGTGTTGTTTGAGATGGTTGAGCATGGTGAGCTCCTGCGTGCCGTTTGTTTGACGCCGCAAAGCATACCCGTTTTAGACTAAAAAGTTAACCAAGACTAACAAAATTGTTGTATTTGAATGGGACGGTGAAAGGGGATTGCCGAAATGTCTTGATCTGTAACAACTGGGGATGGAAATTGGGTCTAGGTGTTACAGATCAAGACAGGAAGAAATGGTCCTATGGAAAATCTCGATCTGTAACAGCTGACCGCCAAAACTGACCCTTCGTGTTACAGATTGAGACATTCGGAACCGTCTCTCGAAAACATCTTGATCTGTAACAGTTAGTCGTCGAAATTGGGTCTTACTGTTACAGATTGAGATGTTTGAAGCGGTGAGCTTACAGGCCGAACTTGGGGCCCTTGTTGTCGCCCTTGAGGTCGGCGGTGTCCACTCGTAGGGCGTGCGTTACGCGATTGTTTCGAAACGGGCGGGAAACACAACGGGTCGGCGATGCTCCTAGTATGCCTATTCAACTGACTGTCTAAATATCTAGGGGAGGATCGCGATGCAGGCAGATTCCGCTCAGCAGCAGGGCCTTTATCGCCCCGAATTCGACCACGATGCATGTGGCATCGGCGCGCTTGCCGATATCAACGGCGAGCGCCATCACCAGATCCTGGACGACGCACTGTCCATTCTGGTCAACTTGGAGCACCGCGGCGGCACCGGACTCGAGAAGAACACCGGCGACGGCGCCGGCATCCTGTTCCAGGTTCCGCATCACTTTTTCCGCAAAGAGGCTCAAAAGTGCGGCCAGATTCTGCCGGCAGAGGGCGACTATGGCGTGGCCATGCTGTTCTTCCCGCAGGACGACAAGGGCGTAGAGGATGCCCGTCGCGTGTTTGAGGAGGGCTGCGCCGAGGCCGGCGTGCCGCTGCTCTTTTGGCGCGAGGTGCCGGTCGACCCGCACGACCTGGGCGAGACAGCCCGCGCCTGCATGCCTACCATCCTGCAGGCCTTTCTGGGCCGCCCCGACGACACGCCGGCAGGTGACGCATTCGAGCGCCGCCTGTACGTGTGCCGCCGCACCATCGAGAAGAAGGCCGACGCCGAGTTTGCCCTGCGCGACAAGATCTTCTATGTGTGCTCCATGAGCTCGCGCACCATCGTGTACAAAGGCATGCTTGTGGCCACACAGATGCGCCGCTTCTTCATCGACCTCAACGACGCCGCCGTCAAAACGGCCGTGGCACTCGTCCACTCGCGCTACTCCACCAACACTACGCCCAGCTGGGAGCGCGCGCACCCCAACCGCTTTATCATCCACAACGGCGAGATCAACACCCTCAAGGGCAACGTCAACTGGATTCGTGCCCGCGAGCCCAACCTGTACAGCCCCGTGCTGCAGCACGATCTTGAGCGCGTGATGCCCATCATCAACCGCGAGGGTTCCGACTCCGCGATTCTGGATAACGTGCTCGAATTTTTGGTCATGAACGGTCGCCCGCTCACGCGTGCCGCGTCCATGTTGCTGCCTGAGCCGTGGGACCACAACGACAGCCTGAGTGAGGAGCGCCGCGCCTACGACGCTTACCAGTCCATGCTCATGGAGCCGTGGGATGGCCCGGCGGCCATCGCCTTTACCGACGGTCGCACGCTGGGTGCCGCCCTCGACCGTAACGGCCTGCGTCCCGCCCGCTACTATGTGACGCGCGACGGTCGCTTTATGCTGGCGAGCGAGGTGGGCACCATCGAGGTGAGCCCCGAGAACATCCTGACGAGCGGTTGTTTGGGACCGGGCCAGATGCTCGAGGTGGACTTTGCCCGTGGCCGCGTGATCTACAACGACGAGCTGCGCGCCCGCTACGCCAAGGAAAAGCCCTACCGCGATTGGATCGCTGAGGAGACGCTGACGGTCGACGCGCTCGATAAGCCTGCCGCGGCGACGCCGGCCGAGGACGCCGAGGTGCCCGCCGCCGTGCGCATGGCCAAGCTCGGCTACCACTGGGATGATGTTGACGAGGTCGTGCGTCCCATGGCCCAGCAGGGCAAGGCGCCGCTCGCCTCGATGGGCATCGATGCGCCGCTGGCCTGCCTGTCCAAGAAGACGTGCTCGTTCTACGACTACTTCTATCAGCTGTTCGCCCAGGTCACGAACCCGCCGATCGACGCCCTGCGCGAGCATATGGTCACCTCGACCACGCTCTACCTGGGCAATCACGGCAACCTGCTCGAGGACTCCCGCGCGGCTTGCCAGCTGGTGCGCCTGGAGCGCCCGCTGCTGAGCGAGGAGGAGTTCGACCGCATTTGCGCGATTGACCGTGTTGGCTTTAAGACCCGCCGGTTCCGTGCCGTCTACCGCCGCGATGCCGGCGAGGGCGCGCTGCAGGCTGCGCTCAAGCAGCTTGCCGAAGACGTCGAGGCTGCGGTTCGCGATGGCGTGAACATCGTGGTGCTGAGCGATCGCGCCGGAGCGGGCGAGGTGCCCGTGCCGTCGCTGCTCGCCGTGGGCTGCGTGCACAACCACCTGATCCGTGCCGGCGTGCGCACCTTTGCCGATATCGTGGTGGAGTGCGGCGACGCCGTGTCCCCGCACGACTTTGCGGCGCTGGTGGGCTACTCCGCAAGCGGCATCTACCCGTACAACGCGCATGCGTGCATCCGCAATCTGGCGACACGCGGCGACCTGGACGTAACGACCGAGCAGGGCATCGCCAATTACAACAAGGCCGCGACGGCGGGCATCGTCTCCATCATGTCCAAGATGGGCATCTCCACGGTGCAGAGCTACCACTCCGCGCAGATCTTCGAGGCCGTTGGCTTTACGCCGGAGTTCGTCAACGCGTACTTCGCCGGCACGGTGAGCCGTGTGGGCGGTATGGGTGTCGAGGACGTCGAACGCGAGCAAAATGAGCGCTATGACGCCGCGCTCGCTATCCTTAAGAGCCCGGCTCCCGATCAGCTGCCCACGTTGGGCCTGACCAAGTGGCGCCCGCTCGGCGGCGAGGATCACCTCATCGATCCGCAGACTGTCTACTTGCTGCAGACCGCCTGCCGTGAGGACAGCTACGACACCTTTAAGGAGTACAGCGCCCGCCTGCACCGCACCGGCCGTGCCGTGCGCCTGCGCGACCTGCTGGACTTTGATGCCAGCGGCCGCACCCCGGTTTCGCTTGACGAGGTGGAGCCCGCGCTCAATATCGTCCGCCGCTTTAACACCGGCGCCATGTCGTACGGTTCCATAAGCAAAGAGGCACACGAGTGCATGGCCATCGCCATGAACCGCCTGCACGGCCGCTCCAACTCGGGCGAGGGCGGCGAGGACCCGCGCCGCGAGACCCCGCTGGCCAACGGTGACTCTAAGAACTCCGCCATCAAGCAGGTGGCAAGCGCGCGCTTTGGCGTGACGAGCCGCTACCTGTGCAGCGCCTTCGAGATTCAGATCAAGATGGCCCAGGGCGCCAAGCCCGGCGAGGGCGGACACCTGCCCGGCAAGAAGGTCTACCCCTGGATCGCCGAGGTTCGTCAGTCCACGCCCGGCATCGGCCTGATCTCGCCTCCGCCGCACCACGACATCTACTCCATCGAGGACTTGGCGGAGCTGATCTTCGATCTTAAGAACGCCAACCCCGGTGCGCGCGTGTCGGTCAAGCTGGTCAGCGAGGCCGGCGTCGGCACCATCGCCACCGGTGTGGCCAAGGGCGCTGCCGACAAGATCTTGATCAGCGGCCACAACGGCGGCTCCGGTGCTGCGGCGCGCGATTCGATCTGGCACGCCGGTCTGCCGCTGGAGCTTGGCCTTGCCGAGGCCCGGCAGACGCTGCTGCAAAACGGCCTGCGCTCACGCGTGGTGCTCGAGGCCGATGGCAAGCTCATGGACGGCACCGATGTTGCCGTCGCCTGCCTGCTGGGTGCCGAGGAGTTTGGCTTTGCGACCATGCCGCTCATCTCCATGGGCTGCCTCATGCAGCGCGACTGCCAGCAGGATACCTGCCCGGCCGGCATCGCCACGCAGAACTGCCGTCTGCGTCACGGCTTCCGCGGCAAGCCCGAGCACGTTGAGCACTTTATGCTCTTTGTGGCCGAGCAGCTGCGCGAGGTCATGGCACGCCTGGGCTTCCGCACCATCGACGAGATGGTCGGCCATCCCGAGTGCCTGCGCCAGATTGAGGTGCCGGGCAACCGCAAGGCCAACCTGCTCGATCTGTCGCCCGTGCTGGCGAGCGCGACCTGTGAGTTTGGTGCCCACATCCCGGGTGCCGACGGCCGTCACTTCCTGCCCCAGATGGCTGCGGACAGCGAGCTCGGCAAGACGCTCGACTCTACGCTGTTTGTCCCCTATACGGCCGATGCCCGTGCGCACCTGCGTCCGATTCGTTTCCATGCCGACATCGCCAACGTCAACCGTTGCGTTGGCACCATCTTGGGCAATGCGGTGACCAAGGCACATCCCGAGGGCCTGCCCGCCGGCTCCATCACCATCGATTGCGATGGCTCGGCCGGTCAGAGCTTTGGCGCCTTCCTGCCGCGCGGCGTGACGCTCAACGTGTGCGGCGACGCCAACGACTACTTTGGTAAGGGCCTTTCGGGCGGCGAGGTCTCCGTGCGCCCCAACCCGCATGCGACCTACAAGTTCGACGAGAACATCATCGTGGGCAACGTTGCGTTCTTTGGCGCTACGAGCGGCCGCGGCTTCATTAACGGCCTGGCAGGCCAGCGTTTTGCCGTACGCAACTCCGGCGCCACCGTGGTGGTCGAGGGCTGCGGCAACCATGGCTGCGAGTACATGACGGGCGGCGTGGCTTACGTCTTTGACCAGTACGGCACGCTCGATGCCCGTGTGAACCACGAGAGCGTTGAGCTCAAGGCCCCGACGGCCGGCGAGCTGGCGCAGATTCGCGCGCTCATCCAGGAGCACGTGGACGCGACGCAGAGCCCGCGCGGCATTAAGCTGCTCTACAGCTTTGAGACGATGAGCAAGCACTTTGTGAAGGTCATTCCAACCGAGTACGAGCGCGTGCTGGCGATTGTCGCCGCCGCCGAGGCCGTCGGCAAGACGCATGCGCAGGCCGAGGAGCTGGCGTTTGACATTGTGACCGGTCGCGCGAGTGCCGCGGATGTTGCTCGCTTCGATGTTGCGGGCGCTGCGTCCGTGGCTGCCAGCTCTGTTGCTTCGACTAAGAAGGAGGCGTAAGTGCCATGGGTAAGCCCGGTGCTTTTCTTGATATCGATCGCGTGACCCACGAGCTTCGCCCCGTGGAGGAGCGCAGCCGCGATTTCGATCCGCTGTACGTGGAACTCGACGACGATGCGCGCCGCGCCCAGGCGAGCCGCTGCATGATGTGCGGCGTGGCGTTTTGCCAGATGGGCGCGAGCTTTGGCAAGGCACGTCCGAGCGGCTGTCCGCTGCACAACCTGATTCCCGAGTGGAACGAGCTGGTGTACCGCGGCCGTTGGGACGAGGCTGCCGAGCGCCTGTCACTCACCTCGCCCATGCCCGAGTTCACGAGTCGCGTGTGCCCGGCGCTGTGCGAGGCCGCGTGCGACCTGGGTTCGGTTGACGGCCAGCCCACGACGATCCATGACAACGAGCGTGCGATCAGCGACCATGAGTGGGCCAACGGCGGTCAGCGCCGCTTTGAGCCGGCAGGGGAGGGCGCACCCACGGTTGCCGTGGTGGGCTCCGGTCCCGCTGGTCTGGTGGCAGCATGGGAGCTTGCGCGTCGCGGTGCCCGCGTGACGGTGTTTGAGCGTGACGACCGCCCGGGCGGCCTGCTCATGTACGGCATTCCCAACATGAAGCTCGAGAAGTCCGTGGTCGAGCGTCGCGTGGCGCTCATGCGCGAGTTGGGCATTGTGTTTGAGCTGAGTGCCGACGTGACGGACCCTGCGGTGGCGGCCAAGCTCGATGACTTTGACGCTGTCGTGGTGGCTGCTGGTGCCCGTGCCCCGCGCGGGCTTTCGACTGCGAACATTGACGCCCCTGGCGTGGTGTATGCCGTGGACTATCTGACGGCTTCGACCGTCTCGGTGCTCGATGGCGGCGAGCCTGCCATCGATGCACGCGGCTTGGACGTCGTGGTCATTGGCGGCGGCGATACCGGTAACGACTGCGTGGGCACCGCGGTACGTCAGGGTGCGCGCAGCGTGCGCCAGTTTGAGTTCTTGCCGGCGGCGCCTGATGCGCGCGCGGCGAGCAACCCCTGGCCGCAGTGGCCAAACGTTAAGAAGACCGACTACGGCCAGCAGGAGGCCATCGCTGCCATGGGCGGCGAGATGCGCGCTTGGGGCGTGGATACGCTCGAGGTACTGCTGGATAAGAAGGGCACTGCCGCGGGCCTGCGCGTGGCCGACCTAGATTGGTCGGCCGGCAAGCCTGAACGCATTGCGGGCTCCGAGCACGAGGTGCCGGCGCAGCTGGTGCTGATCGCCTGCGGCTTTACGGGTCCTGAGCATGGCGTGTTCGATGCGGTAGGCGTGCCTGTTGCCACCGCTGGTCGTCCGCTGCCTGTGATGGCCGCCGAGGGCTCGCATCTTGCGGCACGTGTCGACGGCGTCTCCGCGGATGCCGTGCCGGTGTATGTTGCCGGTGACGCTCACAACGGCAGCTCGCTCGTGGTGAACGCTATGGCCGACGCCCTGGCCTGCGTGGCCGAGGTCGCCGACGCGCTGGAGCTGTAAAGTAGTCATTTAAGAGTGTCCCCAATGACTAGTCATTTTTTTGTCTAGTCGTTGGGGACACTCTTTGCGAGCGATTTGCTCGTTTGTCGACGTACGGGTGTTCATTTGTCGACTTCTTGGGCTGTGGTCACCTGTTGTTTCTGTGGTGGCTGTGGGTATCTGGCTCAAAAGGGCGGGTTGGCCGTCTATGTTTACCTGCGGTTTTGTTGCGGTGCGCATTTTCGGTCAAGCATCCCGTCAAGTGTTTGGTCAGCAGTTGGTTTGCAGCCGGAGGCCTATTTTGCCCGCGCTGGTCGTGGCTGCCCACCCTCCTCGTAAGCTCAAATTGAGGTTCATCAGTTTGAGGAGGATGCCGTGACTGACCACGTTTTAGACCGAGCACAGCTGGCCGAAGCCGTCGGCAACGATATTGCCGACATGGCCCATTTTTGGATGCTGCGGAAGTTTCAGTTTTTGGAGCCGGCGCGCGAGCAGTTCGAGATCATTGTCGACCCGTGGCTCGGCTATTGCACCGAGCCTTCCCAAAACGAAATCATGGCCTACAACATGGCATTTACCGATTGGCTGCTCTTCGAGCGCCCCTATCGCCATGGCAAGACGCTGCTCGAGCTGTATGTTGACGAGCCGCCGGCATCGCTTTCGCCTGTCTCGCTCAAGCGGCTCGAGCAGGTACGCGACACGCAGTATTTCTCGCGCTTTGGCATTTTGGACAAGGATCCTGCGAACGGCATGGCTGCGCTGAAGGATACGCGCACCGACCGTCGCTTTGATGTCTACGACCCGCATATCGTGCAAAAGGAGCATTGGAGCGACGGCGCGATTGCGGTGCGCCTCGCCTGCGTCGACGATGTCTGGCTGACGGCGGGGCAGCTCTACCTGTATGACATCGCGCGCCTGAGCGACACGGCGGTCGATGGGCCGGGTGCGGTGCATCCGGAGGACCTGCAGGACGGCTTCGACACCTCGTGCATCAGCTTCTTTTTGCGCCTGGTCCGCGACATCATGGGCGCCCAGGGGCGCTACGTAAAGTCCCTCAACATCTACGAGCAGGAGTGGGAGTAGGGGATGTGACTGGCGTCTCCTGCTGCCCCTGACTTTGTCTCAATCTGTAACGTTTAGGGACAAAAAACCGGTCTACCTGTTACAGATCGAGACGAACGCTTGGGCGCCGCTGGTTTGTCTAAATCTGTAACGTTTGGGGGCTGGAGAACGTCTAACTGTTACAGAACGAGACGTTTGGCACCTGGTTGGGGGAATGTCTCAATCTGTAACATCTACAGGCCAAAACTCGACCCAACTGTTACAGATCGAGACAAAGGTTGGACGCGGTGCCGAAAGATCTTGATCTGTAACATCTAGAGGCTCAAAGACTGTCTTCCTGTTACAGATCAAGACATTTGTCAGCGGCGGTAACAGCGGCGATGGCCCATTTTTTCGATGTGGTGGTGATGGAAGTGTCTAATACCGTTTTTAAACACAAGCATGCAACACGTAACACCTTGGCGCGGAATAGGATGCTTGCCGGGCTCACGGAGGCGGCTGAACAAGGCGTGCCGCTTGTGACGCACGACAATGCCGAGCTCATGTGGCTGCGGCGCCATGTGGGCACAGACGATATTGCGGAGCCCGAATCGCACCTTTTCTGTTTTCAGCATGAATGGGATGCGTTGACGCCGCCGGAGCGGGCGCGGTGGACCATCAAGGGGCTTGCCGAGTTTCACCCCGATTGGGCGTTTTGGGGATATGATGCCGCGCTGATATGGGGTCTGGAGGTGCCGAATGATCTGCTCGGGCCGCGTTACTTGGTCAAGACGGGTTGTTCGGTGGCATTGAGTATGGGGTGTAGACTGCTGCGTCCGCAGGCGGCGGGTGCACTTGAACAAGTCGATGGCGTGCGGGTGACGCCGTTTTGGCGCACGGTGGAGGATTGTCTGCTGCATGCGCCGTTCTCCTACGGGTTGGCGATCGCCGATTCTGCATTGCGGGCAAGGGACGTATCGCGCGACGACCTCTGCGAACGGCTCCAGGTCGATTGCGAGGGCAGGCGAGGGTATCGCAGAGCTCAGGTGATTGCGTCGCATGCGGACGGGCTGTCCGAGAACGGCGGCGAGTCTCGCTTTCGGGCGTTCTTTATTGCATACGGCTTTCCGGTTCCGGAGTTGCAGGTGGAGTTTCGCGACCCGCTTGATCTAAGCCAAGTGTTTCGGGTCGATTATTTCTGGAGGCTCGAGGACGGGACATGTGTCATCGGCGAGCTCGACGGAAAGGGGAAGTATGCCTTGCAGAACGGCGAGGGTCGGGAGCCGGTCGACCCGTTCGTGGCAGAGCGTCAGCGGGAATCTCATCTGACAATGCTCGGGCACAAGGTGCTTCGGTTCACGTTTGATGAACTCAAGAACCCGGGGAAGCTGGTTGAAAAGATGAGGCTAGCAGGTATTCCGCAGCGGGCCGATTTGGCTGAGGGATGGAAGCGTCAGTGGTATGGGCGCTAAGGGGTGCAACTGACGCGAATGTGGTTGTTCCTGCCGAGTTTGTCTCGATCTGTAACAACAAGGGGCCGTTTGGCCTCGTAACTGTTACAGATCAAGACAAAAGGTTGGCTACCGCTAAAAGATCTCAATCTGTAACATCTAGAGGCCGAAAACCTGTCTACTTGTTACAGATTTAGACGTTTGACGACGGGGCTGGGAATATCTCGATCTGTAACATCTGATGGCCAAAATTCGACCCAACTGTTACAGATTGAGACAAAGGCTGGAGGCACGACCGAAAATCTCGATCTGTAACATTTGGAAGGTTAAAGACGGTCTATCTGTTACAGATCAAGACGTTTTGCTGGAACGCCCGAAGCATCGCTGCACTGGTCTGTTCATCCTCACGCTCTTCTCTTCCTTCCGTTAGCCGATATGTCCGCAGTAACCCTGTCGCGCTGGGTGATAATGGACAAATGTTCAAGTTAATTGTGAGGGAGGAGCTCGATATGGCGTCTGCCGATCGTTCCACGTTGTTTATCAATGCGACCATTCTGGATGGTTCGGAGCATATGGAGCCGCAACCCGATATGGCCGTGACTGTTGAGCGCGGTGTCATCACGTGGATGGGGCCGAGTGCTGTGGCGCAGGCGCCTGCGGGTGCCGAGGTTATCGACCTGGCGGGTGCGTATCTCATGCCCGGTCTCATCAATATGCATGTGCATCTGTGCGGTTCGGGCAAGCCGGTTTCGGCGGGCGATGCGGGCGCGCTGATGAAGAAGCTCGATAATCCCGTGGGGCGCGCCATCGTGCGCCATATTCTTAAGGGCAGCGCCCAACAACAACTGGCAAGTGGCGTGACTACGGTGCGCGGTGCGGGCGACCCGCTGTTTGCCGATCTGGCCGTGCGCGATGCTATCGATGCCGGCAAGTATCGAGGTCCTCGCCTGGTGGCGCCGGGAACGGGCGTCACGGTGCCGGGTGGCCACGGCGCGGGGCTGTTCGCGCAGGTCGCAAATACCCCCGCCGAGGCAGCCGAACAGGTGCGCGACCTGTATGCGCGCGGTGCCGACGTCATTAAGCTGTTCGTGACGGGCGGCGTGTTCGACGCGACCGAGGTGGGCGAGCCGGGCGTGCTGCGTATGCCGGTGGAGGTTGCCGCGGCGGCGTGCAAGGCTGCGCACGAGGTGGGCCTGCCGGTTATGGCCCATGTCGAGAGCACCGAAGGCGTGAAGGCCGCGCTTGAGGCCGGCGTTGACACAATCGAGCACGGTGCCCCGATGACTCCTGAGATCTTGGAACTGTACCGCGGCGCCGCGGGCGCGCAGCTTGAGGATCGCGCGCCCAGCGTTACCTGCACTATCAGCCCGGCGCTGCCGTTTGTATTGCTCGACCCGAAAAAGACCCATTCGACCGATACGCAAAAGAAGAACGGCGACATCGTGTGCTCGGGCATTATCGAGAGCGCCCGTGCCGCACTGGAAGCTGGCGTTAAGGTGGGCCTGGGCACGGACTCGAGCTGCCCGTTCGTGACGCAGTACGACATGTGGCGTGAGGTGGCCTATTTTGCCAAGTATGTCGGCGTGAGCAACGCCTTCGCACTGCATACGGCTACGCAAGTCAACGCCGAGCTGCTGGCGCTGGACGGCGAGACTGGCACGATCGAGTGCGGCAAGGCCGCCGATATCTTGGTGACGCGCAAGAACCCGCTCGATGACCTGTGCGCACTGCGTGAGCCGACGCACGTGATGTGCCGTGGCGATCTGGTGCGCAAGCTCAAGGTGAAGCGCATTCCCGAGGTGGACGCCGAGCTCGACGCGATTATGGCCATGCCTGCCGCAGCGCTTGCCGAGGAGCTGGCCCGCGACGGTGTGGCGTAGGTGTGACAAAGGGACGGTCCCTTTGTCACAATCAAAAAAGCCGAGGTCTCAGTGCGAGGCCTCGGCTTTTATTTGTCCCATGGTATGGCGGCTAGGAGCGCGTTTCCATCTTGGCGTGGCACTTGGGGCAGGTGACGCGGATTTTGCCCTTGCCCTTGGGGACGGAGAGCATCTGGCCGCAGTTGGGGCACTTGAGATAGGCCGTGGTCTTGCGGCCCTTCCACATCTTCTTGGCTGTGCGCTTGGCACGTTCAAAGTCTTCCTTGCTAGTACCGGCTGCGCGCGAGGCGTTGGCCGCTGCAGCTCCGCCGCCCAAGCTGGCTACAAACTTGCCCAAGCCGGGTACGTTTGCAGTCGCGGCGACAAAGGCCTCGTTCTCCTTGCGACGTGCGTCGATATTTTTGGACAGGCCGCGCAGCACGCCAATCACGATTACGGCGATGGCAATCCAGCTGAGCCACTGGATGCGGACTATCGATCCGATCATCGCGATGACGATGCCGGCAAAACCCATCACGATGGTGAGTTCATCGGCACCATTGCGACCCTTCATAAAGTCATTCATGCAAATTGCCTTTCGTTCGATATGCTGCACGCCTTTATACCCGATTTAGAGCAAGGGGGACAGGTTAATCTGGGGGTGCGGACAAAAAGTTGGACCGAGTCCGGTCCAGATTGGAGTCCGCATGGG
>CABRID010000012.1 GCA_902470895.1 uncultured Collinsella sp.
ATACGAGCTCAGCCTCGGTCTCGTGGGCTCGGAGATGTGTATAAGAGACAGACTAAAATGTGGTCATAGAGATGGTTTTATCGAACTCCATGGGGGTGGCGCGCGTGGATAACAACACGTTGCTGTTTCACGATAAGGGTGCCGGCGTTTTCAAGGGAATAAGCATCTATCCCAATCGTATCGAGGCGGTCGTGAAGAACGACTTCTTCGGTACCCATACCAAGATCGTCTACCTCAAGGACATTACGGGTGTCAACGGGGTCAAGGGTAAGCGCGTGTTCCTCCGTAATAGGTTGCTGACCGCCTGTTCCTACAGGCTGAGCAGTCACTCCCAGGCTCAGGAATTTGTGAACGTGTTGAACTCGGTCATGTAGCCGGCAACGACGTTCGGGCTAAATTTGCGGCTGTGCATTGGACGACGTAGCGGCTGAGCGCTCGACTTGCGAGTGCGCTGGACACGCTGCTTCTTCATCTGCGAAAGTCGGGGGCGCAGAACGGTATCCTGCGCCCCCGATTGAGTCGATGTGTCCAAACGGTCGGCTTGCCTATTCGCTAGCGCCTTCGCTGTCTTCGCGGTCGTTGACAAGCATTGCCGTGCCGGCGACCGTCGTCGCCACGGCGGCAGCGGCGAGCCCGGCGGCGATGCCAGAGCCGTCGCCTGTGTCGGCGAGTTTTCCGCCCGAGCCCTTGCCCTTGTTGACCTTGCCGTTCTTGTCGGCGCTGCCCGCGTTGGCGCCAGTGCCGGCGCCGGCGGCGCCTGCACTGCTCGAGGCCGCTACGGTAAAGCTTGCGGCTCCGTCGCTGGCGAGCGTGTAGTTCTGCGCCGCGTCGCCCAAGAGACCGTTCACGCGCACCCAGTACGTTCCTGCGGCAAATGTTTCGCCCTCGGCCATTGCCGCGCCCGGAGCGCCGTTCGCGTCGTGCACAAATTCGAGCTGGGCCGTACAGGCATCGGTTTCGAGCTTGCCGTCGAGCGGCGCCGTGACCTTGGCGCGCACATCCTCGCCGGCCTTAAGGCCTTCAAGCCCCTCAAAATGGGGCGTCAGCACGCGCGGATCGATATCGATGGGCACGGATCCCCGCAACTCCGTAGCGGTCTCGTTGCCCAGGGCATCGACATCCACATATTCGATGGCAAACGCATGGCCCGAAGCCGCCACGTTGAGTACGTTGCTGCTGTCGACAAGGCGGAAATGGCCCTCGCCAACGGTCTTGCCATCTTGGAGCGAGGCATCGCTCAGCGAGTCTCCATACGTCATGTGCATGCGGTCCGGGAGGCAGCATGAAACTGTTGGCTTGTGCTTCGCGTCGTAATTGCGTTGGTAGATGCTCCGGGCCAGTGCCGAATCGACAAAGTCGGACGCGATAATGCCAACGTGCTTGAGGCAATCTGACTTTGTTTTATCGCTGCCGCTGGGATTGATGTACTGGCTCTTGTACAGATGCTCGTTGACCACTCGCGCCGCGGTAAAAGGATTGCTTCCTTGTTTGTAATTCGTGCAACTGGTGTAGTTGATAGACCAGCAGCGTTCCAGGACTTGCACCTTGGCGCCATCATTGTCCTCGACGTCCACCTTGTTGCGCGTGAGATTGGTCGTCTCTCGCAGCGCCATATCGACCCAGCTAATCTTGTCGGTTCCGGTGCATTCAAAATGGTCCTGGGCGTATACCTTGGTGCAATAGGGCTCTTTGTCGCCCGCATTGCCCGTAGTCTCAAAGCCTCGCGCGTCTTGGACGAGGCACATCGACTGCCCGGAATGCGCCTTGATTTTGTTGTCCCATTGGGTGAGATCGAGGCCCCACGTGTGGCTGCTTACGCTGTTGCCGGCGAGTACAAATCGACGCAGCAGGACGATCTTTCCGCGCACCTCGTTCAGTGTGGGGATTCGGCTCGACGTGTAGAACAGATCGGGATTATCGTGCATAACCTTGGCGAAAGCCGTCGTAACGCTTTCGTCGGTAGCCTCGTCGTTGCCTCGTGACGCAAGCATGATGAGCGCTTCTGACGGGTTTTCGTTCAAAAATGTTTTGAAGTAACCGATGACATCGGAGAGATGCATAAAGCCCCCGCCTTTTTTGAGCAGGTAGCATCTTCCATGGTCGATACCGGGGTCGCCGTTCTCGTCGTTCCTTCCGAGTCGGATATCAAAATAGCGAATGCCTTCGAGCAGCTGCGTCGGGATGTAATCCTGCTGGCACTTTGCTTGTGAGGATTGGGGCTCGGTGTCGTTGTCCACGCTGCAGGTGCCCGAATCATGCGTGCCCGGGATACTCAGCTCGTCGAGGTACTTGTTGTCGTCGACGTATTTCATCCAGCATGGTCCGTCGACGTAGCTGCTATACGTGGTCCAGTCGATACTTCTAACTGTGGTATTGATCTTGCCCATGTCGTAACCGACAAGTTCTAGCTCCCACGGAATGCTCTTACTCTTATGGCAGATCTTATTGTTGTCCTGGTCTTTGCCGTCCGATTCTATTGCCAGGTACTTAATGTCTTTTTTCTCAGTTTCTTTCTCGACCGTGCGGTCTCGAATGATATAGGTTCCGTTTGATTGACGTTCGAACGCAAAAGCGCGGCTGGGCTTGTTGTCATACTCGCCGCCCCATACGTGGATGACCTTTCCATCTTTGTCCGAGTCGTCGTCGACCGACCAAATGCTGTAGCCCGTCTTTTTATGCTCTTCGAAATTGAGCAAGGTGCGGATAGCATACCAGTTTGTATCGTCATTCTTGGTCGTTACGTTCTCAAGGATGAGCTTGCTGGACGTGCCGTCGTTAAACAGGTGGCAGACGTTGCCGCGAACGTTGCCGTCTTGGTTGACGCTCGCGGTGCGAAAATAGCCCGCGGGGCGAAGGCGAATGACGAAATTGTCGAGGCTGACCGACGCTGTGACAGCGTCGTCTGCAAATGCCGCGCGCACGGGAAGGCCCAATCCCGCGGTTTCGGGCAGGCTTGCAAATGGCGACAATGCCGCAAGTCCTAGGCTCAACGTAAACGCTCGGCGACTGATGGCGTGGTGTTCGGTCATAACTCCTCCATTCGCAGGGTGCGGTTATGCGCTCGTTTTAGTCACTATACTGCTCAGATGTTTAAAGATGCTGGTTTAATTGTCTGCGCGGCGCAATAAATCGGCGGGCGGACGTGTTGGGGTGTTTGTCGTTTTCGTACTGTTGCTACATTTGGAGCGGTTCCGGCGTCCGGCATCCTCGCGTTCGTTGGCTACCGGCATAAGAAAGGGAGGGTCGGTTTACCGGCCCTCCCTGGGTACGAAGCGCTGGGGTACCGCCGCTTGTTAGCACTGCGCCCGTGTTTCCCGCTGCGCTCGCCAGTCGCTTAACGCTTGATCTCGATATCGTCGAGCTTGACGTCCATGGCCTCGGTCTTGGCCTCGGCGATGTCGTCGGCAAACTCCAGAGACTTCATCATGGTCTCGACGGCGTCCTTGTGTTCCTCGACGTTGTCGATACGCACATACACGCTGCCACCGTCAACGTCGGTGAAGCACTCGGTCGTCACGCCGCCCGAGTGCGTAAAGTAGGCGCTGCGCCAGGTCTTGCCGTTGTACTTAACGGGATCGCTCTCGGTCCATCCGGAGTTGGCCTTCCACTTTGCCTCGTAGTCGAACAGTTCATCGGCGTTCTTGTCAGGATCGAAGACGGGGATGAAGCGGTCACTGGCATGCTCGCTCTCGGTGAACTTAAACTGGGCCCTGTCGGCGGTATCGCCTGCAACGTCCGTGATTTCGACGCCCTCGGGCACCTCGACTTTAAACCAAATGAAGTCAGTCCTCATATCCACGGCTGGCTTTTCCGCTCCACCGCCACCGCCTCCGCCGCTGCCGGTAGCGCCGCCGCTGCCACCGCAGCCCACCAGGGCAACTGCGGCAAAGAGGCTTATGCAGAGGGTGAGAATCGCAAAGGCCTTCTTTTTCATGGTCGTGTCCTCCTCGATCTGTAACCGCCCACGGATTACCTGCCTTTACTGTACGCGTGGACGGCTCGCTAGGGTGGGCCATGTGTCCCATTCTGAGGGCCGGATTTGCGCCGTTAAGTGGCAATATGTTCGGGCGCAAAAGAGGGGAGGGCTGGTGCTGTCGGCCCTCCCCGGGTTGGGCGCCCGTTGTTTTAATGGGGCGCATGTGCGCGGGTGCGCGTAGGCGCGTGCGGGTGTCCCGTTACTTGATCTCGATGCTCGAAATCTCGACTTCGCGTGCCTCGGAAACTGCCTCTTCCATGTCATCGGGGAACTCGATGGAGTTGAGGAGTGCCTCGGCTTCTTTCTTGTGCTGGTCGAAGTTCGAGATGAGGACGTAGACGCTTCCCGGCTCAACATCGGTAAAAAGCATGGTTGAGATGCCGCTGTTGTCCTCGTATGTTCCGACGAGCCACGTCCTGCCGTTATACTCGACGGACCCGCCATCCTTCCACTGGAACGTATCCCCCTTCTTTTCCGCCTGGTCGGCGTGGGATTCCTCGGCCGTCAGCGCTTTTTTCCAAACGGGGATAAAGCGATCGGCCGAGGCGTTCTCGTCTTCGGGGAAGGTGAGCTGGACCCTGTCGGCATTCTTGCCGGCAGAGTCGCTTACGCCGACGCCCTCGGGCATCTCGACCTTAAACCAGATGTAGTCGGTCTTCTTGGCGACGGGGGCCTTTTCCTTGCTCTCGCTCTTGGGGGCGCTGCCGCCGCCCGATGCGCTCCCGCCGCAGCCCACAAGGGCGAGCGCGGCAAAGAGGGCGATGCAAAGGGAAAGGATTGATAGGGTCTTTTTCATCATGGTGGCGTCCTCCTTGTCTGCTGATGACATCACGGCGCCGCATGCTGTTGGGGTACTGATTGCGCTGGCGGCGGATGTCTCTGTGTACTGTGCGACTTATGCCTCCGTTCATCGCTTGTGGCCGTTGCGCGGCCGTTCCCCAACGGGTTCCTTACTTATAGATATGCCCCAGCTTGTGCTGCTCGGGAGTCTCGAAAGGTGGGCCATGTGTCCCATGTTTGCGTTGACATGGCCTATCGTGTGCCATAGAAATCCGCGATGGCCAGGTGCGCTGACGCTCGCGTACTTATGGGCTAGACTTAGCACCATTACGTGATCGATGCGGTCGGCCGACGTCGGCCGCCCGACCGATATATATGACTTGAAGGTGCGTGTGCGTATGAGCCAAGAGATGATGGATAAAACCTGTCGCGGTTTTGCCGAGGCGCTGGCCGCGCGCGAGCCAGTTCCCGGTGGTGGCAGCGCGAGCGCTTTTGTGGGCGCGCTGGGCGCCTCGCTGTGCGGAATGGTTGCCCGCTACGGTGCGACCAATCCCGCGCTTGCTGATCGTGCGGATGACCTGACGCGTGCGTTTGCCCAGGCAGACGAGTTGGCGCAGGAACTAGTGGGCCTGGTTGCCGAGGATGTGCGTGCGTACGGCCAGGTGTCTGCGGCATACGGTATTCCGCGCGAGGACCCGGCTCGACCGGCTGCGATTCAGGACGCGTTGCACGTGGCGGCCATGCCGCCGTATCGGATCATGGATGCCTGCGGGCGCGCGCTGGCGCTGCTCGAGGACATGACAGACAAAGGCTCGCGCCAGTTGCTGTCCGACGTGGCGTGCGGTGCCGTATTCTGCCGCGCTGCCATGCAGGGCGCGAGCCTGACGCTCTTTGCCAACACCACATCTATGAAAGACCGGGCGCGCGCCGAGGAACTCGAGGCGGCGTGCGATGAGCTGCTGGATACGTGGCTGCCGCGCGCTGATGCGCTGGCGCGCCGCGCCGCCGATGCCGCGAGGAAGAGGGGGTAGCCATGGCAGAGCTGCTCAAGGGTGCTCCCGTTGCCCGTGCTTTGACCGAGGAGCTCGCCGCTCGCTGCACGGCTTTGCGCGAGCGCGGCGTTGTGCCGACGCTGGCCATCGTTCGCGTGGGCGAGCGCGAGGACGATCTATCCTACGAGCGCGGCGCCCTCAAGCGCTGCGAGAAGGTTGGCATCGAGGCTCGCCGCATTTTGCTTCCCGCCGATGTTTCGCAGGACGAGCTGCTGGCGGCTATTAAGGACATCAATGCTGACCCCGCTGTTCACGGCTGCCTGATGTTTCGCCCGCTTCCCGCTGGACTTGACGAGGATGCGGTTGCCGCGGCGCTCGATCCCGCCAAGGACGTCGACTCCATGACGCCGGCCTCGCTGCTTACCACGCTTTCGGGTCGTGGCGAGGGCTTTGCTCCCTGCACGGCCGAGGCCGTGTTGGCGTTGCTGGACCATTACGGTGTTGAGCTGGATGGGGCAAAGGTCGCGGTCGTCGGTCGGTCGCTGGTGATTGGTCGTCCCGTTGCCGCCATGCTTACGGCTTGCAATGCCACGGTGACGACGTGCCATACGCATACGCGCGACTTGGCTGCTGAGTGCCGTGCAGCTGATATTGTGGTTGCGGCCGTTGGACGCGCGCGCACGATTGGCGCGGATGCGGTTCGCGAGGGCCAGACGATCATCGATGTTGGCATTAATTGGGACGAGGCCGCTGGCAAGCTGGTCGGCGATGTCGATTTTGATGCTACGGAACCGATCGTTGGCGCAATTACTCCCGTGCCGGGCGGCGTGGGGGCTGTGACCACGGCGATCCTCGCCAAACACGTGATCGAGGCGGCGGAGCGCGCATCGAAATAGGCGTTTTTGCCCACAGGGGCTGCCGAAGCCGTGGTTTCGCCCTTTCTGCGCCGAAGCGATACACTGTTGCCGTTTGATTTCTTCGCTCAAGGAGGATGCGCATGCCGTGCACAACGATTCTGGTCGGTAAAAACGCAAGCTACGACGGGTCGACCCTGGTCGCGCGTAACGAGGACTCGTCCAACGGGGTATTTGAGCCCAAGCGCATGCGCGTAGTGCATCCCGACGAGCAGCCGCGTGTCTACACGAGCGTCCTGAGCCACCTGACCGTTGAGCTGCCCGATAACCCCATGCGCTATACGAGCGTCCCCGATGTTGTCCCGGGCCACGGTATCTGGGCCGAGGCCGGTTTCAACGAGCTCAATGTTGGCATGTCCGCAACCGAGACGCTTACCACCAACGAGCGCGTCCGCGGCGCCGATCCGCTCGTGGACTACGTGCCCGCCAAGGGCAACGAGGGTGAGGACGGCTATGTGCCGGCGCAGCCCGGTGGCCTGGGCGAGGAGGACATGGTGACCCTGGTGCTGCCGTATGCCAAGTCCGCCCGCGACGGCGTGCGTATCTTGGGCGACCTGCTCGAGCGCTACGGCACCTACGAGAACAACGGTATCGCCTTTAGCGACGTGGACGAGATCTGGTGGCTCGAGACCATCGGCGGCCACCACTGGATTGCCAAGCGCGTGCCTGACGACGCCTATGTGACCATGCCCAACCAGCTGGGTATCGACAGCTTTGACCTGGATGACGCCGTGGGCGCCCAGACCGACCACATGTGCTCGGCCGACCTGCGCTCCTGGATGGCCGAGTGGCATCTGGACCTGACGCTGGGCGTCGAGGGCGACGGTCCGGCGACGGTCTTTAACCCGCGCGAGGCCTTTGGCTCGCACAGCGACAGCGACCATGTCTACAACACGCCGCGCGCGTGGTACATGCAGCGCTGCCTCAACCCCAGCGACGTGTGGGATGGTCCCGAGGCCGACTACACGCCCGAGAGCGACGATATCCCCTGGAGCCGCGTGCCCGAGCGCAAGGTGACCATCGAGGACATCAAGTACGTGCTTTCGAGCCACTACCAGGGCACGGAGTACGACTGCTACGGCAGCAAGGGCACGCCCGCCACGCGCGGCGCCTATCGCCCCATCGGCATCAACCGCAACAGCCAGCTCGCCGTGTTGCAGCTGCGTCCCTATGCGCAGCCGGCCTATCGCGCCGTGCAGTGGATGGCCTTTGGCTCCAACTCGTTTAACGCGCTGGTTCCGCTGTACGCCAACGTCGAGACCATGCCCGAGTACTATGCCGACACGCAGGCTCGCGTGACGTCCGAAAACTTCTACTGGGCCAACCGCCTGATCGGTGCCCTGGCCGACGTCCGTTTCCATGAGTGCGGCCGCGCGGTCGAGGATTATCAGGAGAAGATCGGTGGCATGGGCCACAAGCAGATCCATGACGTCGACGCTGCCGTAGCCGCTCTGCCCGAGGTCGAGGTGCCTGCCGAGCTTGCACGCGCCAACGAGGCCTTTGCCGAGCGTGTTCGCGTGGAGACCGATGCCCTGCTGGGCAAGGTGCTTTACACCACGAGCTGCGCCATGAAGAACTCTTTCGCGATGAATGACAACGTGAGGTAGGGATTTCCCGTCGATCGAATAGCGCGAAAACGCTTTGTCGCTTTCGCTCAATCTTGGGTACAAGAACGCCAATGCAGTTGTTTGTGATTGGAGATAACCATGGTTATGAAACTCGATCAGCTTGTTAACGGCGCCATTAACGTGGGCTTTGGCGCTGCCGCCGTTGCTGTCGAAGGCGGCAAGAAGGTCCTCGACGACCTTAACACCAAGGGCGAGCAGGTCCGCAAGGACACCACCACCCCCGATATCGCCCGCAGTGTGTCCGACATGTTCGAGCAGGCCGGCGGTACCATCTCCGATCTGACCGAGCGCTTGGGCATGCAGGGCGAGACCGCGGCCCAGCGCGTGCTTGACGAGCTCATCCTTGCCCGGGTCCGCGTCATGACCGCCCCCGAGCGCACGGCCTTCCTGGCCCATGTGCGCGACATCGTCGATTCGGTCGAGGACAACGTGACCTCGGTGCCCGTCGAGTCCGTTGAGCCCGACGATGCGAAGGATACCGAAGAGGCCGAGTAGCAGCGCAGATGGCAGATTCCACCACCGATTACAACAATCTAGATCCTTTGGGTGACGAGGCGGCGGTTGTCGATGAGGTCGATGCCGCCGTCTCGGGCGCTCGCAAAAAGCCGCGCGCTGTCGATATGGTGCCCGAAGAGCCCGACGCGATGGCGCCGGACGAGGAATACCAGCTCACGCCGGCGGGTCGTCGCGAACGCATCGGGCAGATTGTTCGCTTGGTCAAAAAGTACCGTGTGTGGGATAACCTCACGCCGGTTCGCTTGCGCCGCCTGCTCGAGGAGCTCGGCCCCATGTTCGTCAAGATGGGGCAGATTCTGGCCAACCGGTCCGAGATTCTGCCGCAGCGCTTTTGCGATGAGCTGCGCCGTCTGCGTTCCGACGTGGAGCCGGTGCCCTACGAGGTAGTGCTCCGCTGCTTGGAAGAGGAATACGGCCTGCGCCTGGGGGAGATGTTCGATGCGATCGACCCCAATCCGCTTGGTAGCGCATCGCTCGCGCAGGTGCACCGCGCCCGCCTGGTGACCGGCGAGGACGTGGCCGTTAAGGTGCAGCGCCCCGGTGCGCAGCAGGTTATGGCACAGGACATCGATATCATCCGCTCGGTGGTGCGTATCGTTTCCAAGTTCGTCAACACCGATCAATTCGTTGATCTGCACGGCGTAGTCGAGGAGTTGTGGACCTCGTTTCGCGAGGAGACCAACTTTTTGGCCGAGGCCAAAAACCTCAACGACTTCTACGAGTTCCATAAGAGCGTTCATGGCGTGACGTGCCCTAAATCCTATCTGGACCTGTGCACCGAGCACGTGGTGGTTATGGACTACGTCGACGGCATTTCGATCGCCGATCCCGAACGCTTGGTGGCCGAGGGCTATGACTTGGAAAAGATCGGTGCCGCGATTGTCGAGGACTACTCTACGCAGGTGCTCGATGACGGTTTTTTCCATGCCGACCCGCATGCGGGAAACATCATTCTCAAGGACGGCATCGTCTACTTTATCGACTTGGGCATGGTCGGACGCATGTCGAGTCACGATCGCGGTATCGTCAAGGACATGATTTTCGCCGTGGCCGAGGGTGACGTGCCCAAGCTCAAGGATTCGCTCATGCGCTTCGCCGTGACGCGTGGCGATTCGGCCGAGCTCGATCATTCAGCGTTTTTGTCCGACCTTGACTTTATCGTGGCTGACTTTGCGGGCCTTGACCTGAAGGATCTGGATATCGGCGAGTTTTTGACCTCGCTGTTAAACCTCGCGCGTAAGAATGACGTTGAGCTGCCGAGCGTGGTGACAATGTTCGCGCGCGGCATGGTGACGCTCGAGGGTCTGCTGACCGAGTACATGCCCAACGTCAACATGATCCAGATCATTCAGGCTCATATCAAAAACGAGAAGAGCATCTATGCCCGCATGCGCGAGATGAGCCGCGACCTTGCCGCGAGCAGCTATCGCGCGGCAAAAGGCTCGCTCGAGGCGGCCGAGTATCTGGGCTTGGCTTCGCGTATGCTCACGCGCGGCCAGCTTAAGGTGAACACGCAGATCATGAGCAGCGATAAGGCGCTGCGACAGCTGGGCGGAATCATCGACCGCATGTCGATGGCGATTGTGATCGCCGGTCTGTTTATCGGTTCGTCGGTGGTGTACTATGCACGCATCGAGCCGGTTGTGTTTGGTATCCCAGTCATTGGCTTTATGGGCTACGTGAGCGCGCTGGTGCTGGCGCTTATGCTGGGTCGCAATATCTGGCTCAACAGCCACGGCGGCAAGCACTAGAGGCTGTGACCGTCACCACATTCTCCTATCGCAAACAACAGCTTTTACCTTGGGCTTCGCCTGCGTGCGAGGCCCTTTTGCGTGATAGCATATTGACGGTTTTAATCGATGGCCTAGATGGTGGTGCGGAGACGCACGAATGCGCGGTTTTCCTGCGCGTTTGGGGGAATCGGGGTGCAAGTCCCCGGCTGTACCAGTAACCGTAATTCCTCTTGGCTCGGGATGTTCGCGTCGCAGATCGGACGGCGCGCCCGAGTCGTTAAGGTTAAGTCGGATCGCCTCCCATCTTGCATGCGGCTGCGGCGTATGCCGCCGGTGTGCATAGGGCTCTGGAGGAAAGGGGGACCCCGATGGGGGAACTCGAGCGCAACATGCGCGATGACGTGGGGCAGCTTCAAGGCAACGCTCCAAGTACAGACAGTAGGAGACAAATGGATATGTTTGAGGACGAGTGCCAGCGTGCCTCGCTTCGTCGCCGTGGCGTAATCGCGCGCGGCGTGGCAAAGCGCTGCCTGGTGGCATTCCTGGCCTTCGCGATGGCCTTCAGCACCACGCCGGCTCAGCTGTGGGCCGAGGGTGCCGAGGGCATTACCGACGCTGTGGCTCAGGCTACGACGCCAGGCGAGGACGCAGCGCTTGCGGGCGGTACCGCTGAGCAGAGCGGCGCCGAGATTTCGGATTCCGGGAGCGCGCCTGCAGCTAGTGCCGCCACTACAGAGGCAGCAACTGGCGACGAAGGCTCGGCGACGGGGGAGAGCCCTGCCACGAGCGAGCGGTCTTCGACGGCATCCGCTGGCCAAGCAGGATCTGCCGCCGCGGCTGCCGTCCAGACAGAGAACCCGACAGAAACTGGCGATGTCGTCAAGAAGCAAATCGAGGTCTCGTTCTCGATTATCGGCACCGATGCCGACGGCAAGGCTCAGACCTGGGTGGCACCTACGCAGCTCAAGCTCGACGAGGGCGCGACGGCTGCGGATGCCTTCATTAAGCTGCAGCAGAAGACGGGCTTCAAGGCGGATTACGATCCGAACACGGCATACGGTTTCTACCTCAAAAGCATCACATCCCCGAGCGATGGCCGCACGCTTGCCTACGATCCGACGACTTATGCCTTCTGGCAGCTGTTCGTCGACGGCGCGTCTTCCTCGGTTGGCGCGAGCAGCGTTAAGCTCACCCAGGGGCAGAAGATTGAGTTTGCCTATACGGCTGGTAGCGCGTCCCCTGTCGTTAAGGACCAGGTTGCCGCAAATGTGACCGTCATTGGTCGCGATGCCCAGGGCAAGACTCAGGCTTGGGTCGATAACGCGCAGTATGTGGTGACGTCCGGCTCGAGCGCGCTTGATCTTACGAAGGTCGCACTCGAGGCGAACGACATTGACGCCGTTGCTGCGGGCTCCTTCATTCTGAGCCTTAAGTACAACGGTGTTGAGCTGGGTACGCCCCAAGATTATTCGACCTATTGGCAGCTGTTCATCAACGGCAAGTCGAGTGACTATACGGCGGACAATGTCACCATCCATGCCGGCGATACCGTTACGTGGTTCTACGGTGGCTGGGGCGACCAGCTGCCCTCCGATTCTGTCCATGCTTCTGTTCAGGTTCTCGGTAAGGACAAGGACGGCAAGCAGCAGGTTTGGGCTTCGACGGGCCAGACGAGTCTCAAGGCAGGCTCCACTGCCAAGGATCTCCTTGAGCAGACCGGCCTTAAGCTCGATGCTAGCGAATCGTCTTGGGGCTGGTTCCTCAACGGCATTTATTCGCCGTTCGATGGTAAGTCCTATGGCTGGGATGCTGCGACCAATAGCTATTGGCGCTTCTACGTAAATGGCAAGTTCGCCGACGTTGGCGCCGGTGCCTACGAGCTCCATGAGGGCGATGCCGTCACCTTTATGTATGGTGCTGACGCCGATGCCCTTCCTGGCCAGGTTCTTGGGTCTGTCGATGTTATCGGTCCCGATGTCAACGGCAACAATGCTCGCTGGGGCTCGGCAAGCAACGTTTCTCTGCCCGAAGGCTCTACTGCCCAGAACCTTATTGAGACGGTTCTGAAGGCCAAGGGCGTTACATACAACGGCTCCCAGAGTGGTGAGTACTGGTTCCTCAATTCCATCAACTCGCCATTCGAAGACGAGACGTACGGCTATGATGGTGCGACCAACAAATATTGGCACCTGTATATCAATGGAGAGCCCTCCTTACTCTGCGCTAATCAGATTACGCTCAAGAGCGGCGATAAGGTCACACTTGCCTATACCACCGACGATTCGGCCATGCCCGATCCCGACAAGATTGTCGTGGACCCGGGTGCGACGACTCCTGATTGGGATGCCGAGTGGGCCGGCTACGGCAACAGTGGCAACGGTTCGACCGTAACGGATGCCAAGACGCCTGCGCAGGCCGCCGGTCTTAAGTGGGCCTTCGATTGGAAGGCCGAGTCTGGTCAGCAGTATGCCAACTGCAGCGAGCCTGTCATTGCTAACGGCTTTGTGTACATCGCGACCGAGAACGAGCTCATTAAGATCGATTCGTCCACGGGCAAAAAGGTTGCCTCTGCGCCGCTTGCCTCCAAGGTGAGCTATACCTCTCGCCCGATCTATACCAATGGCCTTATCATCGTTCCGCTCAACGGCGGTGCGGTCCAGGCGATTACTGCAGACAAGCTGATCTGCAAGTGGCTGACGCCTGGTTTGACGGACTTGACGCAGAGCTCCTGCACCGTCGTTTCGGACGGCGAGTACGTCTATGTAGGCTCGTCCGATATTTCGTATGACGAGAATTACAATGCGACCTACGGCAACGGCTCCTTTGCGCGCATTAAGATTGCCACGGGCGAAGTTTCTTGGCAGAACATCGACCCTGCCGAGGGCTATTACTGGACTGGTGCGGCTTTGACGGATAAGTATGCCATCGTTCCTACGAGCGCGGGTACGCTTAAGTGCATTGATAAGACGACGGGCGATGTCGTTTCGACCATGAAGCTCGGCGCTCTCGCGAACGCCGACTGTGTCGCCGATCCGTCCAATGGTTCGACCTTCTATCAGATGACGCACGATGGAAAGCTCCATGTGATTTCGCTTTCGGCGAAGGGCGTACTGAGCGAGCAGAAGACGGTCGATCTGGGTCTTACTAATAACATGAGCGCACCGGCGGTGGCTGGCGAAAACTTGATTGTCGGCGGACAGACGGCTACTGGCTCTGCTCTGGCTCTCTATAATCTGAAGACCGGTAAGACCACGATGGTCACCGCTGCTGACGGTAAAGAACTTCCGGCCGGATTTAACGGTATTGCTGCTACTCCGCTGGTGAGTGTTCAGGGCGGCAAGACCTATGTGTACTTTACCGTTAACAGCGCGGATAGCAAGGATTACGTCAACTACTCTGCTGGTGGTGGCGTGTATCGCTATACACTCGGCGATGCAGAGGCGACGCAGATTTATGATGCGGCTGGCCATTACCAGCACTGCGACTCTCCGGTCATTGCCGATGCATCTGGCAACCTGTACTACATCAATGACTCGGGCACGCTGTTCAAGCTGGGGGCCGTTGAGTCTTGGACGGTTGCCTTTAATTCCAACGGCGGGTCTGCTTGCGACACTAAGTTTGTTGCTACGGCCGATGGCAAGCTGGTCAAGCCGGCCGATCCGACACGCGATGGCTACACTTTCGGCGGTTGGTATACCGATGAAGCCTGCACGCGGGCGTATGACTTCGCCACGCCGGTGACGGCCGATCTGACGCTGTATGCCAAGTGGACCAAGAATGCCACCAACCCTGGCGGTAATGGCGGTTCTGGCACTAATGGTGGCAACGGTGGCGCTGGCAACGGTTCCGGTGCTGGCGCTGGCACGGGCACGGGTTCCGGCTCCGGCACGAAGGGCCAGCAGGCTGGCGGCGCTGTCGCTCCGGGTCATAAGCCGATGACCAAGACGACGGTGTCGACCAAGACCGAGACCAAGGACAACAAGCCCAACAAGAAGGACTCCGATAAGTCCGATAAGAAGGACGAGAAGAAGTCTGACAAGAAGTCTGACAAGAAGTCTGACAAGAAGGACAGCAAGTCCGACAAGAAGTCCGATTCCAAGTCCGATACGGGTGCTGCTTCTACGGCCACTGCTAAGAAGCCCTCTAGTGCTTCCGAGCAGGAGACTGGCGCCAACCCGCTCGCCATTGTTGGCGTTGCCGCCGGCGTGATTGGCCTCGCGCTCATCGCCGTCTTCGTGCTGACCAAGCGCGGCAAGGGTGACGGTAATGCCCGATAAGCCCAAGGAGACCAGCGGGCAACAGCCCGACTCCTCGTTTATCCAGCTCGATGATCAAAAGCAAAAGGGCGCCGCTTCGGCGGCGTCCACCTCTCGTCGCAAGGCGCTCCTCGGCGTTCTGACTGCTGCATGCACCATTCTGATCGTCGTCTCGCTGGGTTTCGTCCATCCTTCCACAAGCGGTGCCTGGTCCATCGACTGGATCATTCAGTCCGTGACGGGGGAGAGCGTCGTTTCCAAGGATGACAATGGGTCTGGCTCGTCTACCGCTTCGGGCGAGGCCAGTTCCAAGGATTCCAAATCTTCGGATGCTGCAAAAGATGAGTCCAAGGGCTCGAACGACGCCAAAGATGATTCCGAGTCTTCGGACAAGGAATCGGACAAAAACTCGGATAGCAAGAAGTCCGAGGACCAGGACGGCAAGAAGTCTGGCGATAAATCCGCTGCCCAGAATACGGGAGCCGGCGATACTTCCAAGGTGTCTGGTGGTGCTTCTTCGGGCGGTGGCCAGTCGTCTAATGGAGCCTCATCCTCTAATGGTGGAAACGCCTCCTCGGGCGGCCAGAGCGGCTCGCAGGAGTCCAACTACGTTACGGTGACGGTTTCGGTCACATCGAGCGCCGTGGGCAATCCTGTGTCCTCTGGTGGCACCTTTACCTTTAACGAAGGCGCTACCGTCTACGATGCCCTGTGCGCGCTGGGCCTTTCTGTCAACGCACATGGCTCGTCGTACGGCACGTATGTCTCCGCGATTGGTGGTTTGGCCGAGAAACAGTACGGCGGCACGAGCGGCTGGATGTACTCCGTCAACGGCACAACGCCCATGACGGCCTGCAGCAACTACGTTCTCTCCAATGGCGACAACGTTGTTTGGTATTACGTAACGGGCTAGAGGCCTCGACATAGCGCGCCAGACGGGCGGTTCGGACCAACATCCGGACCGCCCGTTTTTCATGCGAATGGGACTGGGTCGCCGGGTCTCTCTGCAAACAAAAAAACTGGTTGGAACGGGAATTCCAACCAGTTATACATTCAAGCAAATAGTGAATCGACTACGACCGTGCGCCCTCGAGGAAGAAGCGGCGGCTGAAGTAGTTGTACCAGGTGACGAGGAACGTGGCGATGGCCTTCATGGCCTGGTAGCCGATGCTCAAAAACGTGACGCCCACAAACATGTACAGGTCGTTGAGGCCCAGGCCGATCACCGACAGGATGGTGAAGATCGTGAACTCGCGCTTGCGGCTCATGCCTTCGCGGTGGTCGAACACGTACTTCATGCTGAGCCAGTAGTTGACCACGACGGACGTGATAAACGAAACCGTGGTGCTCATCAAAAAGTCGAGGTGGAACAGCTCGACGAGCGCAATGAGCATGCCCCAGTCGATGCCAAAGGAGATAAGACCCACGACAGCAAACTTGAGGAACTGCTTGGTATGAGGTTGTGCCAGCGCCTTGCGCACGTAATCACATCCAATGCGTTGATGAATCGAGCAGAGGATACTTTAGAGCTTTTACAAGGGAAACGTAAGGTCTTTGCCAAGAACTATATGAACTCGCCAAATTTTCAAGAGCTAATCCGCAAACGTTGAAAATTTGCCCGTAAACGAGCGACACCCACGGACGATACTGCGCTGAGTGCGCGTCGTCCGTGGGCGCCGTAATGCTGCAGGGGTTTCGAGCTATTTTGTCTCGTCGCCCTCCAGGAAGATTTTTCGGGTCACAAAGTTGTAGACCATGACAAGCGCGGTGGCACAGATCTTGGCGATATTGGCCTCGAGTCCCAGGCCGGCGTTGAGCGCCAGCACGATGCCATCGTTGAGCACCAAACCGATCACGGACAGCACGACAAAGATGATGAACTCGCGGCGGCGGCTCATGCCTTCCTTGTGCGCAAACACGTATTTCATGCTTGCGAGGTAGTTAAAGATGAGTGAGATGATAAAGCCGCTGGTGTTGGCGATTAGGATGTTGAGGCCCAGACCGTAGTGGAGCAGATTCATAATGCCAAAGTCGATAACCGTGGCAATGACACCGACGACGCCAAATTTCATAATCTGCGCAAGGAGCTTTTGCATGGTACCTGCCTTAAGCTGGCGCCGAAGCGCCGCGGGGATGACAAACTTAGCAAGTTTAGCCAATCCCCGCGGGTGGTGCTAGGCGCGCTCCTCGATAGCACCGTTTCTATATGCATCGAGCAGCTGACGCAGGTCTTGGATTTGGCTGCGGATCTTGGCGCCAGTATCGGTGTCGCTCACCATGCGGCGACGGTCCGCTTGGTCAAAACGGTTGGTCTCGCTTTCGATGTCCACGTTGCGCGTGAGTGCCTCGGCAACCGTCGTAAAGGCCCGGTGCGACTTGAGGCGGCAGCCGCGCGAGCTCGAGATGAGCGTATAGCCGGCGATACCCGTCTTGGGATGGTAAGCGCGGCAGAAGCCGCCATCGATGACCAGCAGCTTGCCCTCGGCGCGGATGGGCTGCTCGCCCTTGGTGGTTTTAACGGGCGTGTGGCCGTTGATGATGTGGCCGGTCGGCGAACATGCCATGGGCGCGACGCCAAACTCGCGCATGATGTCATCGCAGACCGAGGGCGACTTGGTAAGCGTAAAGTACGGGTCCATCGGCTCGACCCAGGTGCTCTTATCGGCGATATAGGCGCGCTCAAAGGTACGCACCAGGCGTCCGCTGGCGGGTGAGTTAAAGCCAATCCACAGGTACCACATCCAGTCGAGGGCATCGCGGTCGCCCACGCGCCAGGCGCGGCGGGCGATGTGGTCGCAAAAATCGAGATAATCGCGGCCAGCGTGCCAGGTGCCCAAGCAGTTCATGCTGCTAAAGGTGCCGTCTTCGTTGAGCGGAACGCAGCCGTGGAAGAGCAGGTTGCCGTTGGCGACCTTGTACATCGAGCCATGGGAATAGAGGAAATCGATATGGCGATGCAGGTGATCGGCGGTGACAAACTCGGACACGAGCTTGTCGATGATGTGCTGCTCCTGGGGCGTGAGCGTATAGGGGTCCGCCGGGTCGACGGTGGGGAAGTCGTTGGTCGTGAGCGGCCACACGCTGCCGTCGGCGAGCGTGACCGTGCCGGTGTCGTGGTCGATCTTGTCGAGCAGCAGGCGGTCGGTCATGTCGAACTCGGGGTGGCGCTGGATAATCTGGCCCTCGAGCTTAAAGAGCAGCACGTTGATGGCCTTGATCAGCGGGGTGATGGGCTCACCGGCGGTGTAGGTGGCATCGGCAAAGGCGACGAGCTCGCGCAGCGAGATGCCGTAGTCGTTCTCGAGAATCTCGTAATTGTCGTAGCGTAGGTTGTTGCGCAGCACCGTGGCGATGCAGGCGGGCTCACCGGCCGCAGCGCCCATCCACAGCAGGTCGTGGTTGCCCCACTGGATGTCGAGCGAATGGTAGGTGAGCAGACGGTCCATAATCTTGGCCGCGCCGCCGCCGCGGTCGAAGATGTCGCCCACCAGGTGCAGGTGGTCGACGGCCAGGCGCTTGATGAGCGAGGCGAGCGACTCGATAAAGCCGTCGGCGCTGGCGGTCTCCAGGATGGACTCCACGATGCGCTCGTGATAGCGCACGCGATAGTTATTCTCGTCCGGGTGCGTGTGCAACAACTCGTCGATGATATAGGCGTAGTCGCGCGGGATGGCCTTACGCACCTTGGAGCGCGTGTAGCGGCTTGAAAGTGAGCGAGCGACCATGATGAGCTGGTCAAGCATCGTCTTGTACCAGGTGGGCGAGTCCTCGCGCTGGCTGCGGACCAGGTCGATCTTCTCGCGCGGGTAGTAGATGAGCGTGCACAGCTCGCCCTTTTCGTCAAAGGAGAGCGTGTCGCCAAAAATTTCGTCGACATGCTCGCGCACGACGCCCGAGCAGTTGTTGAGGATGTGCATAAAGGCTTCGTACTCGCCATGCACGTCGCTCATAAAATGCTCGGTGCCCTTGGGTAGGTTGAGGATGGCCGAGAGGTTGATAATTTCGGTAAATGCGGATTGTTCGGTGGGGAACTGTCTCGACAGCAGGCGCAGATACTTAAAGTCTTGCGGGTTGCGATCGAATGCGACCATGAAACACCTTCCGATGGGGCTGGTAAAACTGATAAACAGCGTCAAACGTTTATCAGTATGCGCCGCTTTTGTTTCGATTTTGCGCCAGCGGCTGAATTGTCGGCTGAATGGTTTGGTAAATCGATTTAGTGAAGGTAGATGTGTTGGTTGGGTGGAGACGACAGAAGGTGTTTTCTCAGATATTTATGCGTGGGGCCGGTGGAGACGATGGTGGTAAAGATGTTCACTATTTTTGGTTCGATTTGGTAAATAGTGGACATATGTACCGCATGTAGGCTCACTGTGCGATAAATTGCGCAACAATGAGTAAGGAGCCTCATATGAGTGATTTTGTCCTGACCTGTGAATCCGCCGCCGACCGAACCCGTGAGTTCTTTGCGTCGCGCAATATCCCTGTCGTGTGTTTTCATTACGAGATCGACGATGTTGTCTATACGGACGATCTGTATCAGTCGATTACACCGGACAAGTTTTTTGCCCAGATTGCCGCGGGCGCCATGCCCAAGACGTCTCAGGTGAGCGTGGGTGAGTACGAGGAGTTTTGGGAGCCGTTTGTTGCCGAGGGTAAAGACGTGCTGCACCTGACGTTGTCGTCGGGTATTTCGGGCACGTATGGATCGGCCTGCGTCGCGGCGCAGATGCTTGCGGATCGCTATCCCGAGGGCGGCAAGGTGCGCGTCATCGATTCGCTGGCGGCGTCTTCGGGCTTTGGCCTGTTGTTGGAATATGCCGCCGATGTGCGCGATAGTGGGGCTTCACTCGACGAGACGGCTGCCTGGATCGAGGAGCACAAGCTCAACCTGCACCACTGGTTCTTCTCGACCGATCTGTCGAGCTACCTGCGCGGCGGTCGCATTTCGGCCGCGAGCGCGATCATCGGCACGGCGCTTAAGATTTGCCCGCTTATGACGGTCGATTGCGAAGGTAAGCTGTCGCCACGTGAGAAGATTCGCACTAAGAAGCGCGCGATTTCCGAGATGGCTAAGACCATGATGGCACACGTACAGGACGGTGCAGATTATTCGGGTAAGTGCATCATGTCGCAGTCGGCGTGCCGCGAGGATGCCGAGGCGGTCGCGGCGCTGATTGAGGAACAGGTTCCGCAGCTTAAAGGCAAGATTGAGATCAATGACATCGGTACTCTGATTGGCTCGCATACCGGACCTGGTACGGTGGCGCTCTTCTTTATGGGCGACAAGCGCGTGGATTAATTTGCCCCATCACGTCGCTGCATGATTGCTCAAACGAAAACGGCCCGCCTCACGTTTGTGAACTGCGCCCCAAATCTTGGACGCCCTAAATAGCGACTAGGCCGCAAGGGCCTGATTCCGGTACTCCTCCGGGGTCAGGCCCTTCAATCTTACCTGCCTCCGGCTCGTGTTCCAGTGGACTATGTATTCCTCCAGGTCGCGTTTGAAATCCTCGAACGTCTTCCACTCGCGGCCCCTGTAGAACTCGTCCTTGACGTGGCCGAAGAGCTGCTCGGTGGCGGCATTGTCGATGCAGTTCGCCTTCCTGGACATGCTCTGGACGATGCCGGCGGCCTCGAGCCTGGATGTGTACGAGGCGTGCTGGTACTGCCAGCCCCGGTCCGAGTGCATGGTCGGGGCGGCGCCCTCGGGGATCTTGGGCAGCAGCTCGTCGAGCATCCTCGCCTGCTGGGCCATGTCGGGCGTGGTCGATATGTCGCTCGCCACGATCTCCTTGGTGCAGAAGTCCAGCGTCGGGGCCCAGTAGGCCTTGCCGCCGGCCACCTTGAACTCGGTGACGTCCGTCCCCAGCTTCCGCCACGGGGCCCCGGCGTCGAAATCCCTCGCGATCACGTTCTCGAACGTCCTGCCGACGACGCCCCTGTACGAGTTGTATCTGTGGTAGGCCGTCTCGCGTCTGATCCCGCAGCGAATCCCCATCTCGCGCATCATCTTGAGCACGGTCTTGTCGGCTATCACGGCCCCCTCTTCCGCCCTGAGGCACATCGCTATCTGCCGGTGCCCGCAGCCGTTGGCGGTGCGCGAGAAGATCTCGGCGGCCGCCTCCCGGAGCTCGGGGCGCGTGGGCCTCGGCGGGTGCGCGAGGGCGTAGTAGTAGGTCGACCGCTTGAGCTCGGCGCATGCGAGCAGGTGCCCGAGCGCGTGCCCCTCGGCGCGCAGGGCCGCGACCGCTTCGGCCTTCGCCCTGGTCAGAGCCCGTCCCTCTCGACCAGGGCGCGTAATTTTTTTAGGTAGGCCACCTCGGCCTCGAGCCTACGGCACCGCTCCTCGAGCTCCTCCTCGCGGGTCCGCGGCCTCGCCCTGGAACCGCTCGGCCGGCCCTTGGGCCTCGGGCGCAGGGCCTCCGCGCCGCCCCGGCGGTATAGCGCGCACCACTTCTTGAGCGGCGACATCGACATTATGCCGAACGCCGCCATCGCCTCGGTCTTCGTCATGCCGCCGTCGACGACGGCGGAGGCGGCGGCGACCTTCTGCTCGTATGTGTACCTGCCCTGCTTTCCGTCCATGCGCAGCAGCACCTCGCTCCCGAACGCGCGGTATATCTCCTGCCATCTTCTCACGGCTTCCGCGGGAAGCGAAAGGGCGATCGCGGCAGATTTATACCCGTGCCCGAGCTCGAAGAGCCCTATGGCCGCCTTCCTGGCCTCGACATCATGCTTCACCCTCAAATCAACGCGCATAAAGAAAGCCTCCCATTTCTCATGTCCAAGAAATGGGAGGCAGTTCATTGTGGGGCGGGCCAAGATGTTTTGCTAGCGTTTCTTTCCGCGGAAGAAAAAGCCGTGCAGTGACGGCTTGAGGCCGCGGTTGGCGCGATGCTCCTCGACGCGCTCGTGGATCGAAGCGACGCGCTCGATGACTTCGTCGGGAATCGGCACATCGGGATTCATGTTCTCGACTTGGCTGACCTCGGCGGCGGCGACCTGGTCGATAATGGGCACGTCGTCGCGCGAGATGACAGGTGTGGCGTCTTCCTTCATCTTGCGATAACGCTGCATCATGTCGGTCTGTAGCTGCTGGGCCGAAGGCGGTGTCCAGATGATGGCGTTGGCGCCGGCGGCGATGGTCTCGCGAATGCTCTCGGGCGTCTTGCCGCCCGGCGCGATAAGCGGCAGGTTGGGATAGTGCTCGCGCAGCTCGCGTAGGACCTGGGGCGTGTTCTTGCCGGCGGCGATGTTGAGAATCTTGGCTCCAGCGCGCACCTTGGCGTGGGCATCGTCGTCGCAGCGAACGACCGTGGCGATGACGGGGATGTCGGCGATGTTGGTGATGTGCTCGACCATCTCGGCAGTAGCGGGGGAGTTGACCACGCAGCCCGCCGCGCCCTGCATCTCGGAGACGGCTGCCATCTGCACGGAGCGCTTACCGGTCGTAGTTCCGCCACCCACGCCTACAAAGACCGGGCACTCGGCGACGGTCAGCAGCGCTTGCGTAATGGCGGGCTGCGGCGTGAAAGGGTAGACCGCAAAGACGGCGTCGGCGTTGGAGTTGCGGATAACCGCGACATCGGTGGTGTAAATGAGCGACTTGATGCGTCGGCCAAAGAGCGTGAAGCCGCTGGCCTCCTCGATCTCGTCGGGCATGCGAAGGGCAGCCTTGCGTAGGCGTCCGTCGATGGGCAGGGGCTCCATAGGGAGCAGGCCGTTGGGCGTGACGGCTATTTGGGGCTCGGTGAACTCGTCTGCAAGCTCGACCTCGGAAAAATCGACCGAGGCGACGATGTCCTCGTGCACCTCGGCGGGCACATCGATGGGAGCTTGGTCGTTTGCCGCCGCAGGCGTGTCGAAGGAGCTGGTGCCGACGAAGGCGTCGACGCGCTCATTTAGATCGTTGAGGGTATCCATGGAGGCTCGATTCTATGTGATGATGGCCGGCGCGATGCAGCCGGAATTGCGAATGCTAAATCGTTTGACGAGTTGATTTTTCCCCGCCGCGCCATCCGTTAGACCGAAGGGCCGGCGAACGTGAAGGAGCTGTGGTGGCGGGTATCGAGGTGCTATCTTGAAAGCCCAGTTTAAAAGAGAGGTGACGCGGTATGGAATTGACAGCAATGTTTGGCTCGATCGGCCTGTGTGTGGCCGCAATCGTTGCCGCCGCGGTCATCTACTTTGTGGTCACGGCCATTAAGGGCAAAAGGGCCGAACGCAAGGAGCGCGCGATGCTTAAACAGCATCGCGACCAGCAGGGCAAACGCGCACAGAGATAGCTTGTTGAGTTTTGGATCCGTGCGCTAGCTGCGTTTTCGGATCAGGGCAATGTAGAAGCCCTCAAAGTCGCGGCTAGGCGGAATGGTGAGCGTGCCGGGCAGGCCGTTGACGATGGCCGATACCTGACCCGCGGCAATGGCTTCGGTCAGAGCGTTGGACTCGATGCGCGGCTCCTCACCAGCTTCCTGGGTGCGTCGTGCTTCACTTTCGCTTGGCGTGCCGTCGAGGGGGATGAGCTCGCAGTCCATATGCTTGTCGAGGGCCTCTTGCAGGGCGTCCTCGTTTTCCTGCGGCAAGATCGAACAAGTCGAATAGACGAGCGTGCCGCCCGGTTTGAGGGCCCCTATGGCGCGGTCCAGAAGTGCTCGCTGCGAGCGGGCGCACTTGCTCAGCAACTGCTCGGTGAGGCCGCGCAGGCTTTTCTCGTTGCCACTGATGACGGTGCCCGTGCCGGTGCAGGGAGCGTCGAGCAGGATGCGGTCAAAGCGGAAGAACTCGTCGAGCTCGCGTGCGTCGATGCGCATGACGGGCACGTTTTTGGCACCCTGGCGATGGAGGTTCGACTCGAGCTTTTCGGCGCGGGGAATGCTCATCTCACAGGCGGTGAGGTGCGCCTGTCCCTGGGTGAGGGCGGCGATCTGCGTCGTCTTGCCGCCGGGGGCTGCGCACATGTCCAGGATGTCCTCGCCTGCCTGGGCGCCCAGGACCAACGGCGGCATCATGGATGACAGGCTCTGCAGGTAGATTTTGCCGTCGCGGTAGATGTCGAGATCCCACAGATCTGAAACCTGGGCCTCGGGCAGGATAAAGGCGTCCGGATACCAGGTAACGGTTTGGTGGGCGATGCAGGCGGCATCGAGCGCCGCAGCGATGTCCTCGGCGGTCGCCTTGAGCGTGTTGGCGCGCAGCGTGACCGGGCGTGTGGCCGCGGCGCCGAAGCCCTCGATCATGAGCTTGGCATCGGCGGGCGCATAGGCGCCGGCGACCGTGTCGACCATAAAGCGCGGCAGGTCGGCGGCGGAGTGTTGGGCGGCAAGCTGGTCGGAAAGCTCGGTAGCAGCAAACTGCCTGAGCTTGAGCTCGGCCTTGACCTGCTTTTTCTGCTTACGACGACGCGGCTTGGACATCCGTCTTTCCTTCCCGTCCCAAATTGACTACTTTCCGGGCACGCCGCTGCTGGCGTGCTTTAGTACTGGCTCTCGTGCTTGCTAAAGAAGTCGAAGCGCGGGGGCAGCGGCTTCACGCGGTGCTCGCCGGGCTTCTCGCCCAGGCTCTCCACAAACTCATCCGTGGAGGCAAAGATGTTATCCCAGCTAAAGAAGGCGACCGGGTCAACGTCGAAGTACTCGCAGATGAGCTCGCAGCCGGCCGGCACGATGCCGTGCATGAGCACGGTCGCTACGCGCAGCTCGGTAAAGGCGTCGACGAGGGCCTGCGTCATGGCGGCGTTGGCCGGCTCGCCCTCGAGCTTGTTGGCGGCCTTGGAGGCATCGCTCCAGCGCTTGTTGGCGGCGCGCAGGTAGTCGTCGCACACAGCGAGCGCTCGGTGCGTCTCGAACTTGTACATGGCCTGCTCAAAGGCGAGGGCTGCCTGCTGGGCGGCTTCGACCACGGTGTCAGAAGCGGCACCGGCGGGGATGCAACCGTTGCGATAGGGACTCTCGTCGCCCTCCTTGACGGCGACGCCGTAGAAGCAGCTGCGGGCCAGGCGGTTGAACACGCCGGTCAAAAGGGCGCTCTCCTTAAGGGCGGGGTCGATAACGCGCTTGTCGTCGCAGGCGCGCACCTCGTTGCCGTCCTTGTCCTTGCCGGTCACGCGCGTGTCGTATGCCTTGGGGCTAAAGCTCACCGGCTTCTCGGACAGGCCGAGCGACAGCCAATGCGCGCGCATCTGCTCGCAGGTGTAGTGGTTGAGCAGGTCGTCTGCCGGCGGGGGAGGAGTCTGCGAGGACGAGCTTGCCTTTTTGCCCATGTAGAGCAGGTGGTAGCAGGCGCTGACGGTGCTCTGCGTGAGGTTCCAACCCAGGGCCTCCCACATGGCGGTCTGCGCGATGCAATAGAAGTAGATGTTGTCCTGGCCAATGAACTGGTAGATCTGTGCGTCATCCGAGCACCACCAGTCGCGCCAGTCGAGCGAGCTGTGCTGGTAGGTGGGCGCGGGGACCTGCGTGGAATCGGCGGCGGGCTCGCCCATGAGGGCGGCATCCTGGGCGGCGACGCCCTCGGTCACGCCGGCGGCCTTGGCATCGCGTGCGAGCACGGTGCGCGTATAGCTGATGGGAGCCCACAGGCTCTCGGGCCAGCACCAGCAGGTGACGTCGGAGACGCCATCGACCTCGGGCACCGGAACGCCCCAGTCGATGTTGCCGGTGATGCGGAAAGGCACGAGCGCTTTGCCGCTGCGGAAGCGCACGCCGCCGTTGGCGAGCACCGCATGGGCGTCGTCGCGCTCCTTCCAGCTGGGGAAGGTGACGGTAAAGCTGCTCTTGTTTCCCTCGGGCTCCAGCACGGTGTGCTCGGGCAGCTGGTCCTCGACGGCATCGAAGGCCTCGCGGAACTTGTTTTGGATATAGAGCTGGGCCGGCAGCAGCCACTCCTCCATGGTCTTGGAGACCACGGAACGAACCTGCGGGTTCTGGGCGAGCTTGGCGGTGTAGGTCTTCATAAAGTCGAGGTAGGCCGGCAGGTCGAAGTAGAGGTTGTCGACCGGGCGCAGCTCGGGCACCTCGCCGGTGAGCTGGCTCTTGGGTGCGATGAGCTCCTCGGGCTCAAACTGGTGACCCAGGTCGCACTCGTCGGCATAAGCCTTCTCGGACTTGCAGCCCTGGATGGGGCAGCGGCCGATCACTTGGCGGCCGTTGAGGAACGTGCCGGCCTTGGCGTCGTAGAACTGCAGCGTGGAGCGCTTGGAGATGGTGCCCTGCTCATGCAGGCGCTCGATAATCTCGGCGGTCACTTCGTTGTGAATCTGCGCAGCCGGCTCAAGGCCCGAGCCGCCGTAGATATCGCAGCTGATGTTGTAGTTGTTGAGGGTCGCGGCCTGGCGGGAGTGATTGGACTCGACGTACTCGTTAATGGACTTGTCGTAGCCCTCGTTCTCCTTGAGCTTGCGGTAGCTCTCCATGATGGGCGAGCCGTAGCAGTCGGTGCCCGAGGTGAAGATGACGTTCTCGCGGCCCAGACGGTCGCGCAGGAAGCGGGCGAAGAAGTCGGCAGGGACAAAGACGCCGCCGACGTGGCCAAAGTGAAGGCCCTTGTTGCCGTAGGGCTCGCCGGCGGTAACGATGGCGCGGCGAGGCCAGCTGGGACGGTCGTTCATGGAGTATTTGGATGCCATGGGACTCCTTCGCATATGGTGAGAGCGCGGCCGGGCGCAAGGCCTGGCGACGCGGTGGTCAATTCGTGCATATCGTTCGACATTATCGCACATGCGGACGGGTACGTGGCAGGGGCGCTATCCTAAGATGCTATGAATGAGATTTCCAACATACATGCGTTTGAGGACGAGGATTTTCTGCACGCCTGCTTTGTGTGGGGGATGGCCGTGCTCGGCGCATTTGCCGTGTGCCTGGTGCCGGTGTTTATGCTGATGGGCGGGCCCGCGGATCTGGATGCGGCTGACGCGGGTGGTTGGACGGCTATCTTGGGCTGGCTAGTCGGCTTGGCTGCGGTTTCGGCGGCGTCATTTGCCGTGCACGAGTTGGTGCACGGCGTGTTCTTTAAGCTGTTTGCGCCCGCCGGTGCTCGGGTGACCTTTGGGGCAAATCTCGAAACCTGCATGATTTACGCCTGCGCCGAGGGCGTGGTGTATTCGCGCCGGCGGTACGTGGCAGTTTGCCTGGCGCCGACGGTTGTTGTGACGGCGGCGTTTGCCCTAGGGTTTGCGCTCTCGGGCTATCCGCTGCTGTGCTACTTGGCGGCTGGTCTGCACTTGTCGGGCTGTGTGGGCGACTGGTATTACGTGCGGACCATTCTGCGCGACCGCCGCATTGTCGCCTGCGAGGACACGTCCTTTGGCGTGCGCTTTTTCGCAAGGTAGTCTTTTTGGGATGATTTTTCTGGGACGGGGATTTAAAAATCATTAGGTACGCAATGATTTTTTAAGGCTCTGTTAGACCAGGATTGACATACATGTGTCCCCACGGTGCCATATCTTT
>CABRID010000013.1 GCA_902470895.1 uncultured Collinsella sp.
ACGCCGGCGCCCGATGGGGAGACGGCGAGTTAGCCGGCAGGTCGGCATGTCAATCCTGGTCTAACAGAGCCTATTAAAAAGCCAATTTCGAGATGGGTCGTGATAAGAATGGGCAAGTACGTAATCGTGGTTGAATCTGGGTCGGATGTGACGCCGGAGCTCTGCGAGCGCTACGGCATCGTGCGCGTGCCCATGCATGTCACGATTGGTGACGAGACCGTCGAGGACGGTTCGATCGATCCGCTCGAGATTTATTCACGCTGCAACGAGTTTGGCGTAATGCCCAAGACCAGCGGCTGCGCGCCTGCGGATTTTGCTCACGTGTACGACCGTATCCACGCCGAGCAGCCCGATGCGACCATTCTGCATCTTGCGTATTCCGAGGCCACGACCTGCTCGCATCAATCATCGAAGATCGCCGCCAAGGGCCGCGACTACGTCTACTCCATGGACACGCGTTTTGTCTCGGTGGGCCAGTCGCTCGTTGTCGTCGAGACCGCCAAATACATCGAGGCTCACCCCGATGCCACCGTCGACGAGATCTTCGCCTTCGCGAACTCCGTCATGGACCGCGTGCTGCTGGGCTTTGTTCCTACCGATCTTGCCTTCCTTAAGGCGGGCGGTCGCTTGTCCAACATGGCATTCCTTGGTGCCCATCTGCTCAAGATTAAGCCCTGCATTGAGGTAACGGGCGGCAAGTTCGTGGCAACCAAGAAGTTCCGCGGCTCTATGCTCAAATGCGCCCGTGCTTTTATTGACCACATGGTTGCGAAGGGCGAGATTGACTACTCGCACATTGGCCTGGCGTATTCGGTGGGCCTTTCCCAGGAGCTGCGCGATGACATGGAAGTCTATGCGCATGACCTGGGCTTTAGGGACGTTACCTGGACTCAGGTCGGCGGCGTCATCTCGAGCCATTGCGGCCCGACCGCCTTCGGTGCGGTGCTCACGCTTAAGGCGTAGGGCCTGGCGTCTATCGATTTCTATTGCTTCGGCGGCGAGCGGGTTGCGACAACCTTCCCGCCGCTTTTGCGTGGAGTCAAATAGGACGATCTAATTGACCGCTAAACCGTTTCGCCATCAGGCGTATGGGCTAGAATGGCTCTGGCATTTTAATTGACAAAAACCAAAGAGAGGCAAGGTTGCGGGAATGGCTGAGATGACGCTTGAGGGTGTGGATGCTCATCCTGAGGACTCTGCGTATGCCCTGGGTCGCGTGCATTCGATCGAGACGATGGGAACGGTCGACGGACCCGGCATCCGCTTTGTGGTGTTTGTTCAGGGCTGTCCCATGCGCTGTGCGTATTGCCACAATCCCGATACCTGGTCTGTTAACGGCGGCACTATGGTGACCGTGGAGCACCTGATGGACGAGTTCCGGAGCAACCATGAGTTCTATCGCAGTGGCGGCATTACCGTTTCGGGCGGCGAACCGCTCCTGCAGCCCGAGTTTTTGGCCGACCTGTTCCGTGCAATGCACAACAACCCCGATGGCCGCGTGCATACCTGCCTAGACAGCTGCGGATATGCGTTTGACCCCAACCACCCCGAGAAGTTCGACGCTGTGCTCAACGAGACCGATATGGTGCTGCTCGACATTAAGCATGCCAATCCGGTTGAGCACAAAAAGTTGACCGGATGCGATCCTGCGCGCATTCTGGCGTTTGGCGATGAGCTTGCCCGTCGCAAGATTAAGGTTGTTATTCGCCACGTGGTGGTGCCGGGCATTACCGACACGGTGGAGGAGTGTGAGGCGCTCGGCCGCTTGATTGCCCCGTGGCACAACGTGGTGGGCCTGGAAATGCTGCCGTATCACACCATGGGTGTCGTCAAATATGAGCAGCTGGGGATCCCCTATAAGCTCGAGGGCGTGCCCCAGATGGATACCGCGCGCATGCCCGAGCTGCGCAACGCCGTCATGACTGGCATGAAAAAGCGCCGCGCCGAACTCAAAAACGCCATCGGCTAGCGGCACTCATTGGGGACAGACTTAATTGAGTGCCCCCGGGCACCTAGTTGATTGCAGGGCACTCATTGGGGACAGACTTAAATGAGTGCCCCTGGGCACCTAGTTGATTGCTAAAGAGCCCCGTCCTTAAAAGACTGCTCTCTGGGTTGCGGTGAGATGCGCAACAGAATCGTGTCATTTGGATAAATACGCTTGTGGTTTCTTTAAAGACACCTTAAACGCCGCTGAATATCTTTGGAAAGAAATGCCTGCTCGGTATCATACTGCTCGTATATAAACGGTGGCAGTCAGGAGACCACGTGCGAAACATCGCATCGCGGGACGAGTATGTGCCGCAGCATGGCAGCAGATATAAGACGAAGGGCACGTCTTCGCGTGGCCTTGCCGGCGCTCGCATCCGCGTGAGGAAGATTGCCGCCATTGGGATGCTAACGTCGGCGGTTATTATCCTCGGAATTACCGTTAAAACCTACGCCTCGGAGCGAACGGCACATTCAGATGCGTCAACGGTACAGACGCAAAACAAAAAGGTCTCTGAATCTAAAGTCACCGCAAGTCAAACCCTGTCGACAGCGAACCTCAAGACGGGGCTTTCGAAGGCGGACTTTAACGATATTCCCTCAGGCGATACCGTGCAGACCTTCTCACTGGTTGATGACCAGATCCTCGCCCTGGAGGATGAGAACCTCGCCGCACTCCAGAATGCGCTTGACCAGGCGCAGGAGCTGGGCGACGTGGGTGTAGTGTTCTACGACCTATCGAGCGGTAGGGGCGTGACGTATAACGCCGATGTCGAGGTGTATGGAGCGAGCAGCTACAAAGCGTTGTATGCGCTCTATATTTGCGAGACGTTGGTCGAATCGGGGCGGGTGTCGCTCGATGGGCCTTTAGCCACGTATGGTGGTTGCAGCATGGGCTGGCAGACGGTGCGCGACCTTATCGAGAATGCCGTCGCCAACTCAGACAACGATTCGTTTATCGCGTTACGCGCGGCGTTTGACCATGATGGCTATGAGGATTGGATTGCCAATCTGGGTGTTGATGACGAAACGGCACTGAATCCGATGAATGATTTTCCGACCTACTGCCCGCGCACTTCTGCGAGGTTATGGCGCGAGATGAGCGAGTATCTGAGCATGGATACCGAGACTTCACAGTGGTTGTCAGGCCTTTTGGCATCAACATCGCGCTCGTTTATTCGCGATGGCATTGCGGACGAGCAGGTTTTGGTGCGCAACAAGGCAGGCTGGATTAGCGAGGATGGTTGCTATTCGACATGCGATGCAGGCCTCATCGACATCGATGGCCGTACCTATGTCATGAGCGTCATGACATCGATGCCATGGAGTGACCGTTCGAGCGAGGTTACGGCCGCGATTGCAAAGGCTCTGTTTGATACGCGAGCTGCACTGGCTTAGCGTGTTCGTTTGGCGAGGTCAAACAAAATGCTGGTACCATACCTTGGTTGAGAATTTCGTATAGGTTTGGGGAATGGTATGGCTACCATCGCGATTATCGGTGCGCTCGAAAAAGAGATCATGCAGATTAAGGAAGAGCTGAGCGACGTTTGCGAGGCACGGGAGGCGGGCTTGACCGTTGTGAGCGGTGAGCTCGACGGCCTGACAGTTGTCGCCACAACGGCGGGCATGGGCACGGTGAACGCCGCTGCTGCAACACAGCACCTCATTAGCAAGTATGCTCCGCAGGCTGTTGTGTTTTCGGGCATTGCGGGCGGTTTGAACCCCAAGCTCCATATCGACGACGTGGTCATTGGCAAACGCCTACGCTATCTGGATACCGATACCGCGCTTATCGCCGAGTCCGCACCGGGGCTCGAGGAGTTTGGCTCGACGCCCGCGCTGGTCGATATTGCCGCCGACGTGCTTGCTGAGCGTGGGTTTGTTGACGCTTCGAAAAATGCAGTCGCTTCGAACGAGGGCACCAAGCAGTTCCTGGTCGGCACGATTGCCACGGGTAACCGCTTTGTGACGGGCGCCACCATGCGCAATGACGCTATCGAGGCGACGCATGCCGATTGTGTCGGCATGGAGGGCGCGGCAATTGCCCATGTCGCAACCAAAAATGGTGTCGATTGCCTGGTGTTGCGCGCTATCAGCGATAATTGTGACGAGGCGTACGATGCAATTTGCGAGCGCGAGTTCGATCTGTTCGAGTACGCGCGTGTCGCAAGTGACATCACGCTCGATATCGTCCGCCGCATTGCCGCTGCGCAATAGCGCGTCTATTTGTAAGAACCTACGACCAAGGAGTGTCCATGGCCGATTCCATTAACTACCAGCTTGCCAAGTTCGTCGCCAGCTATGGCAAGGTTTCGCAGATTCCCGAGTCCACCTGCCCCGAGGTGAGCTTCGTTGGCCGCTCAAATGTGGGCAAGTCGTCCATCATGAACAAGCTCTTTGGCCGCAAGAATCTGGTCAAGGTTTCGAGCACGCCGGGCAAGACGAGCAACATCAATTTCTTCGAGGCCGACGACGTGCATTTCGTGGACCTGCCGGGTTACGGTTTCGCCCGTCGCTCCAAGGCCGAGCGCGACCGCTGGGCCGAGCTTATCGGCGACTTTTTCGACTCCGAGCGCAGCTTTAACTTGGTCGTCTCGCTGGTGGACATTCGTCACGATCCCAGCAAGCTCGATCATGACATGATCGACTACCTGCAGGGCAATGAGTTCAACTTTATCGTCTGCCTCACCAAGGCCGACAAGCTCAGTCGCACCCAGCAGGCCCGCCAGGCAGCAGCCATCAAAAAGCAGCTCAACGTTCCGGCCGAGAACGTAATCATCACAAGCTCCCAGACCGGCACCGGCATCGACGAACTCAAAAAGCGCATCGCCGAGGCTTGCCTCTAGTAAGGGTTCTTGGCAGGCAATAGTTTGCATCTATCTATATCACCCCAGTGATAGTTATTGGTACACTATCACTGGGGTGATATTTTTGTTTGGAGGTCGATATGGAGCTTTGGCACGGGTCGGAGGTTGTTGTCGAGCATCCGTCGTTGGATAAATGCAGACAATTCAATGACTATGGGTGTGGGTTTTATTGCACGCCACATGAGGAAATGGCAATGGAGTGGGCATGTCGGACTGAGTCTGATGGCATTGCAAATCGATATGAGCTCGATATGGATGGTCTCGCAGTCTTGGATTTGGAGTCCGGGGAGTTTTCAATTCTCAATTGGCTTGCGATTTTGGCTAACAATAGGGAGTTCAATGTTTCGACACCGCTGGCGCGCGAAGGACTTCGCTATCTGCTGGATAACTGCCTGATTGATATTTCTCCCTATGACGTAATTCGAGGTTATCGCGCCGACGACTCCTATTTTTCGTTTGCAAGACAGTTTGTCAGCGGCATGATCTCGCTCAGGCAGCTGCAACGTATCATGCGCTTGGGTGATTTGGGTATCCAATATGCTCTTATGAGCGAGTGCGCATTTTCGGCGATTAGATTCTGCGATTGGAAGCAGGCTTTGGGGTCTGAGTTTTATCCCAAGCGTTTTGAGCGAGAGCAGAATGCTCGACGCAAATACTTGGATACGGTTAACGGGTTCGATTCCGAAGGTATCGACATTAGGGATTTAATGGCAGGGAGGGTTGATTTAAATGATCCAAGAGTTAACGGATTGTGGGCCGAGTAGGACATACCCCGTCTACTACCTCGAGGATGCAATGAACAACCTCGGCGACTGCTTTGACTATGCCGTTAACGATTATGGAGCAGAAGGATCGGAAGTTGCTGAACTCTTTTGCCTGAGCGGCGTAGCTCGCGAGTTCGAACGCGGCAACGCATGGGTCGTATCGGGAAAATCGGGCGTTGAGCTGTTCGCGCTTATCGCTGAAAGGTCCGGCTATCAGAGCGGGTCTATACCGGATCGCACCTATCGTTTTGAGAAGACGCCAGAGTATTGGACAGGCTGGATACTGGCATATCTGCAGTGGCGTTTAGGGGAGTCTTTCGAAGACCTGCTGCATGTCGTTCCGTTTGACGCACTGCGCAGTCTGTACTATCCCTGGCATGAAGCCTCGGAGGAACGCGTGGCTCGCCTCGTCTGCGATATGGCGAAAAAAGCGTCCAGGCAAACCAAACTTGCGTTAGCAAGAAAGAAGCTTAAGAAAACCCAACAAGACCTGGCATACGAATCGGGCGTGTCCCTCCGCTCAATCCAAATGTACGAACAACGCCAGAGAAACATCAACGAAGCCTCGGTAACAACCGTAAGGGATATAGCAAAAGCCCTACACTGCAACATCGAAGACCTCCTAGAGCCAGTCTTCGAATACAAAGAAACCAGCGCCGCCTAAACCAGGCACGCAGCCGATGCCCGCCTCTAGGAAGTGCTCCAGCCTAGCAAGAGCCCCTACCAATAAAAAGCCAAACTATCAGCCCGGCGACTTTCCAGAGCGTAGGTCCCTGTAGCCGCCGCCGGCGAAGTAAACATAGGGGAGGCCAGGGGGCTTTGCCCCCAAATCTTTCCGCAGGACGGCAGGACCCCCGCCGCACGAAGTGCGCAGCGGGGGTCCTGCCATGTCCGAGGACGATTTGGGGGCAAAGCCCCCTGGCCTCCCCGGCGAGTATACGGGACGGCGACTACAGGTATTCGATCTGGGCGCCTTCCGTGTCGCACGTCAGAATATGCGTATCACACTTAGGGAACTGCTCGCGCAGCTTGACCTGCAGGAACTTTGCCACGATGGTGTCGTCAGTCACGGCCATGAGAGTCGAGCCCGAGCCGCTGATCCAGATGGTCTTGGCGCCGCCGTTAAGGCAGGTGTCGCGCACGGCGTTGTAGTCGGGAATCAGACGGCGACGATAGGGTTCCTGGATGCGGTCGTCATTGGCGGCGGCAATCAGGTCGAGGTCACCAGTCTCCAAGCCGCGCGTCATGCCGGCGATGCGGCCCATCTGCCACACGGCGGTGGAGAGTGGAATCTCCTGCGGCACAACCTTGCGCGCCTCGCTCGTATGCACCTCGTAGGGCGGAATCACGGTAATAAAACGCAGGCGATCGCTCACCTCGTAGCGCAGGCACTGGGGGAGCGAATCGGTCGGCGTAAAGGAACAGACGGCGCCGCCCAGGATAGCGGGGGCGACGTTATCGGGATGGCCCTCGACTTCGGTGGCAATGCGAACCAGCTCGGCGCGGTCGACGGTGTGGCCTGTCAGTGCGGCGGCGGCCATAATGCCGGCGACGACGCAGGTGGAGCTGGAGCCCAGGCCGCGGGCGACGGGCACGTCGGTCTGGATGTCGATGGCAACGGGAAAAGCCGGCTCGCCCCATGCAGCCAGTGCATCGACAAAGCTCACGTAGACCAGGTTGTTCTCGTTTTGGAATTCCTCGGGGCAGCCCGTGATGGTGAGTTTGTCGGCGCGCTCGAAGGTGAAGTGCGAGTAGAGGCTGACGGCCATGCCGAGGGTATCGTAGCCAATGCCCAAGTTGGCGCTTGTTGCTGGGACGGTGATCTTGATCATGTGAGTCCTCCTGGCGTGCCTGGCTGTTTAGTTCGCTGCTCGGGCAGTCCTGCGCAAGACGGAAAGCACATTAAGTGCTTTCCTTTGCGTGCGGAACTCGCGACGAACTAAACAGCCAGGCACGCTATGCACGTTCGTCATCATCCCGGTAGGTATCTGATAAAAGAAGGTGCGCCGGCTTTCGCCGGCGCCTTATAAGGGGTTTAGTTGGTTGCTATCTTTTTTGCAGCCTGCTCTACGTAGCTGGCCATCTCATCGACGTCGCAGACGTCTTCGAAGCGGACGGGCTTGGACTCGAGTTCGGCGAGCTGGGCTGGGGCGACCGTGTTGGTTGCCTGCTCGAGCACGCGCATGGCCTCAAAGTCGTCCTCGGGAACGTCGAGGCCCAGGGCATCGCAGCAGGCGCGCGGGAACTTGTAGGGGCTGGCGGTCGAAAGCAGCACGCGGGCCTTGGCGCCCTCGGTGGGGGCGACCTGCTCAAAGACGTGATAGCCGCAAGCGGTGTGCGGGTCGATCACGTAGCCGTTGGCATCCCAGCAGCTCTTGATGGCGGTGCGAACCTCGTCCTCGCTGGCCCAGCCGCAGCCAAATACGCTCTGGATCTTGGCCAGCAGCTCGGCAGGCACCTCGTAGCGACCGGTCTGGGCAAGCTGCTCCATAAGGCCGGCAACGAGCTCGCAGTCGCCGTCGGACAGGAAGTAGAGCATGCGCTCCAGATTAGAGCTAATAAGGATGTCCATCGACGGCGAAATGGTCGTGAAGAACGGACGGTTGCGGTCGTAGACGCCGGTGGTCAGGAAGTCAGCGAGCACGTTGTTCTTGTCGCTGGCCACGACGAGTTTGGCGACGGGCAGACCCATGCGCTTGGCGTAGTAGCCGGCCAGGATATCGCCAAAGTTGCCGGTCGGTACGCAGAACTCCACGGCATCGCCGGCCTCGATGGCGCCGGCGCGCAGCAGCTGCGCATAGGCGGCAAAGTAGTAGACGACCTGCGGCACCAGGCGGCCGACGTTGATGGAGTTGGCGCTCGAAAGCACGGTGCCGGCGGCCTCCAGGCGCTCGGCCAGCTCCTTATCGGCAAAGATGCGCTTGACGGCACTCTGGGCGTCGTCGAAGTTGCCGCGGATGCCGCAGACGGCGACGTTGCCGCCCTCCTGCGTGGACATCTGCAGATTCTGCACGCGGCTGACCTTGCCCTCGGGATAAAAGACGGTGATGCCCGTGCCCGGGGCGTCGGCAAAGCCGGCGAGTGCTGCCTTGCCTGTGTCGCCCGACGTGGCGGTGACGATCATGATGCGCTCGGCGCCGCCGTCCTTGGCGGAAGTGCGGGCCATCAAGCGGGGGAGCATCTGCAGGGCGACGTCCTTGAAGGCGCTCGTGGGACCGCCAAAGAGCTCCATCACATAGGTCTGAGGGGCGTCAGCGCCCGGCGCAGCGTCGAGTTTGACGAGCGGCGTAACCTCTTCACTCGCGAACGTGCCGCGGTATGCCTCGTCGACACACGCCGAAATTTCTTCGGCCGTGTAATCATTCAGTAACATTCCCAACACATCTTGAGCGATTTCAAAGTACGATTTATCTGCAAGCGAGCTGATATCGACCTGCTGGGTGCCGAGCTCGTCCGAGACAAACAAACCCCCGTCGGGAGCGATGCCGGTACGGATTGCCACCTTACTTGAGCACGATAAAGTGCGTCCTCGTGTACTATGATAAGTTCCCATATAACACTGCTCCTCGGATGCCTTGGTCCCAATCGGTGAAACCCATGGTATCAGAGCACGCAAAACAGGTTCGCAGAGGCTTTTAGAAAGGTAACCTCCAGCCCATGATTAAGATTGCCAAGTTTGGCGGCTCGTCGGTCGCCGACGCCGAACACTTCAAAAAGATCAAGGCCATCGTCGATGCCGATCCGGCCCGCCGTTTTGTGGTGGTTTCCGCCTGCGGCCGCCGCTTTAAGGGCGACACCAAGGTGACCGACCTGCTCTATCTGGTTAACGCGCACGTTAAGTATCACGTGTCGTGCGAGGAACTACTTGAGGACATCGGCCAGCGCTATTTTGATATCGCTGACGAGCTGGGGCTCACCTATCCCATCCGTGAGGAGTTCGCGGCCTTTGCCGAGCGCGCCCGCTCGGGCGGCTACTCCACCGAGGAGCTTGTGAGCCGTGGCGAGTACTTTACCGCCCGCCTGATGGCCGAGTACCTGGGCTTACCGTTCCTGGACGCCGCGACGGTTGTGGCGTTCCATCACGACGGTACGCTCAGCATGAATCGCACCTCCGAGCTGGTGCAGGAGTACGGTCAGCAGGGCGGCTTTGTTATGCCCGGTTTCTACGGCGCGACGCGTGAGGGCCAGATCAAGCTGCTCGATCGTGGCGGCGGCGATATCTCGGGCTCGATCTTGGCTAAGTGCCTGGGTGCCGATCTGTACGAGAACTGGACCGACGTCTCGGGCTTCTATTCTGCCGATCCGCGTATTGTTCCCGAGGCTCAGCCCATTGCGCGCGTTACCTACGAGGAGCTGCGCGAGCTTTCGTACATGGGCGCAAGCGTCCTGCACGAGGAGGCTGTGTTCCCCGTGCGCGAGGCAGGCATTCCGCTGGTCATCAAGAACACCAATGCGCCGCAGGATCCCGGCACCATCATTAGCGAGACGGCCGACGAGGGCGAGGCAGAGCCCATCATTACCGGCGTGACCGGCAAGCGCGGTTTTGTCGCCATCAACGTGGCCCGCGACCGCACCAAGCCCCGCGTCGGCTTTATGCGCCGCGCGCTTTCGGTCTTCGAGCGCTATGACGTTTCCGTCGAGCATATGCCTACCGGCGTCGACCGCTTTGGCGCCGTGGTGCAGGAGCAGGACGTTCACGATTCACTGTACTCGCTTGTGGGCGACATTCAGCAGGAGGTTGAGCCGCTCGAGATCGAGGTTGTCGAGGGCTTGGCGCTCATCGCGACCGTCGGCCGTAACCTGCGCGGCCGTGCCGGCATCTCGGGCCATCTGTTTGGCATGCTTGGCCAGGCCGGCGTGAGTGTGCGTATGATTTCGCAGAGCTGCGACGAGATCAACATCATCATTGGCGTGGAGGAGAAGGACTTCGACCTGGCGATTCGGACCATTTACCGTGCCTTCTCCGATGAGAACGGTATTGTGAAGGTCTCCGACCTGGAGGCTCCCGCGCCGGTTGATCCCGCTCTGGCCGCGCTCAAAAAGTAGCGACTGCTCGGTAGATTTTTGGGTCATGTCTTAAAAATCTACGGCGGGGCGTTTCGTTTCGGTTTCGTTTCGACGGGGCGGGTTTCGTGCCCGCCCCGTTCTTGTATACACTGGCAACAATAATCGGCCTGCTTGGCGTGCGGGCGATAGCCACAACCTTTAAAGGGGGAAGCATGAAACAGTACACGGTTGCTATTTTGGGCGCGACGGGAGCCGTGGGCACCCAGATGCTTGAGTGCCTCAACGAGCAGGAGTTCCCGGTCGGCAAGCTCAAGCTGTTGGCAAGCGCACGCTCCGCGGGCAAGACCGTCGAGTTCCGCGGCGAGCAAATCGTGATCGAAGAGGCTTGCCCCGAGGCCTTTGAGGGCTGTGACATTGTGCTTGGCGCTGCCGGCGACGATATCGCCAAGGAATTGCTGCCCGAGGCCGTAAAGCGCGGCGCCGTCGTGGTCGACAACAGCCATGCCTTCCGCATGGATCCCGAGGTGCCGCTGGTCGTGCCCGAGATCAATGCCGACGACATCAGGTGGCATCACGGCCTTATCGCCAACCCCAACTGCGCGACCATCATCGGCCTGGTTCCCACGTGGCCGCTGCATCAGCTTGCCGGCGTGAAGCGCATGATCGTCTCGACGTATCAGGCGGCTTCTGGTGCCGGTGCTCCCGGTATGGCCGAGCTCGAAGCGCAGCTTGCTGCCCTGGGCCGTGGCGAGGAGATTCCCGAGCCGCGCGCATTTGCCGCCCAGCTGGCGAGCAACCTGATTCCGCAGATTGGCGGCGTCAAGGAGGAGGGCTTTACCTCTGAGGAGATGAAGCTACAAAACGAGGGCCGTAAGATCATGCACCTGCCCGAGCTGCGCGTGAACTGCACCTGCGTGCGCGTGCCTGTGCTGCGCTCGCACTCCGAGAGCATTACGCTCGAGTTCGAGCGTGACATTACGGTTGACGAGGCCCGTGTTGCGCTGGCTGCCGCTCCGGGCGTGAAGCTGGTTGACGACATGAGCGCCGAGGATGCGCACGACCGCTTCCCCATGCCGATGGATACGTCCGATCAGGACCTGATTTGGGTCGGTCGCGTGCGCCGCGACATCTCGAACCCGGAGGCCGCGCGTGGCATTACCTTCTGGTGCTGCGGTGACCAAATCCGTAAGGGCGCGGCAACCAACGCCGTCCAGATCGCTAAGCTGCTCTGCGAGTAGTGTGACCTGTCCGGCGGGGGCCGGGCTCAGTTTTCAGAACGTCCTCGACCATGTGTGGCGCCTTGTCCTGCTCCTTCGGAGCCGCGGACAAGGCGCCACACTGGTCTGCGGAGTGTTCTGAAAACTGAGCCCGGCCCCCGCCTGCGGTGACGCTGCTGCAAGCGGCCTGCGATGGGGTCGTTGTTGGTTGAGGCCGCTGGGCTGATGTGGGGGCGCGTGGCTGTTGCGGGCCCTGGTCCCGGCGGCGGCCTCGGCGCTGCGCGCCTGCTGCCTTGGGTGACTTTGGGGTCGATTGGGGTTGTCTGCACAATTCGCGGTATTATGTTGCGGAGTTTTGAAAGGAGCCGCTGGTGGTCACGACGACGTTTGCTTCGCCTTTGGGCGAAATCTTGCTTGCCGCTGATGGCCGCGGTCTGACGGGGCTTTGGTTTGAGGGACAGGAGCATTTTGGCTCCACGCTTCTCAAAGAAGATCCTGAACATGTTGAAGGCGCCGATGCAGTTTCTGGTGCTGGCGGCATGTCGTCGGTGAGTCCTGCAAATGGTGCGGCTTCTTCGGTGCTTGAGCGTTCGTGGGCTTGGCTGAATGCTTATTTTGCAGGGCAGGAACCTCGGTTTACGCCGCCGTTGCATTTGATTGGCACGGCGTTTCAGCGTGAAGTTTGGTACGAGCTGCTTTCTATTCCGCGTGGCGAGGTCGCTACGTATGGCGAGATCGCCCAGCGTGTTGCGGCTCGACATCGTGTGCCGGGAAATGAGACACCCGTTGTGTCTCCCCGTGCCGTGGGGGCCGCGGTCGCTCGCAACCCTGTTTCGATTATTGTGCCATGCCATCGCGTGGTGGCGGCCGACGGCTCGCTTAACGGATATGCCGGCGGGCTTGATCGCAAGGAGTGGCTGCTTCGGCTTGAGGGCGCGTACGAGGAGTAACACTCGAGCGCTTTGCATAGCCAAGATGCCGTGAAAGAACGGGACATGCTTTCCGAATGGAGGCTCAGACGGAAACTACGTCCCGAAATTCCGTTTTAAAGCGGGATGCGCTTTCCGAATGGCGTTCCAAGCGGAAACCGTGTCCCGGAATACAGCCTCAGAGTGGGACACCGTTTCCGGCTGAGACCACCTGCCTGGACATCGATCTACGCCCGCTCCTGCAGGGCGTAGATGGACTTATCCATGTTGAACAGGTAAGCCACAACGCAGACAATAATGAACATCGGCAAGTTACCAAAGCCGAAGACTTCGCAGCCAATAAGGATGGGTGCGAGCAGCGTATTGGTGGCGCTGCCAAAGACGGCTGCGTAGCCCAGTGCGGCGCAGAGCTCGACGGGCATGCCGAGTTGAGCCTCGTTATGGCGACATCTGGGTAACAGAAAGGCCCGCGTTCCTCAGAGGCAAGATAGGCAATTCTGCTTCTGAGGTAGATCTCAATTCTGCCGACCGCACTGCCGACCGCATCAAACATTAACTGCCGGAGGGCTCGGTCAAATTCATACGTGTAGATGATGGTTTCGAATGTTGTGCCTTCGCGAAAGATGGTAATCCCGGACTTGCATTTGGTTTTGTAGGGAAACCAGTAGGCCGACAGTCTGTAGTGGTTGGCTTCGACCAAAGCTCGCTCGAGTTCGCTTTGATCAGAGCACTTAAGACCCTTGTTTTCTGTCAATAGTGCTATTTGTTCGTTGATGGATATCCGCGACTTCTGGTATTTCATTAAGCCTCTTGATAGAAAAAGAGCTGGAGTTGCGCATCGTTGAGAGGCTTTCCAGCTTTAGCAAAACAAACTTATAAGATGCGACGGGCCGCGTCAAGATAATTACCGGACGGCCTAGGAGGCGGCTGGTTGGCTGGCTTAAAACCTAGCGCGTGAAATGACGCTTCACGCTATTCAGCGCGCTTGATAGGATGACGAACCACAGTCTTAAGTTTCGCCGGTGCACATTTGCGCGGATCGGAGAGATAGATTTCGTGATGGAAACGGGTGTCTGAGAAGTCGGGGACATAGCCCTGCTCGGTCGTGTATTCATTCATAGCGTTTACGGTCGCCGGTTCGTTGTCGTAGGGCCCAGTGTGCATGCATTGAACGCAGAGACCCTCGTCAACTTTAAGCAGCTCGACGGCAGAAAAGTCCAGTTTCTTTTTGGCCGTGGCTTCCGCGACCGCCCAGTCAAAGTCATCCTGAGTGACGAAATCGGGCAGGCGGATGCACGAGATAAAGTTGAAATCGTCCTTGCGTACATAATCGATGTCGCCGCTCGGGGAGTCTTGCCACCAGAAGCCCTCGAGCGGCGGTACCACAAAGTCGAAATAGCCCTCGATACTCCTTGAGCCTTTCTTTGACATCTTGACGGTATAGGCGATGCCGTAAAGCAGCGGCAGGGCATTTTGATACTCGCCACCTTCGGTATTTGGGTCGCCCTTTCCGCGAACGGCAACGTAGCTCATAGGCGGGACAGTTACGATACTCGGCTTGCTCGCAGGTCCGTAGAGCTCCTTGCATTCCTTCTTAAAGTCGAACGCCATGTTGGCCGCCTTTCTGCGTATTGGCCTGCTTAGATAGCTGAATCATATCATAGAAACGAACAGCTGTTCGAATGATTTGGCTGACAGATTGAGATGCGTGCGTTGTGTTTGGCGGTCGGCCTGACCCCATCGATGATTTCTCTGCCTCCCCGGCGCCTCATCTATAGCTGCCGTTTCCCCATATAGAACCTGCCAAAATAAACCCGTCCCTTTTTAGTCGGTGCGAAATGGGTAATACTAAAGAGTTATCCGACCAGATGGGAACCGATCGATGGCTTATATCGAATTCAAAGACGTCATCAAGGCATACGGCGAGGGCGACGCCCGCATTCACGCACTCGACGGCGCGAGCTTTACGGTCGAGCGCGGCGAGCTCGCCATCATTTTGGGTGCTTCGGGTGCCGGCAAGACCACGGCGCTCAACATTCTGGGCGGCATGGATACGGCGACTTCCGGCACCGTGACGGTGGACGGGCGCGATGTGAGCTCCGCTAACGAGGCGCAGCTCGTGGAATACCGCCGCGCCGACGTCGGCTTTGTCTTCCAGTTCTACAATCTGGTCCCCAACCTGACGGCGCTCGAAAATGTTGAGCTTGCGGCGCAAATCTGCCCTGATTCGCTCGATGCCGAGCAAACGCTTTGCCAGGTTGGCTTGGGTGAGCGCCTCGCCAACTTCCCCGCGCAGCTTTCGGGCGGCGAGCAGCAGCGCGTGTCCATTGCCCGCGCACTGGCAAAGAACCCCAAGCTGCTTTTGTGCGACGAGCCCACGGGCGCACTTGACTATAAAACCGGCAAGCAGATCTTGCAGCTGCTGCAGGACACTTGCCGCAAGCAGGGCATTACGGTCATTATCATCACCCACAACTCCGCGCTGGCGCCCATGGCCGATCGCCTGATCCGCTTTAAGAACGGTTGCGTGGAGAGCGAGACGGTCCAGCAAAATCCCGTGCCTATCGAGACGATCGAGTGGTAGCGCCCATGGACCAAGACCGCCAAAACAGCCTACGCCGCGACGCGCAGAACACGGAGCGCGAGCAGGATTTTACGACCTACCGCACTGCCCAAAGCTCAAACGATATGGTGCCGACGGTTTTTCGCCGTGGCATCTACCGCACAATCCGAGGCAGTCTTAAGCGCTTTTTGTCAATCGTGGTCATCACCGCGCTTGGCGTGAGCGTGATGTGCGGCCTTAAGGCGGGTTGCGAGGACCTGTGTGATTCGGTTGATGCCTACTTCGACCAGCAAAATGTCTATGACATTAACGTGCAGTCGACCTATGGCCTGACTGACGATGATCTCGACGCCATACAAGAGGTCGATGGCGTCGAAACGGCCGAGGGCATCTACACCGAGACCGCCTACACCGCCGTGGGCACAACGCGCGAGCGCGTGGTCGTGCAGAGTCTCTCCAAGGAGAACATCGATCAGCCGGTGCTCGTGAACGGCGATTTGCCCGAGAGCGCCGATGAAGTCGCGGTGACTTCGAAGTTCCTGAAGGCATCGGGCAAGAAAATCGGCGATACGGTGAGTTTTGCCGCCAATGACGCGAGCTCGTCCAATCAAAGCGCCAAGGACCAGTTTGCCGCGGGCGATTACACCATTACGGCTGAGGTCCTCGACCCCACTGATGTAAGTTCTGACTCGACAGTCAACGCCTTTCGCGCTGCTTCGGCGGCGGACTATAAGTTCTATGTGAGCGAGGACGCCGCGACATCTTCTTCCTACTCCGCGGTCCACGTGATCGTCGAGGGAGCCAAGAGCCTCAACTCCTATTCGGATTCCTACGCGGCAAAGATCAATGAGGTCAAGGGCAATATCGAGAAGATCCGCGAGGAGCGTGAGAAGGCGCGCGCCCAGGAGCTGACGGTCGACACGCCGGCGAGCTTGGACGCGGCTGAGCGTCAGGCGAATATGCTCTTTGGGATTGAGCAGGACAACATCAATCGCATGGCCGAGGGCAGCGACGAGCGTGCGCAGGCGCAAGCCGACCTGGATCAGCGTCGCGCCGCCGCCGATCAACAGTTTGCCGATGCCCGCGCCGAGCTTTCCGATCTGGGCGAATGCACCTGGTACATCCAGGACCGCGGCAACATCGCAAGCTACTCGAGCGTGGAGAGCGACAGCTCGTCAATTGAGGCCATCGCCACGGTGTTCCCGTTCATCTTCTTTATCGTCGCCGTGCTCATCAGCCTTACCACCGCCACGCGTATGGTCGAGGAGGAGCGCACGCTCATCGGCCTGTATAAGGCACTCGGTTATTCGCGCGGACGCATCCTGTCCAAATACGTGGACTATGCTCTGTGGGCTTGTCTGATCGGCGGCGTGCTCGGCAACATCATCGGATTTGTGGGCCTGCCGCTGTTCCTGTTTACGGTGTTCGACGACATGTACTCACTGCCCCAGATGCTGCTTTCGTACGACATCGTGTCGTCGCTCGTGTCGGTGGCGCTGTTTGCCGTGGGCGTGGTGGGCGCCACGATTATCGCCTGCCGCCACGAGATGGCCGAGACCCCGGCCTCGCTTATGCGTCCCAAGGCCCCGCGCGCTGGCTCGCGCATCTTGCTCGAGCGCATCGGCTTTATCTGGCGCCGCATGGGCTTCTTAAACAAGGTGGCGGCGCGTAACCTGTTCCGCTACAAAAAGCGTGCCTTTATGACCATCTTCGGTATCGCCGGCTGCACGGCGCTCGTGATCTGCGGTATGGGTATTCGTGATACGTCGGTCGCGCTGTCGCCCAAGCAGTACGGCCACGTCACGCGCTATGACCTGCTGGCGGTTGCCAATCCCGACGATTTTTCGCAGACGTGCGCGGCATTGGATGAGCGCAGCGCGGCCAAGGATTCTGACGTGACCGTGACTTCGACGCTGCCGATTATGACCGACAACGTCACCTTTACATTCGGCGGAAAGAGCGAGACCGTGCAGCTGATTGTGGTGCCCGATGACCGCACGAACGGCCTGGACGACTACGTGCGTCTCGAGGATGAGTCCAAAGAGCCACTGTCTTTGCGTGACGGAGACGTGTATCTGAGCAAGAGTTCACAGCTGGTGCTGGGGATTCAACCGGGCGATACGGCACACGTCCAGGATTCGTCGCTCAACGTAGCCAAGGTCAAAGTCAGCGACATTTCGCTCAACTATCTGGGCAATACGCTTTATATGACGCAGGGCACCTATGAGCGCGCGTTCGGTCGAAGCGTGCGCCTTAACGGTGTCTTTGTGCTGCTTAAGGGCTCAACTTCTGACCAGATTGCGTTTAGCAAGAAGCTTAAGAGCGACGGTTGGCTCACCATCTCAAGCACGGCCGAACATTGGCAGAACTACGAGGCGAACTTTGCGATTATCAATTCCGTCGTGGTGCTCGTGACCTTTATGGCGGCGTGCCTATCGTTTGTGGTGGTGTTTACGCTGTCCAACACGAATATCTCCGAGCGCGAACGCGAGCTGGCGACCATCAAGGTGCTGGGCTTCCGCCGTGGCGAGGTACACCACTACGTCAACAAGGAGACGCTGATCCTCACGGCGATTGGCACCGCACTGGGCGTGCCGCTGGGTGGCCTGCTTGCCGAGAGCTTTACGTACATCCTGCAGATGCCGTCGCTGTACTTTGACGTCGAAGTCGAGCCGCTGAGTTATGTGCTCGCCGTAGTGCTTTCCTTTGTCTTTACGTTTATCGTCAACCTCACTACCAATCGCACCCTCAATAGGATCGACATGGTCGGCGCTCTCAAGAGCGCCGAGTAACCTGCCAAAAAGGGACAGGTTTATTATGGCAGGTTTTATCTGGCCAAACGCCGGGCAACCATTAGGTGGCCCGGCGTTTGCCCCGTTTTGCTGGGGATGTTTGTCGCTCAGTGCTCTTACTGTCCAATCCAGTGTTGCGCATAGCTCTTAATGTCCTCGGTAAAACCGTCAAGGTCGTCAAGGGTGATCACGCTGTCGATAAGCAAATTGGCTATCTCGCGGTGCATTGTGCTGCGGCGAATATCGTTTGCAATTACGCCTGAGGACAGCTTGTCTCTATTGAGGTGCTCTTCTAGTGCCCAAAATCTACTGGACGCTTCGCTGTCGCCGTTCAGTATCTCAACGTACTGGCCGATGAGCTTTTCCATATAACGTTCTTGCCATTGAGGAAGCATTTTCTTAAACAGCTTCCAGTCGCTTTCGGCTACGTCGCGCATATGTCCTCCGCTCGTCAAACGGGCTTTCCATTTGCCTTTCATTCTATTTTGTTTTCGCCCGCAAGCGTTGATGAGAGGCTCTCTTTAGCCTTCGAGATTGGGCTTGAATGGGTTGTATGCCACAAAACGGGCCTATCTACTACGTTTAATTGGATACCCTCAACTATGCCGGGAAAACGAAAAATAAAACCGCAGGTAGAAGGCCTGTCGATTTTCGAAAAGGGTGGTCATGGTTGGCCCCATCGAGTTAAACGTAGTAGATAGCCCCTTTTCGTGGCGGACCATCAAACGAACGCCGACGCTTGTGCTGTAGCCGCTCCGATCATTCGTAAGTTGCGGTGGAATAGTTCCTAAACTCGACTACTCAAGGCTAAAACCGAAACTATATCACCGCAACTTAGGAGGGATGGGCGGGGGAGTACTAGTTGGGTGCTGCTGTCGGGCTGGGATGGTTTAGGCTCGCTTGCGATGCTTCCATTGTTTACGGCACCAACGCATGAGTGCTTTTACGACCGGGATGGTGATGAGGATTACCCAGGCGGGATGGGGTTGCCCCAGGCGGAGCCACATGTAGAGGAACCATGTCTCGGCGCTGACTGAATAGACGACATCGATCAGCTTAGATAAGTGGCGTTGGTCGATAAAGTCGCCAAGCGCGTAGTAGATGGGAATCAGAAAGACGAGGAAGAGTCCCGTAGCCCATGTGCCGTAGACAATGCCGAGCACCAGATAGGCGAGGGCGACAAGCGCGGGGAAGGGGAATTTGTTCCATGCGCGTCCGACCTTGGTGTGGAAATGCTTGCCATGATGGTCGAGCTTGTCGTGTGCTTCCTTCCAGCTGGAAAACGTCTCGCCGTCGATGGTGACGGTGCCGTCGTCATTGGTATGCACGCTATGTCCATCGTCCTCAAGCGTATCGATATGCAATCCGCCTGGCCCCACATGGATCTCTTCACCCTTGCGCTCGTTAGCCACATGGATGCCATTCCAGCCAACATGAACCTCTTCGCCCTTGTTGGGATCAATAACGTGGATGCCGCGCGCGAGGGAAATATCGACAAGTGGCTTATCGCTGCAATCAGCGTGCTCAGTAGAAGCCTCAGCCTCTTCAGCCTTATCTGAAGCTTTGGCGCCGGCGCCGCTGTCCTGTGCCTCATCATCAGCCTGCGAGTCGTCAGTGCTATCCACTGCCTCCCCATACAACAGCTCATCCAGCGACACGCCATACAGTGCGGCGAGCGCAATGAGGTTATCGGTATCGGGCGAGGATTCGCTGCGTTCCCATTTGCTGACAGCCTGGCGGCTCACACCCAGTTGGGCGGCAAGCGCCTCCTGAGAAAGCCCGGCAGCTTTGCGTCGATCGACGAGCCGCTGCGCCATTGCAAGATCCATGGCAGTTCCTTTCGTGAGGTGACCGTAATCGAATGGCTCGAGTATGTCGAGAACAACCGGTAGCGACCACCATTTCTAGTTAGAATCTGCCCCAACCCTACCGCAACTATAGGTGGCAACCCCCCAACGACCAGCCATTTCATGACAAATGTCAGTGCCCATGACAGCCAAGAGCCCCAATCATTCCAAAATTTCAGACCAAGCACCTGCAGCAAGAAGACGAATAGCCTCGGCCTCCCCAGTTACCGCAGGAGGCCCCAGGGCTTACCTCCCAAATCTTTCCGCAGGACGGAAGGACCCCGCCGCGCAAAGCGCGCAGCGGGGTCCTGACATGTCCGAGGACGATTTGGGAGGTAAGCCCTGGGGCCTCCGATGGGAGCGGTCCCTGCCGAGGCTATTCGTCGCCGAAGCTGATGCCCAACGCCTTGGCCTCGCGCACCAGATCGCTCTGGGGATCGACATACTTGAGCTTGCCGGCGACATCCTCGAGCGGCATGTGGCACATCTTGCCGTCACGCAGGGCAATCATGTAGCCAAACTCGCCGCGTAGGCATCCCAGTGCTGCCTCGACGCCGCACTGGGTCGCAAAGATGCGGTCCTGGGCGTCGGGCTGACCGCCGCGCTGCGTGTGGCCGGGGATGGCGACGCGGGTCTCGCGACCGGTCTTGGCCTCGATCTCCTTGGCGATGTCGTACACGATTGACGGGCTCGTGCGCTCGGCGAGCTTCTTCTTGTACTCCTTCTTGGACAGCGCCGCGTCCTCCTTGGAGATAGCGCCCTCGGCGACGGCCACGATGGTAAAGCGGCTGCCGGTTTCCATGCGATGCTCGATGGTCTTGATGACGTTATCCATGTCGTAGGGGATCTCGGGAATCAAGATGACATCCGCGCCGCCCGCGACGCCGGCGTACAGCGGGATCCAGCCAACCTTGTGGCCCATGATCTCGATAACGAACACGCGGCCGTGGCTCGAAGCGGTGGTGTGAATGTCGTCGATGCACTTGGTGGCGACGTCGATGGCGCTCGTAAAGCCAAACGTCAGCTCGGTGCCCCAGGTGTCGTTATCGATGGTCTTGGGCAGGGCGATAACGTTGAGGCCCTCTTCGCGCAGGCGGTTGGCGGTCTTGGTGGAGCCGTTACCGCCCAGCATAAACAGGCAGTCGAGTTGCAGCTTATGATAGGTGTGGACCATTGCGGGCACCTTCTCGACGCCATCGGCCTCGGGAGTATCCAGGCGCTTGAACGGTGTGCGGCTCGTGCCCAGGATGGTGCCGCCGCGGGTGAGGATACCGCTAAAATCGGCGGGCGTCATGACGCGGAACCTGCTGTAGATAAGGCCCTGGTAGCCGTCCTCAAAACCATAGATCTCGATAGGTTCTTCGCTATTGGTCATAAGCGTTTTGACGATGCCGCGCATGGTGGCGTTGAGCGCCTGACAGTCGCCGCCACTGGTAAGAAGACCGATCCTGAGCATGATGAATCCTTCCGGGCAAGTTATAACATGCGCATAAGTTTACCCCCGCACACTGTTGATACGGGGGTAAAACGTGTTAGCTCAAGCGTATGGAAATGTAAGCAACGTCAGGGAACGTAAGGACGACGGTGCCATCTCCTTACAGCGCGAAGGCGTCGACGTCGCCCCAGTGGCGGCGCAGCGTGATGGCGGCGGCGGGTTCGGTATTGTCAAAGACGACCGACCATTGTGTATTGCTGGTGATGTCTTCCGGATTGGGCTCTTGCGCTGCGGCGCGTAGGGCCTTCCAAGCGACTGTCTCGTCCTGGGCACCGACATGGGCGTCAAGGACATCGGCGATTGCGACGGCGCGCTCCTTACCATGGCCCAGCTCGCCATTCTTTTGATTGGGCAGCACTTCGTCTCCATAGCAGGCGTAGAAGTTCGTAACCTAGCGTATAGGAGTCGCTTTGAAAGCACGGTCGGGGTCGCGCGGATCCCACTCCACCACCCGCGCGTCACCGGCGGCGTCGTTGATAAAGAAGTGGTAATCGCGTCCTGCCATGGCGTGCATGTCGTAGGCGGAAAGCAGGTCTACGGCCTCCTGCGTGGTAGCCGCGCGGTCGAGCACCAGACGGATGGCGAGCGAGGTATTGATGACGGGGCGTTGCGTGTCCTGGTCACAGGGCTTGGAATCCAGGGTGAGTACGGCAATGGACACGCCGCATTCGTTAACACCGTCGAGCTGGGCAAACGGGCCCATGAGTGCGGCGGCACGTCCGGCGACGGAGTCAAGCGGAGTGTTATCGCCCAGGTTGTTAAGGGCGGCAAACCCGATGGAAGCATAGCCGCCGCGTGGGTGATTGCGCACCAGCAGCGCCGAGGTGTCGTCCTTAAAGTCGTAATTGCGACCGGTGCGCACGCGGCCTTCGGCATCTACGGCGACAAAAGCGCTGCAGGCAAACTGGGGCGCCTGGACATGTGCCGGCACGCCGGGCAGCACCTGCGACACCACGGCATCGATGTAGGCCTGGTCGTCGCGCACGCCAGCGGCGATGATGCGATCAAGATCGTAGTCGTAGGCGATGTCGATGCCGTACAGGTCATAGCCGTCTGCGTAGCCAGTCAAGCGTTTGAGCGACGCGGCGGACTTGATTTGCTTGTGATAAACGATGCCGGTGGCAGCGGCAAGGCCGACGGCGACTCCCGCGACACCGCAGGCGATGGCAATGTTACGTGGCTTCATGACGACTCCTCTCGTCCTGTTAGCGCAATTGTCGCAAAAGGAGCGCGGGCATGATGGCTCAACTTGGTGAGTGGTGCGGAATTAAGCACGGAATGAAGAGTGCGGTGCTGGCACGTCGGGGTATGCTGGAGGGGACCATCAACCCAGCGAAAGGGGAGAGCATGACGGATCAGGAAACGCCCGAGCGCGCGCATGTGACGGCCGATGATATCGAGGCCGCCAACGACCTTATCGACTTTATCGAGGCATGCCCCAGCATGTTCCACACGGCGGCGACCATTATGGCCGAGCTCGACGAGGCGGGCTTTACCTACCTGCCCGAGAACGCGGCGTGGGACATCGAGCCGGGCGGGCGTTATTACACGCAGCGCAACACCTCGAGCGTTGTTGCCTTTAAGGTGGGCGAGGACCTGGCCGCGACGTGGGGCGAGGACGGCGTTGCCGGCGACTATCATTTTCAGCTCGCGGCGTCGCACAGCGATTCGCCGACGTTTAAGGTCAAGGCCGTGCCCGAGCTCGACGGCGCGGGCGAGACGCTGCGCCTGAACATCGAGGCCTACGGCGGCATGATCGACTACACCTGGTTCGACCGCCCGCTGGCGCTCGCGGGCCGCGTGCTGGTGCGTGAGGGCGACCGCATCGAGAGTCGCTTGCTCGCCACCGAGCGCGAAGTCGCCATCATCCCGAGCCTTGCCATCCATATGAACCGTGGCGTTAACGAGAGCTTTGCTCCCAACCGAGCCGTTGACCTGTGCCCGCTCATCAGCGCCGGTGAACTCAAGCAGGGAGATTTTGACGCTCTGATTGCCGATGAGCTGGACGTTGAGCCCGAGCAGATTTTGGGCCGCGATCTGTTCCTGGTCAATCGTCAGGATGCGCGCATTTGGGGTTGGGCCGACGAGTTTATCTCGACGCCCAAGCTCGACGACCTGGCCTGCGCCTACACCTCGCTGCAGGCATTTTTGGGTGCCGAGAACGCGCACGACGTTTCGGTCTTTTGCTGCTTTGATAACGAGGAGGTGGGCTCCGAGACCAAGCAGGGCGCCATGTCGACGTTCTTGGCCGACGCGCTGCGCCGCATCAACGGATCGCTGGGCTTTGACGACGAGTCGTACCATCGCGCACTTGCCGCCTCGATGCTTGTGAGCTGCGACAACGCGCATGCCGTGCACCCCAACCACGCCGAGAAGTGCGATGCGCGCAACCAGGTTGTGCTCAACGGCGGCATCGTTATCAAGGAAGCCGCCAACCAGCACTACTGCACCGATGCCTTTAGCCGCGCGGTGTTCCAGGCTATTTGCGATGACGCCGACGTGCCCACGCAGGCCTTCGCCAACAAGAGCGATATGGCCGGCGGCTCCACGCTTGGCAATCTGTCCAATATGCAGGCGAGTATGCATGCCGTAGACGTGGGCCTGCCGCAGCTTGCCATGCACTCGAGCTACGAGACCGGCGGCGTGCGCGACGTGATGTACGCCATCCGTGCCCTCACCGCCTTCTACGAGCGCAACCTAACCATCAACGGCGCCGAAAGCGTGGAGTTGTAGCCATGGGCACCGAGGTCGACGAATCGGTTCGCGCTCCGGAGGACAGCCGTCCGTCTATCAGGCATTTCAGTCTTATGAATTCACTGCTCGCGGTGGTCAATCGAAGCCCCCACGACTCTATGGACAGTACACTCGCCCGCTATTTTCTGGAGCGGTTCGGCCGACTCGCCGACCTCAACGTCTATGACGTAGCCGAGGAGTGCTATACATCGCGTTCGGGGATTCGGCGTTTCTGCCAATCGATTGGTTTGGATAACTTCTCGGACCTTAAATCCTATTCGTGGGAATGGTCGCGTCACCGCCGACTATTCTCACGCTATACCGACCATGAGAACTACCGGGACTACCTCGTTGCGGCGCTCGCCGAGATGGACCGTACGATCAACGAGGCTGTTTCCGAGGAGACGCTCGATCGCCTAGCGCGGCTGTTGCATCGGTCCAAGCGCATCATGATCCTCACATCGGACTTTTCGAGCGGCGCAGTGAGACAGTTTCAACAGTCGATGCTCTACCTGCACAAAGTAATCGATATCGTCACCGATTCGACGGGCGATATCACTCAACTCGAAGCGTTGGCCGGCGACGACGTCCTCGTCGTTATCTCGGAGCACGGAAATTACGCACGTGCTGTTCGCACTGCTCTCGCAGATTCACCGGTCGTGAGCGTGCTCGTCACTGTCGATGCCAATGGCGAGATCATGGCGAACTTTGCATATGCCGTTCGTCTCTCTCCGGCGCCGGCAACGGAGGGGCGCACCGTGTTCGCGCAGTACGGGATTACCTATCTCTTCGATCTTCTCTACAACCGATACTTTGTTCTCTATGGCGGTTCCGGGCTCGCTCAGTTCGCCTAGGGTCCAAATCCCGAACCCCGTGCCGAGAGGGGTCCGTTATATGATGCAGCCATCAGCAAGCGCGCGCTGAGATGTACTACATCAACGGTGAAGGGATAGGCCTCATGGCAGCCAAGAAAGACTATGCAGCGATGTGCTCGGCCATCGTGTCCGCATGCGGTGGCGAGCAAAATATTGCCAACGTCGCGCACTGCATGACCCGCTTGCGACTTCAGCTTAAAGATGCCAGCACGTTTGACGAGGGCGCGGCAAAGGCGGTTTCCGGCGTGATCGGGCTCGTCGTCCAGAACGGTGAATATCAGTTTGTGATCGGACAGGACGTGCCGAGTCTTTACGAGGAGTTTCTCAAGATCGAGAGCATTGCGGCGGGCGGCTCGGTTGACGATCCGCAGGCGGCAAAGGTCGACCACAAGGATCACGGAAGTGTCGTCAACGCTATCCTCTCATTCCTTGGCGGAACGTTTTCCCCGGTCATCCCGGTCATCGTCGCCGGTGGTCTGACGGGCGCTGTACTCACGCTTCTCGTTAACTTCTGCGGCGTTTCGAGCGATTCGGGCACGTATCAGTTCTTTTCCTGCATCAACCAGGCGACATTCTATTTCCTGCCGGTCTTTATCGGCTTTTCCGCCGCCCAGCGTCTCAAGTCCAACGGTTATCTCGGCGCCTTCCTGGGCGCGGTGTTGCTCTTCTACACCATTGGTCAGGGCAATGATACCGTCTATGACTTCTTTGGTCTCGCCGTTCCCGCGGTGAGTTACAACTCCACGGTCTTCCCCGTCATCTTGGGCGTGCTGCTCATGAGCGTGGCTTACCGCTGGTTCCAGAGGGTTCTGCCCGAGGTTTTGCGCACGGTCTTCGTCCCACTGCTCACCATGTTAGTGACCGTGCCCGTTACGTTGCTCGTCCTTGGTCCCATTGGCTACACTGCGGGCACTGTGCTTGCTGACGTGCTCATCAACGTCTATCGCGCTTGCCCTGCTGTAGCTGTCGCGTTCGTGGGTTGCTTCACCCCGTTCCTCGTCTTCTTTGGTATGAATAATGCGCTCTACCCGCTGCAGTTCATCCTTATGGCCGAGGTCGGTTCCGACCCGCTCATCTGTGCCGGCATGACCGCTGCCAACCTTGCCGTCGCCGGTGCGTGCCTTGCCGCCGCAGCCGTCGAGACCAAGGTGGAGGAGCGTTCCGTCGCGGTGGGCGCCGGCGTCACGGCTATGTGCTCTATTACCGCTGTCTCTTATACACATCTGACGCTGCCGACGATACTCCTTGTGT
>CABRID010000014.1 GCA_902470895.1 uncultured Collinsella sp.
AGATCAGCCTCGGTCTCGTGGGCTCGGAGATGTGTATAAGAGACAGGGACTACTCTCAGGAGAAGGCGTCGGCGCTCAACTATCTCGAGGGCTTGGTGATCATCGACATCGTGGGCTTGGTGGCGACCTTTGCGGTCGAACTTGTTCGCGCGGTGCGCACTGCCGCGCTCAACCGCGAGCTGCAGAGCAAAGTCTATCTCGACGAAGCCACAGGACTGCCCAATAAGAATAAGTGCGAGGAGATCTTGGGGCAGGAGCATCCCGTTTCCGCTGAACCGCCCGTTGCGCTGTGCGTCTTCGATCTTAACAATCTGCATATGGTCAATAACAACTTCGGCCATGAGAAGGGCGATGAATACATTCGCTCTTTTGCCCAACAACTGGGAAGTGTGGCGTCGGAGACGTGCTTTGTGGGTCGCGACGGCGGCGATGAGTTTATCGCGGTGCTGTGGGATGCCGACCGAGCCGCTGTGGAATCCTGTCTCGCTCGGGTTCGTGCGAACGTGAACGAGTATTCCGGGGCTCACCCCGACATGCCTATCAGCTATGCGGTGGGCTACGCGCTTTCCAGTGATTTTGATGAACCGCCTATGATGCGTGAGCTCTTTTCTCAGGCCGACAAAAACATGTACATCGACAAGAACCGCGTAAAGACAGCCGAGGCAGCCGGGCCGCAACGCGAGGACCGCTAAACCCGTAGCAAAGGGTAGCTAATTTGGGACGGGACTCTTTTGGCTATTTGAGAAGTTGTGCCATGGCGTTGACGAATTTTTGGACTTGGAGGGTGGGCTCGAGCGGATAGTGCAAAAAGACCGGCACCTCGCGACCGCATAGGAACGGCACGCCCACAAAGGCCGGGTGTACCCCCGACCATGCGCCGCAGGTGAGCACCGCGTCGCCCTTTTCCTCTGCCTCGTTAAAGAGCGCAAAGTCAAAGCTGTCCACGTCGATCACGTCAACGCCGCCGTCGGCCAGAAGGTCGATGCGCAGGCTGTCCATTGCGTCGTTGCCGTGGCGGAGCACGCGCAGGCGCATGCCCTCCAGGTCGGCAACCGTAATGCGTGTCTTGCGCGCCAGCGGGCTCGTGCGTGGCACGTCGATATAAAACGGCACGTTAACGATGCGGAGCTTTTGGCAGGCGTCACCCCAGCGCGGGGTCGAAAAACTCGACTGCACCACATCCACCTCGCGACCGAGGCTGCGCATGACGGTCTCGCGTTCGTCGTAGAGGTCGCTTACCGGCACGATCTCAAATCGCAGCGACGGTTCCAGATCGTGGATGCCCGACCACATCGACAGCGTTTGGCGCCCTGGGCACATCATCGACACGCCCAGGCGCACGGCACCGCCATCGCCCGCCGCGCGTCGGGCACGGCGCAGCGCGTCCTCGGACTGCCGCATGATCGAGCGCGCGTCGTCCACCAGCAGTGCGCCCGCCGGCGTCACCTTGACGCCCGAGTGCGAGCGTTCGAACAGCGTGATGCCGAACTCGGCCTCGAATCCCGACACCTGCTTGACGAGCGCCGGGGTCGACACGCGCAATTTTGCCGCCGCACGCGAGAAGCTTCCCAGCTCCGCGGCGGCCGATATGGCCTCAAGTCGTCGATCGTACACGTCATTCTCCCGTTTTCGCACCCGTGGCCACATGGCGCCACAGGGGGTTATTTTCGCAGGTCACGCGCTCGGTTAAGCATAAACTACATTGCACAGCGTAAACCTACGGTTAACTACATTCTAACAAATATGCAATTCACCTGCGCAAATGCAAAGCATACGATAACCAACGAAAACCACGTGGGTCGGTTAATGGGAGCGACCCACCGGGAGGCACAAGAAGGGAAGTTCCTATGAGCAATTGGCTTAAGCTCGAGGGCGATGTCTGCGCCGTAACCGGCGCACTCGGCGGTATGGGCGTCGAGATTTGCCGCGAGTTCGCCCGCAATGGCGCCAACGTCGTTCTGCTCGACCTGGACGAAGAGAAGGTCAAGGCCGCAGCCGCCGACCTCGCCGCCGAGTTTGGCATCCACGCCGAGGGCTACAAGATGAACGCCACCGACGAGGCCGAGGTTCAGGCCGCCGTCGATGCCACCATCGCCGACTTCGGCCGCGTCGACGTCCTTGTCAACACCGCCGGCATCCTGCGCTTTGCCGCTATGGAAGACCTGCCGCTGAGCGACTGGGAGCAGGTGCTCAACGTCAACCTCACCGGCTACTTCATCACCTCGCAGCGCTTTGGTCGCGAAATGATCAAGGCCGGCCAGGGTCGCCTGGTGCACATCTCGACCGTTGCCAGCCACTCCCCCGAGACGTTCTCGGGCGTGTACAGCTCCACCAAGGCGGGCGTCAACATGATGTCCAAGATGCTCGCCGCCGAATGGGGTCCCTACGGCGTGCGCTCCAACTGCGTCGAGCCCTGCTTCGTTAAGACCCCGATGTCGGCCAACTTCTACGCCGACCCCGAGGTCGAAAAGAGCCGCAGCCGTCTGATCGCCACGCGCCGCATCGGCGAGGTCAGCGATATCGCCAACGCCGTCATGTTCCTGGCGTCCAAGCGCTCGGACTTTACCACCGGCGACGCCATCAAGGTCGACGGCGGCTTCTCCAACATGATGGGCGACCTCACCGCCAAGCCCGGCGGCCGTCGCGCCTATGCCGACAACTACCTTAAGAACAAGGGTGTCGAGCTTTGGTCCGATGAGTCCGGCGTCGCCAAGCCGACTGACCAGTAAACCAACCTAACAGGGAGGCCCGCGGACACGCCCGCTCCTCCCCCGCATCGATTAGAAAGAGTCCAATGGCTTCCACCAACTCCAACAAGGGTCGCGCCGTCGTGCTTTCCGCCGCGTGCGTCACCATGTTCTTCATCAGCTCCATCGCGCTGTATTCCGTCGTGAGCAAGAACCTACTCGCCGTCTACCCCGAGTGGTCGAGCGCTCTTACCTGGGCCTTCCCGGTCTTTCAGACCATCATGGCCGTGACGGGCATCTTCGCCGGCCGCATCTCCGATAAGATCGGCCCGCGCAACGTCGTGATCGCCGCCGCCGTGTGCTACGGCGTGGGCTGGTTCATGTCCGGCACCGTCACCGAGCCGTGGCAGTTCTACCTGTGGTTCTCGCTCGTCGCCGCTATCGGCAACGGCCTGGGCTACAACCCCGCGCTCACCACCGGCCAAAAGTGGTTCATCGACAAGAAGGGTCTCGCCTCCGGCATCACCCTGGCCGCTTCGACCGCCGGTCCCGCCGTGCTGTCCCCGGTGCTCGCCTCGCTGCTCATCCCGAGCCTGGGCATCTTTGGCGCCCTTAAGGCGCTCGGCGTCATCTTCTTTGTGACGATCGCCGCCTCCGCCCTGTTCCTGAAGGCCCCCGAGGCCGGCTGGCTGCCCGAGGGCTTCGAGGCCCCCAAGGGCGGCGCGCATGCCGGCACCTTCGGCGACCTCACCCCGGGCGAGATGGTCAAGACCCCGCGCTTCTGGGTCCTCATCGTCACCTTCGCCTTTGCCGCCACCGCGGGCACCCTGCTCGTGGGCAAGGTTGCCTCCATCGCCGCCGTCCAGCTCTTCACCGACCCCACGAGCGCCGCAGCCGTCGCCCTCGGCGGCGTGGTGGTCTCCGTCAACACCTGCGCCAACCTGGTCGGCCGCCTGTCCTTTGGCCAGATCATCGATAAGCTCGGCGCCTACAAGTCGCTGCTCATCAGCCTTGTCGTCACCATCGTCGCGCTCGTCATCATGTCGATGAGCTTTACGCAGAGCATGTTCTTTGTCGCACTCGCCCTGCTTGGCTTTAGCTTTGGCGCCCTGCTCGTCATCTACCCGCCGCTCACCGGTGGCGCCTTTGGCACCAGCAACATCGGCGTCAACTACGGCATCATGTTTTTGGGCTACGCCGCCTCCACCTGGATCAGCCAGCCCATCACCGCCGTGCTGTATCACGCCGAGGCTGGCAGCGCCGCCTACCAGCAGTCCTTCTACGGCGCCATCGTGATCGCCGCCATCGCCGTCGTGCTCACCGTCTACATGATGGTCTCCGACAGCAAGAAGAAGTCCGCTTAGCAATTGCCAATGTGACAAAGGGACTGTCCCTTTGTCACACTCCATCGCCACCACCATTAAGGAGTCGAAATGTCTGAGCTCAACCCCGTCCGCATTGCCGTTATCGGCGCCGGCGCCATGGGCCGCAACCACATCCGCTTTGTCACCGAGGAGCCCGAGGCCGAGCTCGTCGCCATCGCCGACGCCTTCGAGGGCGCCCGCGCCACGGCCGAGGCCGCCGGCGTGCCGTTCTTCACCGATCCCGCCCAGATGATGGACGAGATCAAGCCCGAGGCCGTCATCATCGCCACCCCCAACGACCTGCACCTGGGCGTTGCCCGCGAGGCCGTGAAGCGTAACATCGTGCCGCTGGTCGAAAAGCCGATCTCCAACGACCTGGAGGATGCCCAGGCCTTCGCCGCCGAGGCCGAAACCGCCGGCGTGCCCGTGCTCGTGGGTCAGCACCGTCGCCACAACCCCTTCGTCAACAAGGCCAAGGAGATCATCGAGTCCGGCGAGCTGGGCAAGCTCACCGTGTCGAGCTTCCACTACATGATCTATAAGAATGACGAGTATTTCGATGTCGAGTGGCGCCGCAAGAAGGGTGCCGGCCCGATCCTGGTCAACCTGGTGCACGACGTCGACCTGCTCCGCTACCTGCTGGGCGAGCCCGTTGCCGTCCAGGGTATGCAGTCCAGCGCCGCCCGCGGTTTTGAGACCGAGGACTCCGCCGTGGTCAACGTCCGTTTTTCCGATGGCGCGCTCGCAAGCATGACCATCTCCGACGCCACCGCCAGCCCCTGGAACTGGGAGGCCACCGCCCGCGAGGATCCGCAGTACCGCCCCTTCGACGCCGACGCCTACTTTATCGGCGGCACTAAGGGCGCCCTGTCGCTGCCCCGCCTGCACCAGTTCTCCTACGACGGCGCCTCCAACTGGCACAAGCCGCTGCAGATGGAGATTCCGGCCGTCGACCCGGCACTGCCGCACAAGATGCAGCTCAAGCACTTTGTGAAGGTTGTCCGCCGCGAGGTCGAGCCCGTCGTGACCCCCGCCGACAACGTTAAGACGCTCACGCTTCTCAACGCTATCAAGGAGGCCGCCGAGACCGGCCAGCTCGTCGAGCTGTAATGCCTTAAGAGCGACCGCGGCAGAAACCCCATGCCGAACCCTTCGGTCCGTCACCAACAAGCCCCTCTTCTTTGCCCCGCGAGCAGCCTCCTGCCCGCGGGGCATTTTGCTACCTTGCCGACGATTTTTCTGGGGCGGGGGCTATTTTGCACCTCGGCTTGATTCGTTCGCCACGAAATGGGCCTATCTACTACGTTTAACCGACCGCCCTCAACCATGCCGAATTTCCTAAAATCAAAAGCGCAGGTAGACGGCTTGCGCATTCTCGGAAAACCGGGGGATGGTCGACCCATACGGTTCAAACGTAGTAGATAGGTCGTTTTCGTGGCGCGGGCCCAAAACAGTCTTTTGAAACGGGTGGTATCCTTGGTAGCCCTGTGCTGCAAACGCACCTTAAACGCAAGGAGTCCCATGGATCTTATCGCCCAGCTCGCCCACGAGCTCAACCTTAAGGCCGCCAACATCGAGGCAGCCGTCAAGCTCATCGACGAGGGCAACACCATCCCCTTTATCTCGCGCTACCGCAAGGAAGCCACAGGCGGAATGGACGACGTCGCCCTGCGCGCACTCGACGAGCGCCTGTCCTACCTGCGCAATCTTGAACAGCGCAAAGAGGACGTCATTCTGCTCATCGACGCCCAGGGCAAACTTACGCCCGAGCTCGAACAGCAAATTCGCGAGGCCACGCAGCTCCAGCGTGTCGAGGACCTCTACAAGCCCTACCGCAAAAAGCGCATGACCCGCGCACAGAAGGCCCGCGAGGCAGGCCTGGAGCCACTTGCCAACATGGTCATCATGCAGGCCTCGGCCAAGGGCAGCGCGCTCGACGCCGCCGCGGCATACGTCAACGAGGAAGCCGGCTTCGACACGCCCGAGAAGGCGCTCGCCGGCGCGGCGGACATCGTGGCCGAGACGGTGGCCGAGGACCCCGAGAACGTCGCCGACCTGCGTGCCTTTACGCAAAACACCGCAGACATCGTCGTCGAGGCCACCGACCCCACCGAGAAGACCCCCTACGAGCCGTACTACAGCTATGATGAGCCGCTGCGCCGTATACCCAACCACCGCGTGCTGGCTATCGACCGCGGTGAGCGCGAGGGCAAGCTCCGCGTGCGCGTGAACGTCGACGGTGCCGCCGCCACGGCACGCCTCGGCAGCCGTTGGCCCCGACGCCAGGGCGTCTTCGCGCCCGTCTTTGACGCCGCCATCGCCGACGGCTACAAGCGCCTCATGGCCCCCTCGCTGGAGCGCGAGGCCCGCGCCAAACTCACCGTCCGTGCGCAGACCGAGGCCATCAATGTCTTTGCCAAGAATCTCGAGGGCCTGCTCTCGGCACGCCCCGTGCGCGGCGCCCGCGTGCTCGCGCTCGATCCGGGCTACCGCACCGGCTGCAAGGTCGCCGTCATGGACGAGACCGGCAAGCTGCTCGACCACGGCGTGGTCTATCCCACCAAGCCGCGCCACGACGTCGCCGGCACCAAGCGCGAGCTTGCTCGCCTCGTCAAGAAGGACGGCGTCAACACCATCGTCATCGGCAACGGCACCGCCAGCCGCGAGACCGAGGAAGTCGTCTCGGAGTTCATTGCCGAGCAGGCGCCCAGCCTTCGCTACACCATCGTCAACGAGGCCGGCGCGTCGGTGTACTCCGCCTCCGAGCTCGCCAGCCAGGAGTATCCCGACCTGGACGTCACCGTGCGCGGCGCCATGAGCCTGGGCCGCCGCCTGCAGGACCCGTTGGCAGAGCTCGTCAAGATTCCGCCCCAGTCCATCGGCGTGGGCCAGTACCAGCACGACCTTGACCAGACCGAGCTTTCGCGTACCCTGGGCCACGTGGTGGAAGACGTCGTCAACCGTGTGGGCGTCGACGTCAACACCGCGAGCGCGAGCCTGCTGGGATACGTATCGGGCATCACGCCGAGCGTAGCCAAGAACATCGTGGCATACCGCGAGGAAAACGGCGCCTTTACCGATCGCCGCCAGCTCAAGAAGGTCCCCAAGCTGGGACCCAAGGCATACCTCAATGCCGCGGGCTTCCTGCGCATCAGCGGCGGCAAAAACCCGCTCGACGCGACGAGCGTCCACCCCGAGAGCTACGAGGTGGCCACGTCCGTCCTGGAACGCGCCGGCGTTAAAGCCAGCGAGCTCAGCCGCGGCGGCGTGCCCGACATCGAGCGCCGTCTGGGCAGTATCTCGGCGCTGGCAAGTGACCTGAACTGCGGCACCCTCACGCTCATCGACATCGTCAACGAGCTCAAGAAGCCCGGCCGCGACCCGCGCGACGACGCGCCCGAGGTGGTCTTTAGCCGCTCGGCGCTTTCCATCGACGACCTGGAACCCGGCATGGAGCTCAAGGGGACGGTGCGCAACGTCGTCGACTTTGGCGCGTTCGTCGACGTGGGCGTGCACCAGGACGGCCTCGTGCATATCTCCAAGCTGGCCAATCGCTTTGTCAAGCACCCGAGCGACGCGGTGCGCGTCGGTGACACGGTCAAGGTGTGGGTAGAAAAGGTCGATCGCGACCGCAAGAAGATCTCGCTCACCATGGTGCAGGGAAAGTAAACCGCCAAAGCAAAGGTACCCCCTGTAGCGATGTGCAAAATCGCGAGTATTCTGCAAATTCCACCGTTCCGGATGCCCCTCAGAGACGAAAAAGCAAAATACAGCCCCCGTTTTAGCGTCGTCAGAGCCAAAACGGGGGCCGTTCCATGCTTCGGTCAACTGATAAAGACCTTTACCTTGCTGAATACTCTCAATTTTGCACGGCGCAGGCGGGGGTACCTTTGCCCACGGCAGGATATGGAAGCCAATCGCCAACTTGCTGGCAAGCTCGTGCCGGCAGCCCCGGCCTTTCCTTTGCCTAGCGCGACCCTCGCGGAGCGCGTGAGCGATAGGGAAAGGAAAGGCCGGGGCGAACAGCCCACGGTACAGTCGGTGTTCGCGCTACGGCAGGATATGGAAACCGAGCGCCGCGATATCCTTGGCAAAACCGCGCACGGTATCGAGCGAGACCTCGTACGGGTCGCGACCAATGTTCTTGCGCTTGGCCAGGATGCTGTTGGGCACCGTAATGATCTGGCAACCGCAGGCCTCGGCCTGGTAAATGTTGATGAGCTCGCGCGTGGACGCCCACAGGACCTCGCAGTTGGGCTTTGCGGCGGCCTTCTTGACCGACTCCGTCATAAACGGAATGGGGTCGACGCCGGTATCGGCGATGCGGCCGGCAAAGAGCGAGATGATGGACGGCGTCTCGGCGTCGACGGCCTCGACCATCTCATCAACCTGCGTAGGCGTAAAGATGGTGGTGACGTTGACCTTGATGCCGTCGGCCGAAAGCTTGCGCACCAGCTCGGCGGTGGACTCGCCCTTGGTGGTCACGCACGGAATCTTGACGTAGACGTTCTCGGCCCAGGTAGCGATCTCGCGCGCCTCGACCTCCATGGTCTCGACGTCGTCGGCAAAGACCTCAAACGAGACGGACACATCGGTGATGTGGGCCAGGACCTCCTTGGCAAACGCGCGGTAATCCGTCACGCCGCCCTTCTTCATAAGGGACGGGTTGGTCGTGAAACCCTGAACGTTGCCGTTCTCGTACATGTCGAGCATGCCCTCGAGGTTTGCACCGTCAGCGAACACCTTGATTGCCATCTGCCTGATTCCTTTCGCTTGCACATGGGCGTTAAACTGCTAAACACTTTACCTACGTTTATCAAGGCGTGAGCTGCGGTTTTTTATCTTCTCGGCGAACGGTATAAACACCTCAGTGTTTGGATTGATAAATCGATTGAGCATGCAAAAGCAAAGAGTCGCAGTTTGAGCAAACGTCAGAACGTGGGATTCATTAGATGAGGCCGAAATGCTGCATCGCTGTGACGGTGCCGTCGTGTGCGACATCATCAGTCACGTAGTCGGCGAGCGCCTTGACCTCGGGCATAGCGTTGCCCATGGCCACGGCCGTCTCGACAGCGGCGAGCATACCCAGATCGTTGCCGGAATCGCCAAAGCCAAAGGTGCGCGCGTTGCCGGTGCGACCCAGGTATTCCAGCGCTCGCGCCACGCCCACGCCCTTGTCAATGCCCTTGGGGCTCAGCTCGCGATTCTGGCCACCGGTGTTGCACAGCTCAAACTCGCGATCGATAAAGCCGTCATCGTTGGCCACGCGAGCCAAACTGGGCACACTGAGGCATACCTTGCCCACGCGCAGACTGCCGTCGACGCGCATTTCCTCGGTGCTGTGCACCACAGAAGTGCCGATCAGAGACGACTGCTCAACACCCGCGGGTTCCAGGGCAAAAGTAGCCACGTTGGTCTCGAAAAAGGCCTCAATCCCTGCCGCGGCCATACGGCGCGCGAGCTCCGCGATAACGTCCTCGTCAAAGCAGTCCTCATGCACCACGCGGCCCTCGACCTCGAGCGTCGCTCCCGCCATGGCAACGACACCCGCGGGGTCGAGCGCACGCAAGCTATCGGCGATGAGCCACAGGGGGCGACCCGTGCAGATAAACGCCTTGTGTCCCGCGTCGCGCAGACGATGAAACGCCTCGACGACCGCCTGCGAGGGGCGAACCGCCGAAAAGTCCTTGTCGGTCATGTTGTCGGGATCGAACGACGTCAGCGTGCCGTCCACGTCAAAAAAGAGCACAGCGGGTTCGGGACACGCATCAATCATATGGGTTCCTTTCGAGGATAAGGGCAAACGAAGCATCCATCATATAATGGAGCGACGCAACCAGAGAGGTCACCCATGGAATTTTACGCAAGCTGCCCCGAAGGCTTTGAGTCCGCACTCGCCGATGAGCTTAAACGCCTCGGGCTTTCGCATGTTCGCCGGCTGAAGGGCCGCGCCACGTTTGAGGGCGAGCTCGAAGAAGGCTACCGCGCCTGTCTGTGGTCGCGCCTAGCGAGCCGCGTGTTTGCGGTGCTCGGGCGCTTTGAGGCGCAGGATGCCGATGAGCTGTACGATAGCGTTTACGACATCGCCTGGGAGAACATCGTCCGCCCCGGCGCCACCATTGCCATCACCGCCCGCGGCGTGACCGAGCAGCTGCGCAACACGCGCTTCTCGGCCCTGCGCGCCAAGGACGCGCTGTGCGACCGTCTGGCCGAGACCACGGGCCGTCGCGCCGATGTCGACGCTGCCGATCCCGACGTTCACCTGCTGCTTTCGCTGCGTCAGCGTCGCGCGAGCATAAGCCTGGACCTTTCGGGCGACCCGCTGTTCAAGCGCCTGCCGCCCGCGGCGACCCGTGCCGGCGAGGGTGCGCACGTGTTGCGCCCCGACTACGCCGCCCTGGTGCTGGCGCAGGTCGGCTGGACCGCACTGTGCGAGCGCGAGTTGACGGCCGACGATTACGAGAATGAAGCCCTTCTCACGCTAATCGATGCCTCGTGCGCCGGCGGCGGCCTGTTGCTGGAAGCCGTGAACATTCTGACCGACCGCGCCCCGGGCGCCGCACGCGAGCGCTGGGGCTTTGAGGGCTGGCAGCTACACGACGCCGCTCTGTGGGAGCAGCTGCTTGCCGAGGCGCGCGAGCGCGAGGCGGCAGCGCGCGAGCGCCAGGCGCGCATCGTGGCCATGGACATTGACCCCACCGCCCGCAAGACCGCCGAGCGCATGGTCAAGTGTGCCGGCTACAAGCGCTTTGTCGATTTTTGCGCCGCTAAGTCCGCCACCGTGCTGGACCACGCGGGCACTGTCGCCGGTGCCGCCCTCGTCGCGGATACGACCGAGACACCGCTTTCACTCATGCACGATGCCATGACGCTCATCGGCGAGCTGCGCCGCGCCCCCGAGCTCGCTTCGGCGCCGGTCGCCGCGCTCACCCGCGACGGATTGCTGGCCCGCGCGCTCCACGCCGAGCCCAAGCGCTCGATCGCCGTCATGCCCAACAACGAGGAGGCGGCTATTGAGGTTTGGCCCTCGCTCGACCACGCCGCCGCGGCATTTGAAGCAGCGATCAGCGCAGATGCCGAGGAACAGACCGCAGACGCTCATGACGAAGCCGCCGATACTCCCATGCTCGAACCTGCCGCCACGCTCGACTTGGGCGACGGCAAGCCGCTGCCCGTGCTCATCCCGGAGTCCGAGCAGTTCGCCAACCGCCTGCGCAAGAATGCCCGTCTGCGCCGCAAGTGGGCCAAGCGCGAGGGCGTGAGCTGCTATCGCGTCTACGATGCCGACCTGCCCGACTACTCCGCTGCCATCGACCTGTACGAGGGTTGCCCGCAGACGCCGGGCCGCTGGCTCGTCATCGCCGAATACGCCGCGCCCAAGACCATCGACCCCGCGCTGGCCCAGGCCCGCATGCTCGACATCTTGGCCATCTCGCCGCGCATCCTTGATGTTCCGGCCGAGCACGTGCACGCCAAGGCCCGCATGCGTTCGCGTGGCGGCTCGCAGTACGGCAAGCAGGGCGCCGGCAAGGGCGGATCGGGCGAGCGCGCCAACATCGCGCGCCGGCGTCTGCCGCTCATCGAAGAAGGCGGGCTCACCTTTGCCGTCAACTTTGACGACTACCTGGATGTGGGCATCTTCCTGGATCACCGCGTCACCCGCAACCTGGTGCGCGAACACGCCAAACAGGCACGCCGCTTCCTCAATCTGTTCGCCTATACCGGCACCGCCACCTGCTATGCGGCCGACGGCGGCGTCGAGGAAACCGTGACAGTCGACCTTTCCAACACCTACCTGGACTGGGCCGAGCGCAATATGCGCCAGAACGGCTTTGTTGGTCCGCAGCATCATTTTGTGCGCGACGACGTGCTCGCCTGGATTCGCGACCAGCGCCAGACGCGCAACCGCTGGGACTTGATCTTTGTCGACCCGCCCACGTTCTCGAACTCGTCCAAGATGGGCCGCCGCACCTGGGATGTCCAGCGCGACCATGTTGAGCTTTTGGCCGGCGTATCTCGCCTGCTTGCACAGGGCGGACATGCCATCTTTAGCTGCAACCTGCGCGGCTTCCGCCCCGAAACGCGCAAGCTCGCGCGCGCGGGCGTCGTGCTGGAGGACATTACGGCACAGACCATCCCCGAGGACTTCGCGCGCAACCAGAAGGTGCACCACTGCTATATCGTGCGCCGACTGCCCATCGAGGACGCCATGGCCGAGGTCGGCTTTAGCGCCGAGGAGATTGCCGAGCGAACCGAGGAGCTGCGCAACCCCGAGGCGCGCAAGCCTCGTGCAGCAGCGCCCGCGCCCACGCAGGCCGGCAACGGCAAATCAAACTTTGCCGGCAAACCCTCCCCTGCCGGCAAGTCCAAAAAGAAGAAGTTCTACGCCAGCAAGCCCAAGGGCAAATAACAAAGTTGCGGTGGAATACGGACTGTTTTACCTGGAATTAGGCAAATATAGACCGTATTTCACCGCAACTCATAGTGGGATGGCGGACGCCGTCCTACCCTTGGGTGACCAGGCGGTAACCGATGCCCACGTGCGTCTGGATATAGCGCGGATGCGCGGGGTCGGACTCGATCTTCTTGCGCAGCGTGCCCATAAAGACGCGCAGGCTCGCCAGGTCGCTCTTAGTTGCCGTGCCCCAAATCTCGTGCAGGATAAACTGGTGCGTTAGTACCTTGTCGGCGTTATGTGCCAGCAGGCACAAGAGCTTGTACTCAATCGGCGTCAGATGCAGCTCCTCGCCATCCATCGTGGCAATGCCGGCATCAAAGTCGATATGCAGCTCACCGGCATCGAACGTGCCCTCGGAGGCAACGCCGCCCGATTGCGCATACGAAAGGCGCCTGAGCGTCGTGCGAATGCGCGCGAGCAGCTCCTCGACCGAAAACGGCTTGGTCAGGTAGTCGTCGGCGCCGGCATCGAGTGCGCGAATCTTGTCCGCATCCTCGCTACGCGCCGATACCACGATAATCGGCATGCCCGACCATGCGCGCACCGACTCCACCACCTTGACGCCGTCCATATCGGGCAGACCCAGGTCGAGCAGCACAATGCTCGGTGCCTGCGATGAGGCGGCAGCGATGGCGGCATGGGCGGTCTCCACGGCCATATGACGCAAGCCGTGCGCCTCGAGCGCGGCAACAATAAGATTGCGGACAGCGGGGTCGTCCTCAACGACCAAGATGAGCGGTTTTACGGCAGAGTTCGGCACAGCGCTACTCCTTATCAAACGAAACGTCGGCGACGGGAAGCTCAATCGTAAAGACCGAGCCGTGCGGGTCCGCCGCGGCAACCTCTATGCTACCGCCATGCGCCAGCGCAATGGAGCGGCAGAGCGAAAGCCCCAGGCCCACACTACGGTGGCTGTCGGCCAGGCCATGGTTGGCGGTATAGAACGACTCGAAGATGCGCTCGCGATCCTCGGGTGCGATGCCTGGACCATCATCGGCCACCGAGCACGCCACGCGTCCATCGTCGACGCTAATCGAAATCATGATATGCGAGCCTGCGGGCGTATAGGTGATGGCGTTGTTCACCAGATTGACCACCAGCTGCACCATCAGGCGCGCATCGACGTTGACGAGCGCCGGCTCATCGCACGCCACCACCTTAAGGTCGTGCTCGCGCACGGCAGGGTTCACGTGGCGCAGCGCCTCCTCCACGATATCGTCCATGAGCTCGAGCGTGGTCGACAGGCGCATACCGCCGCCCTCGAGCTTGGTGATGGCGAGCAGGTTCTCGACGGTGGCGTTGAGCCATTGCGCATCCGAGCGAATGGACAAGAGCAGGCCGCGGCGCGTTTGGGCGTCGAGCACGGCGGTGCCGGTCGAGCCCTGGTCGAGCAGCACATCGGCATTACCCGAAATACTGGTGAGCGGCGTGCGCAGGTCGTGCGAGATGGAGCGCAGCAGGTTGGCGCGCAGCTGCTCATTTTTGGCAAGCACCGCCGCCTCCTCGCGGGCCTCCATGGCGCGGGCGCGATCGAGCGCCAGCTCGCCTTCGCTCACGATAGCATCGGCAAGTGTCCGCTCCTCGTGCGTCAGCACGTCGGGCTCGGCAACGATAGCCAGCACGCCCACCACCGAGGCGGGGTCGCCCGAGCGCGCGAAGCCGTCGCCTGTGCGAACCGTCAGGTAGATGCCATAAAACGCCGAGCCGCCGAACGTAGCATCGAGCGGCGTTCCCACATAGGCGGACGCCGAGAGCCGCGGTGGCATCTGCGGCGCCAGCTCGTGCACCGGCGCGGCATCGCCCACGGCCGTGTATGTCGCACGCGGCAGCAGGTCATCGCCCTCGGCGTCGGCGCTGTACCACACGACCGGACAGCCCGAAAGACGCGCCAGCTGCGTGGCCATGGCGTGAACGATCTGCTGCTCGTCGGCGCAGCGCTGCAACATGCGATTGGTCTCGAGCACCATATGCGTGCGGCGGTCGCTGGCGGCAGCCTGTGCCAAGGCGCGGCGCAGGGCCAACGCAATCGAGCTCGACACAAGCGAGACCACGAACATGATGAAGAACATGCCGGGATAGCCGCGGTCGATAAGCGACAGCGAGTAGCGCGGGTCGACAAACAAGAAGTTGTAGAGCGCCACGGCGGCAGCCGAGCTCAGCAAGCAATACAGGCGACTCCAGGTAAAGAATGCGCACAGCTGAACGGCGAACACATAGACGATCATGATGCTCGGCGCGAGACCCGGATGGTCGAGCAGCGCGCCCACAATCGTCGCCGCGACCAGCAGCCCCACCGACACGCAGATATCGTACAGGGGGCCGCGACGCGTCATCGTAGTGCGCCGCCACCAAAAGTTCTCGGCAATATCACCGTCCGCACGGACGTCCATCAGCGCCCCGCCCCTCTCTCAAAACAAAAACCACCACAAAGGGACAGGCACCTTTGTGGTGGTTTCCCTTGTGGTGGTTCCAAGTGTATAGCCTTTGCAACCTGCGGTCGCTAGACAAACAGCACGTGCGCGAGCAGGGCACACACGCACACCGCTCCAAATACCAGTGCCACGATCGAAATTACGCGATCGGCCATATCCATGTTGGCACGATTCGTAAAGAACCGATCTTCGGCGGCGTCGACGCGCGCCTCACGCACCATTTCGACCACCGCCTCACGGCCATCGAGCGCCTTTGTATCCATGTTTACCTCCCCGGCCTCATGCTTATCCATCAAAAACCAACTCCGTGTAGCCGCCGACGTCTACGGCCGCTCGTTGGGGGCCAGGCGCTGCATCTTGTTCACGGCCTTGAACTTGGTGAACAGCGGCACGTACTCAAAGCTCACGTTGGAGTTCTCCAGGCCGTACCAGCGTGCAGGCGTGCCGGCGGCGCGGCGGATGATGTACTTGAGCGTGATGGCCGTACGCTCGCTCGGCTCCACATCGCTTTCGGGCGCCAGAAGCTTACGGATCAGGACGAACTTGAACGTACCGATGTTACCCGGATCCTTGTAGACCGAGTAGTCATGCGTCTGCGCAGGCAGTTCGCCGGTGGCAGCCAGGTCCTGAACGACCTGACGCAGGTAGGCATTGACGCGCTGGTTGATCTTGTAGCCCAGGTACAGATGCACGCGGAACACGTAGTCGGTGCCGAACGTCTCGACCGAATAGGCAAAGGTATGCGGCTCGTCCATGGTCTCGACGTTCACGAACCACCAGGCGCGAGCGCGCTTGGGATGCTTGTCCAAGATCGAGTAGACGATATCACGGTCGATGTAATCGGTATGGGTGTCCTTGGTCAGGTACACGATGTTGTCGCTCATGCGCTCATAGCGATCGTCGTCGCGCAGGCGCTTGAGCTGCGGCAGGTAGCTGCGCAGCGGCAGCAGCGTAAACTGGCGCTGCTCGACCGCCGTGCCGTTGTACCAGCACACCATAATGCCCATGATGAGTGCAGCCATGAGGATGGTGAAGTAGCCGCCGTGGAAGAACTTGGTGAGCGAGCTCACGAAGAAGAAGCCTTCGAGCAAAAGGAAGAAGGCCGCGAAGATCCACGGAGCAACCTTGAGCTTGCGCTCCTCGTGCAGGTAGAAGAAGAGCAGCAGCGTGGTGCACATCATAGTCAGCGTAATGGCAAGGCCGTAGGCGGCTTCCATATGCGCCGAGTTCTGGAACAGCAGCACCACGATGACGCAGCCCACGAGCATGACGTTGTTGACCATGGGGATGTAGAGCTGGCCCTTGGTCTCGGCAGGGTAGAAGACCTGCATGTGCGGCATAAGGTCCAGACGGCTGGCCTCGGACACCAGCGAGAATGCGCCGGTGATGAGCGCCTGCGAGGCGATGATGGCCGCAACGGTGGAAAGGCCGACGGCAAACGGGCGCAGGCCCGGGGCGAGCATCTGGTAGAACGGGTTGAGGTCGGCAATGCCCATGAGCTCGGGGTTGGCAGCGTTGTTCATAAGCCAAGCGCCCTGGCCCATATAGGAAAGCAGCAGGCAGCACTTAACGAACGGCCAGGTGGCGTAGATGTTGCCGCGGCCGACGTGGCCCATGTCGGAGTAGAGCGCCTCGGCACCGGTGGTGGCGAGGAAGCAGCTGCCCAGAATCATGATACCCGCGTGGTTGTTGGGGCTCAGCAAAAAGGCGATGCCACGCACCGGGTTGAGGCACAGCAGCACGGCGGGGTGCTGGAAGACAAAAAACAGACCCGTGCCGCCCAGGAACAGGAACCACAGCGTCATGATGGGGCCAAAGGCGTGACCGATCTTGGCCGTACCGATGCGTTGCACCAAAAAGAGCGCGATGATGATGGCGAGCGTAATGGCGACGACGCGGCCCTGGTCATCGCCCAGCACGGCATGGACCGCCGGGATGGTGCGCAGGCCCTCGATGGCCGTGGTAACGGTAACGGCCGGCGTCAGGATGCCGTCGGCGAGCAGCGCGGCGCCACCCAGCATGGCGGGGATGATGAGCCATTTACCGCAGCGCTTAACCAGGCTGTACAGGGCAAAGATGCCGCCCTCACCATGGTTATCGGCGCGCAGCGAGATGAGCACATACTTGATGGTGGTCAGCAGCGTGACCGTCCACACGACAAGGGAGAGCGCGCCAAGCACGAACTCCTCCGTCACGCTCCCGATGCCGCCGTTGCCGGCAACGAGCGCCTTGGTTACATACATAGGGCTGGTGCCGATATCGCCGTACACCACGCCCAGCGTGACGAGCATCGCCGAGATGCTCACAGGAATCGCAGCGTGCGAGGCTGCCTCCTTGGCCTTTTGTTCCATAAGCCGGTTTCCTCCCAACTTTAACGTTCGAGGGGATTATAGGTAATCGGCCCATGTTTTAATGCACTGTTTTCCCAGCTAGATAAACATTTATACGGCCTTTAGGCCACCACGGCGATATGGAATGTGCCAAAGGGACTGTCCCTTTGGCACATCGCCGCATTCGTTACTTGCCGAGCCAGTTTTTGAACCACCACTCCATGGAACGGCTCATCTCGGCCATAAAGGGGCTCGTGTGCTTGCGGGTGTAGATATCCACCACGCGCTCGCCTACCTCGCGGGCATGCGGACGGAACATCGCGTCCATCTCGGCCACCTGCGCGTCCATGGTCGCAGCATCGGCGCGGCAGTAGCGCTCCTCGTGCACCAGGTTCACCACGGGATGCGCAATAGCCGGGCGCTCCTTACGGGGCGTGCCGATGATGAGCATCGACAGCGGCATGGTATAGGGCGGCAGATCGAGCAGCTCGGCCACTTCCTCGGCATTCTCGACGATGTCGCCGATATAGCAGCTCCCCAGGCCCAGGGCCTCGGCGGCAACCACGGCGTTTTGGGCGGCGATCACGGCGTCCTGGGCCGCGATGGCAAAGTCGCCCAAACCCGGCGCGCGGCGGGGCGCCTTGCCCGTGCGCTCGACAAACTCGGGCTCAAAGCAGCCCACGTGCTCAAACAGATCGATCCACTTGGCATAATCGACCACAAATTATTAGTGCCCAGGGCGCCTTGGCAATCATGGGTTGATGGTCGCACAGGTCGGCCAGGCGGTCCAGCGTAGCCTGCTCGCGGATGCTCACGATGGAATACATCATCATGGCGCCCGCCGACGGTGCGCGACTCGCCGCATGCAAGATCGCCGCCCGCTGCTCGTCGGTCACCGCTACGGGACGGCCGTCGTCATCACGCGCGAAGGCACGCGTGGAGGAACGGTGCTCCAACGTGTCCAGCACCGCATTGCCCGTAGTCTCGACCGGATAGCCGTACGTATCCACGCCCGCAGCTCCGCCGCAGTACTCGGCGCCCGTCATACAAACCTGCTCGCTCATCGCCCTACCCTCGCCATTTCTTTAAGAAGCCTTTACGTTTCCGTGTAATTCCCGTCCATTATCGCGCAGGTCGCCACTACATTGCGCCACACCGCCGCACGTGCGCGTTAATATGGCTGGTTGTTGCGCGCAGCCACCAATTGCAGCGCATATCTTGGTAACAATCGGGTAAACCCCCGCTTTCGTACGTTTTAGTTTGTGAGGAGTCTCAGCATGTTCGCTGCCGCCATCTCGCTCGTCGGTCTTGCGGCGACCGTCTACCTTGTCTTGCGCGAGGCCAAGGTCATTCGCGCTCAGTCGGGCACCGTTGCCAAAAGCGCTCTTGGGTGGAGCGTCGCCTTCGGCCTGTTCCAGCTCTTTTTGACCATTTGGGGCGCCATTGGCCTCATCGCCCAAAACGAGCCGCTCGCCTTTGTGATGCTCATCCTGACCAACGCCATCCTCACCGGCTGCGCTTGGGCCAGCATCGCACGCGACCGCATCGCCCCGCGCGTCTTTGCGTTCGCCGCGCCCGACGCCCCCGCTCCCACCGGCAAGCTCGCCCGCCTGCGCGGCGCCTTTGTGGGCAAGCCACTCGTCGCCGCCGTGCTGTGCCTGCTGCTCGCCGCCGTCTTTGCGCTGCTAGGCATGGAGGTATCGTCCAACCACGACTTTACCTGGGTCTACCCCCTGTGCATCCTGCTCGAGTGGGCCATCATCACCACGCTCATGACCGGCCTGTTCTTCCTGTTCCAGCGCCACGGCGCAGCTCCCGCGGTCCTGGCCTTTGCCCTCTTTGTCCTGGGCATTGCCGAGTTCTTCGTCATCACGTTTAAATCCATGCCCATCCAGCCGGGCGACCTTTCGGCCATCTCCACCGCCGCCGCGGTCGCCGGCACCGGCTACACCTTCTCGATCTCACTGTTCTGCGTGCTGTCCATGGGCTTTACCGCCATCGCCATGCTGCTGTGCGAGTACGCCGGCCTGGTGGCACCGCACCGTCAGAAGGGCGCCGCCAACGCCAAGCGCATGCTGCTCACCAACCTGCTCGTCGCCGTGCTGTGCCTGGGCGGTGTGACCGCACACGTCACGCTCATCGACTACTACAACACCCTCGGCATCACCGTCTACACCTGGCGCCCGCTCGAGAGCTACTGGCGCGAGGGCTACCTGCCTGCCTTTATTAGTGCGGCGCAGTCCATCAAGCCGCCCAAACCCGCCGACTACTCCGTCGACGATGCCAAGGCCACGCTCAAAAAGTACGCCAAGGCCTACGACAAGTCCGACGCGGCCAAGAGCGACGAGCGCGCCGCCGCAAAGGAGCAGTTCGACAGCGAGAAGCCCACGGTCATCGCCATCATGAACGAGACCTTCTCGGATCTTTCGATCTACCAGAACATGCGCGCCGGCTACGAAGGCCCGCAGTACTTTAAGAACCTGTCCAACTGCCTCAGCCGCGGCAAGCTCTACGTGAGCGCCTACGGCGGCGGCACCGCCAATACCGAGTTTGAGTTTATGACCGGCAACTCCATGGCCAACCTGGGCTCGGGCGTGTACCCCTACACCATCTACAACATGGAAACGACCGGGAATCTGGCAGAGCAGTTCAAATCGCTCGGATATTCCACCACGGCCATGCACCCCAACCACGCAACCAACTGGAACCGCGAGAACGTCTACAAGGACTTTGGTTTTGACCAGTTCCTGTCCATCAACGATTTCCAGGGCGCCGATACCCTGCGCGGCATGGTGACCGACCAGGCTACCTACGACAAGATTCTTGAGCTGCTCGACCAGAACGCCGATCCGCAGTTTATCTTCGACGTGACCATGCAGAACCACTCGGGCTACGATACGGGCCTGCTGCCGGTCGACAAGCAGATGCACCTGAATATCGACACGACCGATCTGGACGCCAAGACCGTCGAGGACGGCACGCTATCCGATGTCGACGAGTATGTCTCGTGCATCGAGCAGTCCGACCAGGCGCTGCGCTACTTCCTCAACGCCTTGAGCAAGCTCGACCGCAAGGTGGTCGTGGTGTTCTGGGGCGATCACCAGCCGTTCTTCCCGTCCAAGTTCAACGACAAGTGGTTTACCGACGAGGACGACGCCACCCACCAGGAACGTCTGTGGCAGACCGACTACATCATCTGGGCCAACTACGACGTTGCCGGCTGCGACCAGACGAGCGAGGTCGACGACCTGTCCACCAACTACCTGTCCACGCAGCTGATGCAGCTGATCGGCGCACCGCTGACCGACTATCAAAAGGCGCACATGACGCTGCGCGAGTCGCTGCCCGCTATCAACTCCGTGGGCTACGAGGACGCCAGCCTGCGCTGGGCGCTCTCCTCCAACGTCACCGGCGACGACGCCGCCGCAGCAGCCGCCACCAAGGCACGCGAGGATTACGCCAAGATGCAATACTACGAGATGTTCCGCGACGGCAAGAACGTGTACACCGAGCACTTCCAGACCGAGGCCAACGAAACCGACCCCAACCTGGCGCCAGGTACAACCAAGATCAAGTAGCGGGACGCATCCCGATTCGCCTACCCGGGCAATCCCCAACGAGGGCGGACGGGCGCCGGGTAACATCTGCTGCTCAGACAGTCCTGCGCAAGACGAAGGCCACATTAAGTGGCCTTCTTTGCGTGCGGAACTCGCGACAGACGTTACCCGGTGCCCGCTCGCCCTCGCCTCACAGCAGAGGCGCGGCCTGTCATGCGAGTCGCGGAAACTGTGTCCCAGAAATCATGCGCAAAGTGGGATGCGGTTTCCGCCTGCGGGCCCGTTGGAAAACTGCATCCCACTTCGGCTACAAATTCCGGGATGCACTTTCCGCCGAGGTCCTTAACCGGAAACTCCATCCCATTCCAAAGGCAAATTCCGGGACGCATCTTCCGCAACCTCATCCATCCGGAAAGCCCTTCCATCCGGAAAGCCCTTCCCACTCTGAATACATCCAGCGAACGTATGCGAGCGTGTTGTCCAGAACAGCCTCGTCATCGGGGTGATGGAAAAAGTCGCCCCAAACGCTTGCAGCGGTTGTGCCCACAAGTGTCAAGAAAAAAGCCTCGAGAACTTCGAGGCTTTCACATTTGTATTGTTTTGCACGAAGGATCGCGGACGGCGAAGCTACTCTCCCAGTACGGCCTTCTTGGCGGCTGCGGCCATGTTATCCAGATCTTCCTTGGTGGGATGGTCCTTCGCAGCAATCCAGTTGTCGAGCAGCATCTTATAGCGCGCGTTGTCGGGATCTTGCTCGAGCATGGCCTCGTAGCGCTGCTTGACCGCGGGGCCCATCTTGCCCTGGCACATCGCCCAGCCCGCAAGCTCGGCATCCCCAGCCAAATTGGAAGTTACGCGGTCGATAATCTGCTGATAGTAGCTCTGGTCGGCCCCAAAGCCGCAGGTGCCAAACAGGAACACGCGCTTGCCGAGCAAGGCGGAGAGCAACGCCGCGACCGAAGGCGTGCACGCGCCCTTGTCGCACCAAAAACCGACGAGCACCGTGTCGGCCGCGCAGGCGCCCTGCGCCTCGAGCGCAACCTGATCTGCGTCCGCATCGTCGCTCAACGCCGCGGCATGGACAAACTCAACGCCCGCAGCCTGCAGAGCGCGCTTGATCGCGCCCGAAACCATCCTGGTATTACCGCTCTTGCTGTTAACCACCAAAGAGCATGTCATAGTCACGTTGCTCGTTTCCCCCAAAACTAAAGCCACTAATGCAATTTATTAGATGAATATCTTAGTACTAACGCGACAGATGTAAACCACCGTCTGCCGATTGATTAATTTGCCCCACGGGCTTGCTCACTGGGCGAATTGGCTGCGGTAGAGTTCGGCGTAGAAGCCGCCTGCCGCTAGCAGCTCGTCGTGCGTGCCGCACTCGATAATCTGCCCGTCGCGCATCACCAGAATGCAGTCGGCGTTACGAATCGTGCTCAGGCGGTGCGCCACGACAAAGCTTGTGCGGCCAGCCATGAGTTCGTCGAATGCCGCCTGCACCTGCAGCTCGGTGCGGGTATCGATGCTCGAGGTCGCCTCGTCCAGCAGCAGAATCGCCGGGTCGGTGAGCATGACGCGCGCGATGCACAGCAGCTGTTTTTGACCCTGGCTAAACGTGCCGCCGTCCTCGCCGATTACCGTATCGTAGCCGCCTGGCAGCTGCACGATAAACTTGTGCGCGTGCGCGCGCTTGGCAGCTTCGATAACCTGCTCGCGCGTGGCGTCGGGACAGCCGTAGGCGATGTTTTCCGCCACCGTGCCCTCGAACAGCCAAGTGTCCTGCAACACCATGCCAAAGGCGCGGCGCAAGCTTGCGCGCGTGTAATCACGCGAGGAACGGCCATCGACCGCAATGCGACCGGCATCGATATCGTAAAAACGCAGCAGCAAATTGATGAGCGTTGTCTTGCCACAGCCCGTAGGACCGACCAGGGCAAAGCGCATGCCGGGCTTAGCCTCGATGCAGATGTCCTGAAGCAGCTTGCGGTCGGGCACGTAGCTAAAGTCCACATGCTCAAGGGCGACCTCGCCCTGCGGTGCGGCAAGTTCCACGGCATCTGGCGCGTCGGGCTCCTGCTCGCGCGCATCGAGCAGCGCAAACATGCGGCGCGCCGAGGCATACGCGGTCTGGATCTGCGTAATGACGTTGGTGACCTCGTTGAACGGCTTGGTGTACTGGTTGGCATAGGACAGGAAGATCTGCACGCCGCCCACCGTAAGCGCCGCGGGCACGCCCGTGATCACGCCCACGCAGCCGATCACAGCGACCACGGCATAGATGATGTTATTGATAAAGCGCGTACCGGGGTTGGAGAGCGAACCCATAAACTGCGCGCGCTCGCCCGCGGTGTAGAGCTCGGCATTGAGGGCATCGAAGCGCTGCTGGGCGTTAGGGCCATAGGCAAAGGCGTCGACAAGCTTTTGCTCGCCTACGTACTCCTCGATATGACCACCGAGCTGCCCTTGAATACGCTGCTGTGCCGTAAAGCTTTTGTTGGAAAGCTTGGCAATAGCACCAGCTGCAAAAATGGAAAGCGGCGTGATGAGTACCACCACGAGCGTCATGGTCAGGTTAATGGAGAGCATAAACGCGAGCGTGCCCACGATGGTGATAACACCGGTGAAGAGCTGCGTAAAGCCCTGCAGCAGACCGTCGCCCACCTGATCGACGTCGTTGACCACGCGGCTCATAAGGTCGCCGTGGGCATGGCTGTCGATAAAGCTGAGCGGCATACGGCTGAGCTTATCGCTCGCCTCCACGCGCATGTCGCGCACCGTTTCGTAGGACAGGCGGTTAACGCAATACCCCTGTAGCCACTGGAAGGCCGCGGCCCCCACCACGACGAGCGCGAGTTTGGTAACAAGCGGCAGCAGCGCGTCGAAGTCCACCTGCCCGGCGGCGACGATAAGGTCGATGCCCTCGCCGATGAGAATGGGCGTATAGAGTTGCAAGATCACCGAGACGGCGGCACTCACAAACGACGCTACAAACGAAATGCGATGCGGGCGAACATAGCCCAGTAGGCGGCGGGTCACCGCACCCACGGGATAGCGCTCGGGATCGCCGGGCTGGCGCGGACCGTCGCCCAGGTCGTTGAGGTTATCGTTACCGGACACGTTGGCCGTCATCGTGGCGACCGAACCGGAGGAAGTGTACGGATTCATTTAGCAGCCCTCCTTTGCGCAAGTGGATGCCGGGGCAGCCGGGGCGGACGCGGGACTTGGGACGGACGTGGGCGCCGCACTCCCCTGCTGGCCCTCGAGCTCCTCGCGGCGCAGCTGCGACTGGCAGATCTCGCGATAGAGCTGGCAGGTCGCGTACAGCTCGTCATGCGTGCCCAGGCCCGCAACCGAGCCGTGGTCGAGTACGCAGATCATGTCGGCATCGCGCACGGTCGAGACGCGCTGGCTCACGATGACAGTCGTCAGCGGCAGCCCGCCCTCGGCGGCACCGCGCACGCTGCGCTCGCGAATGGCATGGCGAAGCGCCGCGTCAGTCTTAAAGTCGAGCGCCGACGCGGAGTCATCCATGATCAATATCTGAGGCGAACCAACCAAGGCACGCGCGATAGTCAGGCGCTGACGCTGGCCACCACTAAAGTTCTTGCCGCCCGCCTCGACCGGGGCGTCTAAGCCCTGCGGCTTGTTGCGCACGAACTCGCTGGCCTGCGCCATGTCGAGTGCCGCCCAGAGCTCCTCGTCGGTCGCAGCTTCATCGCGCCAGGTCAGGTTGCTGCGGATGGAGCCGCTCACCAGCGATGCGCGCTGCGGAACGGTCGCGACCACACGGCGCAGCTGGTCGAGCGGCCAGGTGCGCACGTCGGCGCCCATCACGCTCACGCTGCCGGTGCTCGCATCGTACAGGCGCGGGATGAGCGAGACGAGCGTGGACTTGCCGCTACCCGTACCGCCGATAATGCCGAGCGTCTTGCCCAGCGGGAGTTCCAGCGTCGCATCGTTGACAGCATTGGCCGCGCCAGCGCCAAACGAGAAGCTCGCATGGCTCAAGCTCAGCGCGGGAACTGGAGCGACATTGCCCGGCTTGGGCAGCGCGACCGGCTGGTTGCCCTCGTCGGTGATGCCCGGCACGCAATTGAGCACCTCGTTGATACGCGACGCGCTGGCGCTCGCCTTGGTAAAGACCACGACCAGGTTGGCGACGTACACGATGGAGGTCAGGGTCTGCGTCATGTAGTTCACAAACGCCATGACCTGGCCCTGCGTAAGCTCGCCCACGCTGACCTGGATGCCGCCCACCCACAGGATGGCGCACACGCCCAGGTTCATCACCAAAAACGTGACGGGGTTGAGAATCGACGAGAGCTTGCCCACCGCGATGGCAGTATTGGCCTGGTCGTCGGCGGCCTGCGCAAAGCGCTCGCGCTCGTGATCTTCGCGCACGAAGGCGCGAACCACGCGGGCGCCCGAAAGGCCCTCGCGGCAGATAAGCGCGATGCGGTCGAGCTTTGCCTGCAGCTGCTTGTAGTACGGAATGCAGCGCGCCATGACAACCCAGAACACCAGGCCAATGGCGGGCGTGCAGATCAAAAAGATGATGCCGAGCTTAAGGTCGATGGCAAGGGCCGCGCACATGGAGCCCACCGCTAGAAAGGGCCAGCGGATGAGCATGCGCACGCCCAGCGCCACAGCGAGCTGGACCTGGTTAACGTCGTTGGTGATGCGGGTGATGAGCGACGGCGTGCCAAAGCGGTCGAGCTCAGCATAGCTCAGCTTGTTGATGTGCTCGTAGAGCGCGCCGCGAATGTCGGTGCCCATGCCCTGCGAGGTGAGCGCCGCCATCTTTTGGCAGACGAGCGTAAACGAGATGCCGATCACGGCCATGGCGGCAAGTAGCATACCGTAGTGGATAACGGCGCTCACGTCGTGCGAGCCAATGCCCTTGTCGATCATCTGGGCAATCACCAGCGGCGTCAGCAGGTCAAAGATCACTTCGATCAGCTTACACGCAGGGCCGATCACCATATACCGGCGAAACTTACCACCAAAACGCCTAAGCAGCTCAATCATAAAAAGGCGCTCCCTATCATCATCCACATTCAATTCGAATCATGATAGTACGGTGAGCCCAAAAGAAGCGTAAACAACTCGTCATTTCTAATGGGATTCGGTTTCCAAAGAAGCGGAAAGGCACGCGCACACCCAGCCAGTGTCGGGTCGACCGCCTGATATACTTACATTAGTGCTACCAAGTTAGTCGCCGACCCTTGAAATG
>CABRID010000015.1 GCA_902470895.1 uncultured Collinsella sp.
AAAGATATGGCACCGTGGGGACACATGTATGTCAATCCTGGTCTAACAGAGCCTTTTTTAATCCCCGTCCCAGAGAAATCATTATGCATAGAAAGTCATAATTATCATTTCGTAAACATTTCGATGAAATTAACGCCATGAGGCATGCTTGCGGTTACAATACCGCGAGGCCTAACTACACACCTTTAAGCCGGTCCTGTGAGACCGGGAAGGAGAATTATGGCGAATAACCATACTGCGGGCACTGCTGCCCGCACCTTCGCGCCCAGCGAGCTTTGCCAGCGCATGCTGGCCAAAACCAGCAAGGGCACCTGCGGTCCCTGCATCCTGTACCTTGAGGATGGGACCATTTTTTATGGCCGTGCATGCGGTGCCGAGGGTACCGCGACCGGCGAGGTCTGCTTCAACACCTCGCTTGAGGGCTACTTTGAGGTCATGACCGACCCGAGCTATGCCGGCCAAATCGTAACCATGACCTATCCGCAGATCGGTAACTACGGCATCGACGAGACCGACGTCCAGTCGGCCTTCCCCGGTGATACCGCCCGCCCCGCGAGCGCTCCGGCTATGCGCGGCATGATCGTCCGCGACATGTGCGCCACGCCTTCCAACTGGCGCTCGGCCGTCAGCGTGCCGGAGTACCTGCGTGCCCACGGCATCGTCGCTATCGAGGGCGTCGACACCCGCGCTCTTGTGCGCCACCTGCGCGACAACGGCTCCAAGATGGGCATTATCTCGACGGAAATCTTTGACGTCGTCGAGCTTGCCGAGCGTCTGGCCGCAGCGCCGACGCTGGTGGGCGAGAACCTGGTCAAGACCGTGAGCTGCCCTGAGCCCCACGAGTTTGCAGCTGCCGACCTGCCCGCTACGCATGACTTTGCGCTTGCCCCTGCCGCCCCCGCCCGCCACAACGTGGTCGCCTACGACTGCGGCGTCAAGCGCGGCATTCTGGAGGGCCTCGTCCGCGCCGGCTGCGACCTTACTGTCGTGCCGTGGGATACGCCCGCGAGTGAGGTGCTCGACATGAATCCCGACGGCGTCTTTTTATCCAACGGCCCCGGCGACCCCGATGCCGTGGTGGAGACCTATGAGCAGGTGCAGCAGCTGATCGGCAAGGTGCCGGTCTTTGGCATTTGCCTCGGTCACCAGATGATCAGCTTGGCGTGTGGCGCCCAAATGGAAAAGCTTAAATTCGGTCACCGTGGCGGTAACCAGCCGGTTATGAACCTGGTGAGCCGTCGCGTGGAGATCACCGCGCAAAACCACGGCTTTGGCCTGCTGTTCCCAAGTCTGGGCAAACTGATCCCGGAGCTTTCCGGCGGCGAGACCGAGCATGAGGCCGACGGCGACCTGCGCGCCTGGGTGCGTCGCGGCATCGCGCCGGTCGTGATGAACGAGCGCTTCGGCCGCATTCGCCTGACGCACGTGAACCTCAACGACGGCACCGCCGAGGGCATCCAGCTGCTCGATGCCCCGTGCTTCTCGGTCCAGTACCACCCCGAGGCCTCGCCCGGCCCCACCGATGCCCACTATCTCTTTACCGCCTTTACGCGACTCATGGACGGCGAGGAGAACTACCTGGACATCGACACCGCGAAGGACCGCCTTGCCGGCTGGAATTTTGCCGAGACCGCCGCGACCGAGACCGAGGAGAACTAACATGCCGAAACGTACTGACATCAAGCGCATCCTCGTCATTGGTTCGGGTCCCATCGTTATTGGCCAGGCCTGTGAGTTCGACTACTCCGGCGCCCAGGCCTGCAAGGTGCTCAAGGAGGATGGCTTTGAGGTCATCCTGGTCAACTCCAACCCGGCGACCATCATGACCGACCCGGGTCTTGCCGACCGAACCTATGTCGAGCCCATCACCGCTGAGTTTATCGAGCGCGTAATCAAGAAAGAGCGCCCGGACGCGCTGCTGCCCACGCTGGGCGGCCAGACCGGTCTGAACGCCGCCGTCGAGCTGGCGAAAGACGGCACGCTCGACAAGTATGGCGTCGAGATGATTGGCTGCGACCTGGCCGCTATCGAGCGCGGCGAGGACCGCAAGCTCTTTAACGAGGCCATGGCCGAGATTGGCCTGGAGGTCGCGCGCTCGGGCTATGCCTACAGCGTGGCCGACGCCGAGGCTATCGCCGAGCGCGTGGGCTATCCCTGCGTACTGCGCCCGAGCTTTACCCTCGGCGGCGCCGGCGGCGGCATCGCTCACACCCACGAGGAGCTCGTCTCCATCGTGAGCCAGGGCTTGGAGCTTTCGCCCGCCCACGAGGTGCTGGTCGAGGAGTCCATCGAGGGCTGGAAAGAGTACGAGATGGAGGTCATGCGCGACCACGCCGGCAACGGCATCATCGTGTGCTCCATCGAGAATCTCGACCCCATGGGCGTACACACCGGCGACTCCATCACCGTGGCGCCGGCGCAGACGCTCTCCGACCTTGAGTATCAGCGCATGCGCGTGGCCTCGCTCGCCATTCTGGAGAAGATTGGCGTCGAGACCGGTGGCTCCAACGTGCAGTTTGCCGTGAACCCCAACACCGGTCGCTTGATCGTCATCGAGATGAACCCGCGCGTGAGCCGCTCGTCCGCCCTCGCTTCCAAGGCCACGGGTTTCCCCATCGCCAAGGCCGCCGCGCGCCTGGCTGTGGGCTACACGCTCGACGAGATCGTCAACGACATCACCAAGGCTACGCCCGCCTGCTTTGAGCCCACAATCGACTACTGTGTGGTCAAGGTGCCGCGCTTTGCCTTCGAGAAGTTCAAGGGTACCGACCCCACACTCACCACGCGCATGAAGGCCGTGGGCGAGATCATGGCGATCGGTCGCACCTTTGAGGAGGCCTTTGGCAAGGCTATGCGCTCGCTGGAGGATGGCCACCAGGGCATTTGCGCCGGTGGCAAGGAAGGTGCCGACAAACTGAGCGACGATGAGCTCGCTCAAGCCGTGGCAACGCCGACCGAGCACCGCATCTTCTTTGTGGTCGAGGCCCTGCGCCGTGGCTGGGACATCGCTCGCATCCATGCCATCTGCGGTATCGATCCGTGGTACCTCAACCGTATCAATGACATGGTGCAGGTCCAGGAGAGCATTCGCGGCCTGCGTGTGGAGGATATCGACGCCGACGCGATGCGCCTGCTCAAACAGTACGGCACGAGCGACGCCGAGATCGCCGCGCTGACCAGCTCGGACGAGCGCTTTGTGCGCGCCTATCGCAAGGGCCTGGGCGTGGTTCCCAGCATGAAGACGGTTGATACCTGCGCTGCGGAGTTCTCGAGCGCCACGGAGTACCACTACAAGACGTACGAGAACATCTACCGCACGAGCCCGGATGCCAAGAAGTGCGTGGCTCCCGACGAGACCACGCCGACGGACAAGCCCAAGGCGATGATTCTGGGCGCCGGCCCCAACCGCATTGGCCAGGGTATCGAGTTCGATTACTGCTGCGTGCACGCGAGCTACGCGCTGGCGGCCCGCGGCTTCGAGACCATCATGGTCAACTGCAATCCCGAGACCGTCTCGACCGACTACGACACGTCCGACCGCCTGTACTTTGAGCCGCTCACCTACGAGGACGTCATGGATGTCATCGATGTTGAGCGACCCGACGGCGTCGTGGTGACGCTCGGCGGCCAGACTCCGCTTAAGCTGGCGCGCATGCTCGAGGAAAGCGGCGTGAACATCATGGGCACCAAGCCCGATGCCATCGACTTTGCCGAGGACCGCGAGCGCTTTGCCGCCCTGCTCGACAAGCTGGGCATTATGTATCCGCCGGCGGGCCAGGCAACCTCGTTTGAGGAGGCCGAGGCCGTGGCCGCGCATATCGGCTACCCGCTGCTGGTGCGTCCGAGCTACGTGCTGGGCGGCCGCGGCATGATGATCGCCTACGATGCCGAGCATCTGCGCGATTACATGGCCGAGGCCGCGCGCATTAGCCCCGACTACCCGGTGTATCTGGACCGCTTCTTGGAGGGTGCGATTGAGTCCGATGTCGACGCCCTGTGCGATGGCGAAGAGGTCTACATCGGCGGCATTCTGGAGCATATCGAGGAGGCCGGTATTCACTCCGGCGACTCTGCGACCTGCATCCCGCCGTTCAGCTTTAGCGAGAGCCTGCAGGCAAAGCTTCGCGAGACCACGCGCCGCATCGCGATGGCGCTGGGCGTACGCGGCCTGGTCAATGTGCAGTATGCCATCAAGGGCGAGACCGTCTACGTGATCGAGGCAAACCCGCGCGCGAGCCGCACCGTGCCGTTTATCTCCAAGGCCACCGGCGTGCCGCTGGCCAAGTGCACGGCGCGTATCATGGCAGGCGATTCCATCGCGAGCCTGGGCCTGCCGAGCGACGAGCGCCAGCTGGACTGGTTCTGCATGAAGGAAGCCGTTATGCCCTGGGGTCGTTTCCCGGGCGCTGACGTTATCCTGGGGCCCGAGATGAAGTCGACGGGCGAGGTCATGGGTATCGCTAAGAGCTATCCCGAGGCATACGCCAAGACGCAGCTGGCGATTGACTACAAGCTGCCCGACCCGAGCGCCGGTAAGGTGTTCATCAGCGTGTGCGACCGCGACAAGCGTCATATCCTTTCGGTCGCCCGTATCCTGCGCTACCTAGGCTTTGACATCTGCTCCACTGAGGGCACGGCGCGCGTGCTGCGTGGAGGCAACGTGACGTGCGAGGTCGTGGAGAAGATCAGCGGCCCGCACGATGGCGAGCGTCCCAACATCGGCGACCTGATCGCCGACGGCAAGATCGCGGTGATCGTCAATACGCCGTATGGCCCGGGTTCTCGTGGCGACGGCTACCTTCTGCGCACCGAGGCCGTGCGCCGCGGCGTGACCTGCGTGACCGCGATGTCCGCGGCCAACACGTACGTGAGCGCTATCGAGGCCGTGCGCGAGGACGAGCAGGGTCACGGCAGCGCCAACGACATGGGCATGGACGTCATCGCCCTGCAGGACCTGCCGCAGCACACGGTGTAGTTGACCTGGCCGGCCGGGGCGGGAGGGGCCGAGATTTCCCCCTTTCGCTCCGGCTGCAAGCAGAGTCGCTCAGGAGGAAACTCGGCCCCTCCCGCCCCGGCCTGCGGTGACTTGGCTGCACCGTGTGCTGCCGAAGGGGCTTTGAGCGATGACTAGGGCTGATAAACTGGTAGCCGCTGAGCGCCACGGGGTCCTCGCGCTGGGAGTAGGTGTGGATGAGGGCAGACGAGACAGCGTAGGAGACAGCGGCAATAAGGATGAAGCCCTCGCCTGTGAGCGTGACGGCGCCGCCGCTATCGCCACCGGTGAGGTTGACGATAACGACTCCGGCAAAACCTATAGCGCAGCCGAGGACTTTGCGCGCAGTGAGCCGTTCTTGCCGGAACACGAGCGCTGCCATCAACACGCAGAGAAACGTGTTCATAGCGTTGACGATTGAGCCGCGCACACCCGAAGCGTTTGAAACGCCGATATAAAAGAAGGCGTACTGCACGATAGTTTGGGCAAGCGAGAGTCTGATAACGAGTGGCCATCCCGTGCGTGAGACGCGAGGCAAGCGACGTCTTGTTATGACTGCAGCGGCAAGTGCGATAGCGCCGGCAAGCATAAAGCGCACGCCAGCGAAGAGAAACTCCGATGGTACGTCGCCGTTTTGGATGCCGAGAAGCTCGTAGCCGATCTTGATGCAGGGGATCGCACTGCCCCAGAGCGCGCAGCAGATGAGGGCGAGCGCAGCTACGCACCATGTGCTCGTGAGAGGGTGGCGCGCGGAGTCGGCGTAAACATCGCAAGAGCTGGCGTCGAGTGCGGATGAGGGTTTGGACATACATCTCCCAAACGAGGCGAAGCAGAAAACGCCTCTATGGTACGCGCAATTTTGTGTCCGCACGCGTTGATAGCATAGAACGCGTCATGGAACACAAGTTCGTAAGAAGAGGAGGACGCCATGATGTCAGAGATTACGGGCTATCGTGAGGAAGTTCAGACCATCAAGACGGCGATATTGCGTGCGCAGTATGCTGCGGCGAAGAGCGCCAACGCTCAGCAGCTGCAGCTCTATTTCGCCGTGGGAGGCTACGTCTCCGCCAACACGCGCAATGGCACGTGGGGAACCAACGCGCTCAAAACCATCAGCGAACAATTGCGGAAGGAGCTGCCAGGACTCAGGGGCTTCTCCACAACAAGTCTCAAATATATGCGAATCTTCTTTGAAGCTTGGTCTGCTCCGGGCGATGAACAGGCGTTTCTCGATTCGTCACTCGTGAGTGACGAATCTTCAGACGGTGGCCTTCTGCAAATTCGTCACTTGCAAGTGCCGAATTCAAACACATGTTCTCTCGATGATTTTTTAGCGATTGGGTTTACCCATCATCGGTATATCCTTGCAGGTGCTAAGACCCTTGACGAGCGGCTCTTCTACATTCACAAGTGCGCATTTGAGCACTTAAGTGTGGAGGCGCTCAAACGCTCGCTGAAGGCGGACGACTTTCATCATCAAGGAGAGGTCTCCAACAACTTCCTCTCAACGCTGCCAAAGGGTCAGCAGGCGCTGCGCACTATCGCCACGTTCAAGGACGAGTATCTGCTCGACTTTATCAATGTTGAGGAACTCGGGGTGCGCGATGCGGAGGATGTCGACGAGCGCGTGTTAGAGCAAGGCATCGTGCAGAATATCAAGCAGTTCATCATGACGTTCGGTCGAGCCTTCGCGTTTGTGGGAAACCAGTACCATCTCGACGCCTTTGGCATCGATCAGTACATCGACCTCCTGTTCTTCAACCGCGACCTCAACTGTTTAGTTGCAGTCGAGCTCAAGAGCGGCCCCTTCAAGCCGGCCTATCTCGGCCAGCTCTCTGGCTATCTACGCATCCTGGACGACTTTGAGCGTCGCGAGCACGAGAATCCCTCCATAGGCCTTGTGCTTTGCAAAGACATGGACAAGGGATTTGTTGACTATGTGATCCAAGACTTCACAAAACCCATGGGTGTGGCCACCTATAAGACGTCGAAGGATATGCCACGAGAGTTGCTCGATGCTCTGCCGCCCATCGATGACTTACGGATGTTGCTGGAGAGGTCTGATGGGTAGCGGTAGGAATTGTTCGGTGTTAGAAGCTTATTTCGCTTATGGCCTTGAGCTTTGCCGATGAGCATGGGGTGGGGAACGTATCAAGGCAGAGTTTGTCATGCAATGAGTATGACAAACTCTGCCTGGAGGAGAGGATACTTCCATGGCAATTGTCCACCGTAATGCTCTCAAGCATGGTTTGTCTGAGAGGGAGGTTCTAGATAATGACTGAGTACAAACTAGCTGATGGATCGGTCCTGACAGACGAAGATATCGAGCGCGAGAGCGTAGAGTTTGAGCAAGAGACTTGGACGGGTCGTCTTGAGCGCATCCATGTCAGGCCTGGCGTTGTTGCTGATGAGCCGCTTGTTGCAGTTACCGTGCGCTTTCCGGCATCCATGGTGGTGGCAATCGACCGAAAGACGGGGGATCGATCCGATTTTATTCGGCGGGCCGTTTTCCCTGCGCTGTAGTAACGTTGCGTCTCCTAAATCGACCTTGGTTTCGTCGAGGAGGTAGATCTTGAGGATGAGGTGTCCTGCTTCGGTGAACCCGTTCTCGAAGACGGGCAGCACGCGCGACACGGACTACCGCGACCTCCTGACCTTCCGCGACGGGGAGTAGCGGCTTGGCGGTGTGCGGCGCCGGCACGTGACGGTGGCGGGCATGAGGCTTGGCCTTCGCGACGGCATGTTCTTTAGAGTTTGCGGTGCATGATGGCACGGCCGTTTTCAAATTGTGAAACATTGCCCGGGAATGAGTAACAGGCTTTGGTTCGTACATCCGTTATAACGGGAGTTGCAAGAAGTGACATCCGTGACGAGAGGTTGAACTCATGACTCAGCACCGGTTTCCCGAAGGTTTCCTCTGGGGTGCTTCCACCAGCGCTTTTCAGGTTGAGGGTGGGTATGATGAAGGAGGCAAAGGTCCGGCAACCACCGATCGCGGCCCGGGGCGTCCCGGCATCGCCGATAACAAGATCGCCTCGGACCACTATCATCACTGGCGTGAGGATGTCGACCTCATGGCCGAGCTCGGCATCAAGGTCTACCGGATGGGTTTCGCTTGGAGCCGCATCATGCCCGATGCCTCGGGGGATCCCAATCCTGAGGGCTTGGCGTTTTATGACCAGCTGATTGACTACCTGCTGGAGCGAGGGATCGAGCCCTTGGTCACCCTGTATCACTTCGAATGTCCGAGTGCGTTGGTCGAGGCCTTCGGCGGCTGGAAGAGCCGTAAGATGATCGACTTCTATGTGCGCTATGCCGAAATCTGCTTCACGCACTTCAAGGGGCGCGTCAAGCGCTGGGTTACCGTGAATGAACAGCTAATTGCGACCTCCGCGCCCAGCAACACGGGTGACACCGAAACCGATCCGCGCCAACGGCAGAAGAACGCCTACCAGATGAGCTATCATGTCGCTCTTGCCGAGCATCGCGCCATCGCGTGCCTGCGACAGATCGACCCCGATGCGCAGATCGGCCCCGTTGTCGCCATGCAGGTGGTCAACCCGCGGACGAGCGCTTCGGCGGATGTGCTTGCGGCCATGAACGCCGAGGAGATGATGCAGAACTACCTGCTCGACCTGAGTGTGCGCGGCGACATCTCGCCTTATGCGCGCTATTACCTGGAGCGCGAAGGTTTCTACCCTGTTGTTGAGTGCGGGGACCACGACATCCTGGTCGCGACGAGACCCGATTTTCTTGGGGTGAACTACTATTTCAGCAATTGTGCGCATGAGCGCACGGAGCCCATCCGCTTCGACCGGTTCCCTCCGTGGTCGGGCGGGGATTTCGAACTCTGCGATAACCCTGCGATCGCGCCGACCGAGTGGATGTCGAACGGCATCGACCCCCTTGGGCTTCGCGTGGGCATGCGCAAGCTCTACGATCGCTACCAGCTTCCGATGATCGTCACGGAGAACGGCATGGCGCTTTCCGAGTCACTTGACGAGGAGAACAGGGTGCATGATGCCGTGCGCATCGAATACCTTTCACGACATTTGGGCGAGGTCGAGGAGCTCATTCGCGAAGGCTATCCCGTCTTCGGCTACTGCGTTTGGAGCCTCATGGATCTATGCTCAAGTCATCAGGGGTTCACTAAGCGCTACGGCCTTCTGTATGTCGATCGCACGGAAACCGATGCGAAGCAATGCGCTCGTTTCAGGAAGGACAGCTTCTTCTGGTATCAGGACGTGATTAGAGAAAACGGCTTGCCCTGCTGAGCGTCGGTGGTCCGACGAGATTACTCGCCAGTACCGGAATCGGCTCCATAACGCCTCAGGTATTCCATGACTATCAAGTCGATGGCGGCAAGCGCACCGAACTTGCCCGTGTCGATGTTGTTGGTCACTCCGCAGCTCAGTATGCAGGAGGCATGGTTCCAGTAGGCGCTTGAGGTGTTTTGTGTGATGGCGAGAAGACGACAGCCGGAGGCGGCGAGTGCGTTGACGATTTCTGGATAACGAATGGGGTATGTTCCCCCTATGCTGCAAATGATGGCGAGGCTGGATTTGGTGAGCGATTGCGCGCAGGCGAGCTGCGATGAATAATCGAGGTAAAGCTCGATGGGGCGGTTCATGATGGTGAGCCTGCTTTGGAAGTAGCGGCCCACGTCCCAGAGGAAGTGGTGGGAGAAGAACGCGACATGCCCGCTGTCGTGCAAATCATCGACAATGGCGGGCAGTTTCGCGATGTTTGCCGCCGAGATGGTCGTTTCGATATTGAGCAGGATCGCCTCCCGGTAGGATGCCAGAGCGCCTTCCGTGTCGTTTGACAGCTGTTCTACAAAGGCATGTGGAAACAACCCGGTTTTGAGGACGTCATGTTCAAGCTGGTTGCGCAGGTCCTTGAAATCAGCGAAACCCATAAACCGGCAGAATCGCGACACTGAAGCCTTCGAGACGAAGCACATGTCGGCGATTTCTCCAATCGAGAGCTCGCTCAGCTTGCTGTAGTTTTTCACCAGCGTGGTCGCTATCTCGTAGTTGGTGTCGTGCTGCATTGCGGTGTCGATGTAGTCAAGCAACCGTTCGGCAACCGATCCCATCGAGATGGATTTTTCCATGATGGCTGTCCCCTTTATGCTCAGTGGCCCGAATAAGAGGGCCTCATTTGACCAAACTATAGCTCAAACATGCCGGTATTCCTGCGGAGTTTCACGTTATGAAACTCGCGTAGCCATCTCGCAACCTTGTGGCACAGCATGTAACCGATTTTGGATATAGCCGGCGTCATACTTAATGCAAGAAGAGACGACGAAGCTTGCCGCCCCGCCGGAACACGGCATCGGCTCTACACAGGGCATCGCTTCGTTGCTTTGCCGCTCGACGAGATATCGGTTGAGGAGGATCGGATGAAGCGGTTATTGCTGCGCGCCGACGATTTAGGTTACAGCGACGGTGTTAATTGCGGGATAGCGGCCGCGGTCCAAGCGGGGCTCATTCGCTCGGTGGGCGTCATGACCAACATGCCGTTTGCAGAAAGCGGTTTGGCGCGCCTGCAAATCAAGGATCTCTGCTTGGGTCAGCACACCAATATCTGCACGGGTAGGCCCCTCAGCGATTCCTCGCTCATCTCGAGCATCGTTGACGATGATGGCAATTTCAAGCGGAGCTCAGCATATCGCGCCGCCGCGCGGGCTGGGGAGGACTTCGTGGTGCTTGACGAGGTCATTATCGAAATCGAGGCGCAGTATCGGCGATTCCTTGAGCTCGTCGGGCGTGAGCCCGATTACTTCGAGGGACATGCGGTCGCAAGCCCCATGTTCTTCCGCGGCCTTGAGATCGTTGCCGAGCGTCACGGCCTGCCCTATTTCGCGATGGGTGCTCCGGGCGAGCCAGTCACCTTTCGCTCGACGCCGGTGCTTTCCTATGTTCCCAAGGATTTCTCGTCATATGAAGCGGATCCCTTTGCGGCGCTTCGAGAGGCGCTTGAAACGACACCGGAAGGGATATGCCGTCTCATGGTGTTTCACCCAGGTTATATCGACGCGTACTTGCGAGATAACTCGACCATGCTCGAGGCCCGCATCCGGGAAGCCGCGATGCTTGTCGACCCTGATGTCGCCGCATGGCTTGCAGAGCAGGACGTGGGGCTCGTGACGTACGCGGACCTGACGTAAGCGTCCGCTGGGGCAATCTCGCCAATTCACGCTGAATGGCGTACTGCCTGAAGCACGTCGTTGTGATTTTGAAGAGAGGTGGATGCGCTATCTAGAGGGGAAGATGCCGCACACGGGCATCGATAGAGTTCACTGCAAAGATTGGAGCTGAAACATGGCGGTATTCGACAAGATCCAAAACATAATGGATAAGACAATCGCACCTGTGGCAAGCAAGGTTGCTGACAGCAAGATGCTCGACGCCCTCATGGGCGGCATGATGTGCACGCTGCCCATGACCCTTGGCGTCTCGGTTATCGCGATTCTCATCAACTTCCCCATTCCGGGGTTCTCCGATTGGGTGGTTTCGAGCGGTCTCATGGCGACCGGCAACTCCATCCTCACCGTTACCATGAACATGATGGGTATATACATCTCCTTCTTCATCGGTTTGAGGTGGGGTAAGGTATGCGGCCTTAGCGGTTATACCGGTGGCATCGTGAGCGGCGCGGTGTTTTTGGCATTCATGCCGCAGCAATCGTTCGAGGATATTCCCATGGCGAGTTTCATCAACACGTCGTACATGGGATCGAACGGCATCTTCGTCGCCATTCTGCTTGGCCTGATCGTGCCGAAGGTGACAGCCATTTTGATGAGCAAGCTTGAAATCAAGCTCTCCGATATGGTTCCGCCCATGGTTGCAGACTCGCTGTCGCCGATGTTTGCTGCCATCGTGCTATTCACTGCGGTGTGGTTCGCCAAGTGGGGTCTTTCTTTCACCCCGTGGGGCAACCTGTTCGATATGATCAACACCTTGATCGGCACGCCGGTCACGATGGTCGGTGCCTCTCCTTTGGCCTATATCATCGTGTGCTCGCTGCAGTCGATCTTCTGGTTCTTCGGTGTCCACCCCAACGTGATGCTCAACTTCTACGCTCCGGTAATCATGGCTTGCAGCGCTGCTAACACCGAGGCCATCATCGCGGGCGAGGCACTGCCCTATGGCGCTTGGGCCGTCGTCGCGCTCGGCACCGCCATCGGTGGCCAGGCTAACGCCCTGGGCATCAGCATCTCGCTGCTCTTCACCAAGTCCGAGCGCTTCAAGGCGATTCGAGGCATCGCGCTTGTTCCGTCGCTTTTCAATATCTCCGAGCCGCTCATGTTCGGTCTGCCGGTCGTGCTGAATCCCACGTACTTCATCCCGTTCGTGCTGAACATCCCGGTCTGCGCCATCGTGGTCCAGGCGCTTTACGCCCTCGGTCTTGGGGCTGCGTTCAATCCCACGATTCAGCTTCCCTGGGTGCTTCCCCAGCCGGTCATCGCATTCATGCAGGGCGGCATCGGGTGCCTGGTGATCTCGGTTGCGGTTTTGGCGGTGTCGGTGCTCATGTATACCCCCTTCACCCTTATGGCTGATCGCCAGGCGTTGCGAGAGGAGCAGGCCGCTCTCGAGGAATCGGCCGCATAGGGATTTTCATATTCACACCATCATTTTCCATGAGGTTGGGAGCGTAGGATGAAACATATCGTACTTATGTGCGCCGCGGGCGCTTCGACGAGCATGCTGGTACAGCGCATGCAACAGGCGGCTGAAAAAGACGGTTTCGTGTGCACCATCGAGGCGCACCCTGTCAACCAAGCGGCGGAATATGCGGATAGCGACGTTATCCTGCTGGGACCGCAGGTTCGCTTTGAACTCAACAAGGTGAAGAATCAAGTGAACTGTCCGGTGGAGCCGATTGATATGACAGCGTATGGGACAATGAACGGCGAGGCCGTGCTCAAACAGGCTCGAAAGTTGCTGGGGGCATAGCCATGTCAGAGATCAAACAAGAAGCGATCGATCAGTTTGAAATGACGTGCTTCTCTATCGTCGCTCAGGTGGGGAGCGCGCGCAGCTGCTACCTCGAAGCGATAACCTGTGCCGAGAATGGTGATTTTGAGGCCGCCCGGAAACTTATCGACGAGGGCAACGTGGTGTTCAACGCAGGCCACGACGCTCACATGAAACTGCTTCAGCAAGAGGCCAGCGGCGAGGAGCTGCCGTTTCGCATCATCTTGCTGCATGCGGAGGATCAGCTCATGAGCGCTGAGGGCTTCCGTATCCTTGCCGAGCGCTTCATCACGGTCTATCAACGCATGGGTGCAAGCGCCTAACTGATTATCTGACGGGAAGCCGGGACTGCCATGCAGCCCGTCTTCCCGTTTCATGAAGATGTTTTCACGATCGAGGAGGTACCCAATGGCATTTCCGGAAGGTTTCCTGTTGGGTGGCGCCACCGCCGCCAACCAGTATGAGGGCGGCTGGGAAGAGGGCGGCAAAGGACCGAACACCTCGGACGCCATGACCGGCGGTAGCCATACGGTGTCACGGCAGATAACGTGGCGTAATACCGCGACAGGGGAAACCGGCGCGCTTCCCGTGTATGCGGTTTGCGAGGAGGGACTTCCTGAAGGGCTGGAGGTGGCGGTGGTTGATGGCTACTACTATCCCAGCCACACGGCCACCGACTTCTACCACCACTACGCCGAGGACATCGCCCTCATGGGCGAGATGGGCTTCAAGTGCTTCCGCCTGTCCATGAACTGGGCGCGCATCTTCCCCACGGGCGAGGAGGCTGAGCCCAACACCGAGGGTCTAGCGTTCTACGACGCCGTGTTTGACGAGTGCGCTAAGTACGGCATCGAACCGCTCGTGACGCTCTCGCACTACGAGACCCCGCTCGCGCTCGTGAACAAGTACGGCGGTTGGAAGAGCCGCGAGCTCATCGACCTGTTCGTGCGCTACGCCACCTGCGTCATGAAGCACTATCAGGGCAAGGTGAAGTACTGGCTCACCTTCAACGAGATCAACATGATGAGCATGGGGAGCTTCATGGCGGGCGGGCTTACGGATGGGAGCCCCCATGCGAAGGCCCAGGCGGCGCACAACCAGTTCGTGGCGTCTGCCCTTACGGTTCGGTCGGCGCACCAAATCTCCCCTAAGATCATGGTGGGTCAGATGCTCGCGTACAACCCCATCTACTCCTATTCCGCCGACCCCGCCGATCATCTGCTCGCCATGGAACGCGAGCGTGACGCGCTGTGGTATGCCGACGTGCAGGTGGGCGGCCACTATCCCGCCTATCGCTTGAGGGAGATGGAGCGCGCGGGCATCAAGCTGGAAATGGGCGAGAACGACCTCGAGCTTCTCGCAACCTATCCGGCAGATTTCCTGTCGTTCTCGTGCTACGGAGGCTCGACGGTATCGTTGCGCCAGAAGGAGCTCGAGGTCGCGTCCGGCAATCTCGCTTTCGGCATGGTGAAAACCCCCTACCTCGAGACCAACGCCTGGGGCTGGGCGACCGATCCGTACTGCCTGCGCATCGCCTTGAACGAGCTCTACGACCGCTATCACAAGCCGCTTTGGATCGTGGAGAACGGTATCGGCTGGAGCGACGAGGTGAAGGCCGACGGCTCCATCCATGACGGCTACCGCATCGACTACCTGCGCAAGAACATCCAGAGCATGGAGGATGCCGTGGAACTCGACGGCGTGGACCTCATGGGCTACACCATGTGGGGCTGCATCGACCTGGTCAGCGCCGGCACGGGCGAGATGCGCAAGCGCTACGGCTTCGTCTACGTCGACCGCGACGACGAGGGCAAGGGCACGCTCGCGCGCAGCCGCAAGGACAGCTTCTATTGGTACAAGAAGGTCATCGAGAGCAACGGCGAGGACCTGGACTAACCCTATGGGACAGGGGATAAGATTATGGACTGCTATTTCGGTATAGATGCGGGCGGCACTCAGGTGAAATGGGCGGTGGTGAACGCCGACTACCGCATTGAGGAGCACGGAAGTATCCCAACATGCACCTCGCCCGCCGACCAGGTTATCGAAACGTTCCGCTCGGTGATCGAGCCCCATCGCGCCCGGGTGAGGGGTGTGGGAATAAGTATGCCCGGAGTCTTTTCCGAAGGCGATTCCGATGGCGTGGTTGGGGGAGGCGGCGCCCTTCACTGTTTGGACGGATATCCGCTCGGTCGCATCTTGCGCGAGAGCACGGGGCTTCCCGTAACCATCGAGAACGATGCGATGTGCGCGGCACTGGGAGAATATGCCGTCGGCGCGCTGAAGGGGGTCTCCCTGGGGTTGATGGTGGTGATCGGTACGGGTCTCGGCGGTGCCATCGTTGTTGACGGTCACATCTTGCGAGGCGCGCACAATCTCGCCGGCACCGTGTGCTTTGTGAGCAACGATGTGCGCAAGCCTGTGACCTTTGGGTCGGTGTACGGTGATGTCACCAGCTGGCGGGCGCTCCGAGACCAGGTGTGTGCGGCGAAGGGGATTGATCCGACCGATGATATCGACGGATATCGGATTTTCTCTTGGATTGAAGAGGGGGATGAGGACGCTCGTCGCGGTCTGGATGCATACGCGTTGGTCTTCGACAACATGCTGATGGGGTTGCAGTCGGTCATCGACCCTGAGGTCATCGTGGTCGGCGGCGGAATCAGCGCCCGTCCCGAGCTGTTTGAGGCATTTGAGCGCATGATGGATCAGGCTCACGTTCTTCCCATCATACCGAGGCCCTGCATCAAGCCAGCACAGAACGGCAACGATGCCAATTTGCTTGGCGCTGTGCGCACGCTGCGCCGCTCGCTTGGCGAGTGCGATTGATTGGCGGCTGGTGGCCCGACTCGCGGCCTCCTGTCCTAAAAAAAGAGTATGGGCTCCTTCGTTCATTCGAACGAAGGAGCCCACGTTTTGTAAGGGGCCTCCTGGCGAATTTTCATTCGCTAGGAGGCCTTTTGCTGTTGATCGAGAATGTCGCTGGACAGTTAGTTCAGATACGTATTTTTCAGAGGGTGTGTAAAGGCCGACCTGAGCCCGATTGGGCTGAATTTGACTTTCTGAACCGGTGGAGACGCTCATATAAGGGGGAGAAAGGTTGTCATGGGGCTCAAAGTGACTTCAAACCACTCTATTAGCGCCAAGAAGCACGGCCAAAAAATACGTATCTGAACTAACTGTCCACAACCCTCCGCAAACCTTTCATTCCAACCCAAATCAGCCAACGTACGTCATGGCAATTCCCGGTAGGTCGCAGGGCGCTTCGCGGGCGGGCCAGGCTTTATCTGAACGACTTTGCGAAGCAACCGGAGTGAAGATAAAGCCTGGCCCGCCCGCGAAGCGCCACAAAGACCGCAGGGACGGGAGCAGCTATACTACTCTCAGTAGTTAAGGGTCGCGGATCCGCCGCGTCGCCGCTCTCAACAGGAGGTCTTTGTTTATGGCAGATCAAAAGCCGGTCGTCGGGATCATCATGGGTTCCAAGTCCGATCTGGGCGTTATGGAAGGCTGCACCGCCGAGCTCGAGGCGCTTGGTGTGCCCTATGAGCTCGTCATTGCGAGCGCACACCGCACGCCGGCGAAGGTCCACGAGTGGGCCTCGACTGCCGCCGATCGCGGTATCAAAGTGATTATCGCCGCCGCCGGCAAGGCTGCTCATCTGGGCGGTGTCGTGGCTGCGTTTACGCCGCTGCCGGTCATCGGCGTGCCTATGAAGACGAGCGATCTGGGTGGTATGGACTCGCTGCTGTCGATGGTGCAGATGCCTTCGGGCGTGCCCGTTGCCTGTGTGGCCATCAACGGTGCCAAGAACGCTGCCATTTACGCCACGCAGATTCTGGGCGCATGCGACTCCGAGTACCGCAAGGTTATCGAGAAGATGAAGCAGGAGATGGCTGACGCCTAAGCGCTCTGCCAGTCCATTTGCAGCATAAGGAGAGCCATGTCCGACTATCAGGGAAAGCGTTTTTCGGCTTCTCGGATTCCCGATCCAGCCAAGTCGGGAGCAGCCCGCGCGCCGCAGCAGGGTCGGACATCCTCTCCTCAGCAGTCACGTGCGCCGCGCCCCGTGACGCCGGCGAAGCATCGCCGTCAGGATACACCTGCTGCATATCGCCCTTCGTCATACAGTACGGCCAAGAAGTCACCTCGCTCTTCGGCGCATGCCGCGCCATCGAGCTATACCGAGCCGCCGCGCAAAAATCGCCGCTCCGTCATTCCCATTCTGCTCATCATCATCGGTATTGGCCTGATCGTTGCTGCGGCCGCTATCTTTATCAACGCGCAGATTGGCTACAAGCAGGCGAGCGAGTCGTATCAAAAAATCGAAAAGCAATATGTGAGCGACAAGGACGCCAGTGGCGTGCCAATTATCGACTTCAATGCGCTTGCCCAGACAAATCCCGAGGTTGTGGGTTGGATTTACGCGCCCGGCACCAACATCAACTACCCCGTGGTGCAGACCAACAACAACTCCAAGTACCTCAACACGCTGTTCGACGGCACCGCCAATGCGTCGGGTGCCATCTTCCTGGATAGCGACGACACCGCGCCGGGCATGGTGGATCAGCAGACCACGATTTACGGTCATCACATGAACGACGGTTCGATGTTCAACGTGATTTCGGATACGACCGATCAAGCGACGTTCGACAGCATGGACTACGTGTACTACATCACACGTGACGCGACGTATAAGCTGCGTCCGCTGGCGACCAAGGTGGTCGAGGACACGTATGCCAAGGCGCGCACGCCCAACTTTGAGGGCGATGACGGACTGAAGAATTATCTGTCCGAGATGCTCGACGGTGCCTCTGCCGTGGCGAGCGATGCCACCGATCGTGCCGCTTCGGCAACCAAGGTCGTAACGCTTGTGACCTGCCGTTCGCTGTCATTTAGCAATACGCGCGCCGTCATGGTGCTCACGCCGGTCGAGGAATAAAGTGTCCGGGCCCCGTCCCAAAAAGACTACCCTGGAAATCAAAAGGAGAAATGATGCTTGAGAACGGCAAATCGATGCCTTCGGTTGATGCTTGGCTGCGCGAAGCCAAGGCCGATGTTTCGGCGGCTGATTGTGGGATGTACCTGACACACAACGGCGTGGTGCGCGCGACGCCCAAGGCCGAAGTGCGCGGAGTCGAGACCGATGGCGTGGCGCCAGGCCACAAGGTGGGCGGCATGGTGTTTGGCTTCGATGCCGAAAAGGTGCAGGCCGCTATCGAGGCGACGCGCACGATGCCGGGTATCGGCTATGTGCGCGTGTGGCTGGCGAGCGGCGAGCTTACCGTGGGCGACGACATCATGCTCGTGCTCATTGGCGGAGACATTCGCCCGCATGTGGTCGATGCGCTGCAGTCGCTCGTCGGCACCATCAAGAACGAGTGCGTGAGCGAGGTCGAGCGCGAGGCGTAAGGCCTCGTCGGCAATCCGAGTCTGTCTATAGCGAAAGCCCGCCGGCAGTTCATGTAGATCTGCCAGCGGGCTTTGATGTGTTGGAGCTATTTTGCTCGGGCGTTTGCTACACGCGTGTGGCGTCCTTGGGGCTCATGGTCATACTCTGAAAACGGTTCTCCATATATTCGTTATCGAAATGCTTGTCATAGAACTGTGCGACGGGAATATTTCGAATGGTTCCGTTGACGCGCTGATACCAATAGTCGAGCGATTGCAACGTCATGACGCCGTCGATCAACATGACGGCGGTCAGGATGACGGTAGCAGAGTAGCGGCGTTTCCATGGAATCATATTGATGAGCTTAAGCAGGCGCGGCAGCAAGACCTTGATCCAGATGAGGCCACCCAGGCCCCACATGCAGGCAAACGGCGTGCATGTGCGTCCCCCGGTCAATACCGCGATGGGATCGGGCATGCCGAATAGCCTAATGTGTGAATAGCTCCACGACACCACGCCAAATGAGGTCTGCATAAACCAGCCTACAAACACCTCGAAAGCGCCGCCGATCAGGGCACTTACCAGGAAAATGATCAGAGGATTCTTTTTATAGAAGCGGTTGAGCGCCATGGTCATGAGCACCGCGCCAAATCCGTAGATGGGGCTAAAGGGGCCAAATAGCATACCGGCACGGTCCTGATAGACGCCGGGATCGACGACGACCATATGCCAGACTTCCTCGAGAATGAGACCTAACACGCTGCAGACGAAGAATACCCAGAACAGGTTGAAGTAGTTGAGCTTGATGTAGCCCTCGCCGGTTTCGTCGCGGCCGAGCATCCCCTCGGCGGCGGCATCGCGGTCGAGCATCTCTTGCAGACGGCGCTGCAGTTCGCGCTCCTGGCGTAGCGTGGGGTCGACGGTGGCCGACAGCGCAATGAGGATGACAAGCTGGACGGCGGGGCGCAGCAGGAAGGGTCCGATGCCCTGGAGCATCACGTCAACTAAAAGCTCCACGACGGTAAATGCGATGAGGACGTAAGACAGGCGGGCGGCATTGCGCCGCTGGTCCTTGATGAGGTCCAGGCCAAAGACGATCAAGATGATCGCGCTTGCCGCCGAGAGCATAATGCCGGCGACGATAAGGCCAACCGCGACCAGGGTGTTATCACCGAGCTTAGCGGCGACGTTGCCGTTAATGAGTGCGGTGATGACCTGCCACATAAAGACGGCGACTGACGGGAGCGTGCCCACGCCAGATAGGGTGCACAGGACTGCGTAGACCTTGATGATAAGGGGGATCTTCTTGGCCTCCGTGGTGCTGGGGACACTGGGGTCGAGTTGATTTCGATCCATACGCTACCTTTCTCGTCTTGTAGTAGCCTACAAGGATACGCCGACGACCAGCTAAAAGACAGGACGAACGTCCCAATTGCAACAATGTAGCCCCTAGCGCGGGCGAGACACGGCGCACGGGAAGTCTTCGAGGCCGTTGCCCCTGAGAGTGGACTACCCAATAAAATGTTTGGTCGCAAAACGGATAATAAGCTCGGTGGGCTTTTAAAAAGCGCTGCTCATGCGCGGGGGAGCGCGTCGCGCCGTGCGTATAATAAGGCGGGTAACGCCAAAATACGAGGCTCTGAGGGGATGCCATGTCTCAAGAAACCATCCGCGCGGCCGAGCGTGCCGCGGGACAGGTGAACGCCATGTCGACGTATGATCCGGACTCTGACCAGCTGCATGAGGAATGCGGCGTTTTTGGTGTCTGGGCGCCCGATCGCGACGTGGCTCGACTGACGTACTTTGGCCTGCGTGCACTGCAGCATCGCGGCCAAGAATCGGCGGGAATCGCCGTTGGTGACGGCGGTACGGTTATGGTCCGCAAGGATCTGGGCCTGCTCGACCGCGTGTTCTCCAATGCCGACTTGTCGACGCTCTCCGGTCAGCTGGCCGTGGGTCATGTGCGCTACGGCACCGCCGGCGCCAAGAGCTGGGAAGCCTCTCAGCCGCACCTCTCTACCATCAATAGCGTCATTATCGCGCTCGCGCACAACGGCACCCTCGTCAACACCGACGAGCTGCGTCGCCAGCTGATCGAGCTGGGCGTACCGTTCCTCTCCAACTCGGATTCCGAGGTCGCGACCAAACTCATCGGCTACTTTACTCAGCGTACTGGCCATCTGCGCGAGGGCATTCGCAAGACCATGGAGCTCGTGCGCGGCGGCTACGCCATGACGCTCATCAACGAGCAGGCGCTCTACGCATTCCGCGATCCGCACGGCATTCGCCCGCTCGTGCTGGGCAAGCTGGTGGATGAGGGCCTGGACCAGGCCGATGCCGCATCCGTTTCGCAGCTGCCGTCGCAGGACGGCGCCGCGACGGTCGACGCCACCACCCATGTCACGCGCGCCGGCGGCTGGGTCGTTGCCTCCGAGACCTGCGCGCTCGATATCGTGGGCGCCGAGTACGTCCGCGACGTCCGTCCCGGTGAGATTTTGCGCATCAGCGCCGAGGGCCTTGTGTCCGAGCAGGGCGTGCCTGCCGCCGAAGAGCCTGCTAACTGCATTTTTGAGCAGGTCTACTTTGCTCGCCCCGATTCCATCATGAACGGCAAGAGCGTCTACGCCTGCCGTTATGACATGGGTCGTCAGCTGGCACATGAGGAGCCCGTCGAGGCCGACCTGGTCATCGGCGTGCCCGACTCCGGCCTGCCGCCCGCGGAGGGCTATTCGCACGAGAGCGGCATTCCCTTTGGCGAGGGCCTCATCAAGAACCGCTACGTGGGCCGTACGTTTATCGAGCCTACGCAGGAGTTGCGCGCCATGGGCGTGCGCATGAAGCTCAACCCGCTGCGCGACAACATCGAGGGCAAGCGCCTGGTCGTCATCGACGACTCCATCGTGCGTGGCACCACCATGGTGCAGCTCGTCAAGATGCTGCGCAACGCTGGCGCCAAGGAGATTCATATCCGCATCAACTCGCCCGAGGTCATCTGGCCGTGCTTCTACGGTATCGATACCGACGTACAGTCGCAGCTTATCAGCGCCAACAAGACGGTCGACGAGATTTGCGAGTATATCGGCGCCGATTCGCTGGCCTTCCTTTCGGTCGAGGGCCTGCTGAAGGTCATGCCCAAGGGCGGTTACTGCGATGCGTGCTTTACCGGCCGCTACCCCGTGGCGATTCCCGAGAGCTTTGGCCGCGACAAGTTTATGGAGGGCTTTAAGCCCCGCAACCTGGATAAGCCGCTGCACTTTGACGACGACGCCGTGGTCGAGAAATACGACGACCGCAGCTGGGAAGAGAAGCACGGCCAGGCCTAAAACCTGCCATGTAGGGACAGGTTCATTTTGGTAGGTTTTACCTGCTGTTTTGTTGATATGACGGCGCGTGCTGTTATGGCGCGCGCCGAAATGAACGCAACTATGAGCACCGTTTGGCGCCCGCGCGGCGGACGGTAGTGGGAGAGGAAGGCTCAGATGAGCGACAGCAAGCATGTGACGTATGAGGACGCCGGCGTCGATACCGCCGAGGGCGGCCGCGCCGTCGACGCCATTAAGCAAATGGTTAAGGACACCAACCGTCCCGAGGTCATCGGCGGTATCGGTGGCTTTGGTGGCTTATTCTCGGCCGCCGCGCTTAAGGATATGGAAGACCCGATTCTGATCAGCGGTACCGACGGCGTGGGCACCAAACTTGTGCTCGCCCAGATCATGGATCGTCACGAGACGGTGGGCCAGGACCTGGTCGCCATGTGCGTCAACGACATTTTGGCTTCGGGCGCCGAGCCGCTGTTCTTCCTGGACTACGTTGCCATCGGCCACATTGAGGCCGAGCACATGGCAAAGATCATCAAGGGTGTGGCCGACGGCTGCAAGCTCGCGGGCTGCGCGCTCGTGGGCGGCGAGATGGCCGAGCACCCCGGCGTCATGGCTCCGGCCGACTACGACCTTGCCGGCTTTACCGTGGGCGTCGTCGACCGTCCCAAGATGCTCGATCCCGCAAACGTCCGCCCCGGCGACGTGATTCTGGGCCTGCCTTCCACCGGCGTGCACTCCAACGGTTACTCGCTCGTGCGCAAGGTCATTGGCGTCGACGGCATTAAGCCGGGCACGCCCGAGGCCGCCGCTAAGGCCGAGGAGCTGAGCCGTCCGCTCGAGGAGCTCGGCGGCGCATCGCTGGCAGACGCCCTGTTGGCCCCCACGCGCATCTATGTCAAGCCGATTCTTGAGTTGCTCCGCGGCGGCGCCAACGTGCACGCTATCGCCCACATTACTGGCGGCGGTATTACCGAGAACCTCAACCGCGCGCTTGCCGACGACGTCGACGCCGTGGTCACCCGCAACGGCGCCGAGATGGGTTGGGACGTTCCGCCCGTCATCACCTACGTGTCGCGCCAGGCCGAGCTCGCGCCCAACGAGGCATGCAAGACCTTCAACATGGGCGTTGGCCTGTGCCTGATCGTCGCCCCCGAGGACGAGGCCGCGGTTACCGAGGCCCTGGTCGCGCTGGGCGAGAAGCCGTTCCGCGTGGGCGAGTGCGTTGAGGGTTCCGGTAAGGTCGTGTACTCCGATGAGCGCTAACGAGCAGATGGCTGCTGCCGAGAGCTTGGGCTTTGTGCCCTACACCCGTCCGACCGGCACCGATACGGCTGAGCCGCTCAAGATCGGTGTGCTCATCAGCGGTTCGGGTACCAACCTGCAAGCGCTGATCGATCTGATCGCCGCCGGCAAGCTCAACGCTTCGATTGAGCTTGTGGTGTCGAGCCGTCCTTCGGCTAAGGGTTTGCAGCGCGCTGAGCGCGCGGGCATCCAGACGCTCACGCTGTCCAAGGATGTCTATGCCGACCCCATCGCCGCCGACGAGATCATCGCGCACGAGCTGCTCGAGCGCGGCTGCGAATATGTGGTCATGGCCGGTTACATGCGCATGGTGCACACGCCGCTGCTGGCGGCGTTTCCCAACCGCGTGGTCAACTTGCATCCGGCACTGCTGCCGAGCTTTACCGGCGCGCATGCGATCGACGATGCCTTTGCGCGCGGCGTCAAGGTAACCGGTGTGACCGTGCACTTTGCCAACGAGATCTACGACAACGGCCCCATCATCGCCCAGCGCGCGCTGGCTGTCGAGGAAGGTTGGGATGTCGACACGCTCGAGGAGCACATCCACGCGATTGAGCACGTGCTGTATCCCGAGGTCGTGCAAATGCTCGCCGACGGCCGCGTCCACGTGCTGGAGAGCGGCAAGGTCGCCGTGGATCCTGTGAAATAATTACCCGCTTGTAAAGGCGGTTAGGCATATCGAAGACGCCTAACCGCCTTTTTTATTGCGCTTTATGCTGCTTGATTTAGCTGGAATTGAATAGGCTGCTCTTCTTGCCTGTCAATTACAGTAGTCGACTCTCATGTGGAATGCCGAGCTTCCGGCATGAGATTATCTGGGAAAACGACCAGAAAACTTGGCATTCGGCTTCAAATTGCGCATAATTCTATTTATCATCTATTTAACATTTTGTTATCAAAAATGAGCGCAAGGAGGCTGGCTCAATGGGTGAAGCAGATGGCATGGAGCTGATTTATTCACTCGTCGGTTATCCTGATGAAACCGAGTGGCTTGAATTTAAAGAAGGCAATAGCGATCCCGTTAGAACGGGGCGTGACATCTCGGCGCTTGCCAATGCTGCCGCTTACTGCGGCCGCGCATATGCCTATAAGATCTGGGGCGTGAGCGACGGTACGCATGAGCTTGTGGGCACCCAGTTCAACCCATATCACGCAAAGGGTAAGGGAAACCAAGAGCTTTTGATGTGGCTCAAGCTTGCGCTCTCAAACAATGCGAATTACGAGTTTGCGGTTATTGATCATGAGACAAAGCACTTTGTGGTGTTGAAAGTGCACGCCGCGAGCGCTCAGCCGGTCTATTTTGATAAGACAGCCTACATTCGAGAGGGCTCTTCGACGGCAGAACTGGTTCCCGGTAGTGCACGAGAGGCGGAGCTGTGGCGTCGCTTACAGTCAGGGAACGCGGAGCTCGCTGTAGTTGAGAGAGATCTGACATCTCGAGAGGTCGCCGAAATACTAGATGTTGATGCGTATTTTGAGTTGTGCAGATTGAGAAGACCTGTCGATTTGGACGGAGTGATGCTTGCTCTTTGTGAACAAGAGCTGATTCGTCGTCAAGATAACGGCCGATATAGTGTGACGCGCTTGGGAATGCTTCTGGTGGGAAAAAAGCTCTCTCGCTACCCGGAGCTCAGGAAACGCATGCTGCGAATCGTGCGATATGCGGGAAAAGGCAGTTTTGACATTGTCGGGGATACTGAAATCGACAAGGGCTACGCTTTGGCGCTTCCACAGGCTGAACAGCTGGTCATGTCGATGATTCCGGCTGTTGAGGCACTGGATGGCGCATTTCGACGTATTCAGACGGCTTATCCTCAAAGGGCGATTCGCGAGTTACTATCAAACGCCGTGATTCATCAAGACATTGCTGACAATACGGCGGGGCCTCTTGTTGCGATTTACGACAATCGCATTGAGTTCTCTAATCCCGGGACAACGCTTATTCCGGCAGAACGAGTGCTCAACGCCCAGCCGAAAACGCGAAATTCGATGATAGCGTCCCTCATGCGCCAAATGGATCTTTGCGAAGAAGGCGGTACAGGCTGGGATTTAATCGTAGATTCGCTCGAAAAAGCCGGCATGCCTTCACCGGTTATCAAGAGTGAGGGCGGGCTGGGAACGCTCGTGACGCTCTATTGCGACTGTCCGTATACTCGAATGAAAAAAAGTGAGCGAAAAAACGCCGTGTACTGGCATGCCTGTCTTTTGTATGCCCAAGGTGAGTCGATGAGCAATCAGTCGCTGCGAGAGCGTTTTGGACTTTCCGATGAAAAGAAAAACACGGTGGCGATGTCTCGTCTAATCAAAGAGTGCCTGGAAGAGGCATTGATAAAGGAAGAGGACGAGGACGCGGGTTCCAAATACAAAAGGTATATTCCGTATTGGGCCTAAAGACAGGGAATGAAAAGAAGGAGGCGGCTTATGTCTGGTAATAACGAAGCGCTGTTTACGCCTGAGTTGGTGTTTTTTGATTGGGAGTGTGCGACGCCGGATGAGGTGTTCGCGCGGCTTGAGGGCGAGCTTGCACCACATGGCTACATTGCATCCGGTTGGCTCGATGCCGTCCGCACGCGCGAGGATGCCTATCCCACGGGTCTCGCTATGCCGGCGGCAAACATTGCCATTCCGCATACCGATCCGGGGTTTGTGGCCAAGCCCTATATCGCGGTGGTGAAGCCCGCCGCGCCCGTGACATTTAACGCTATGGCTGGCATGGGCGCTCCGGTGCCGGCGCAGATCGTCATCAATCTGGGCATCGCCGAGCCGGGCGGCCAGGTCGAGGCCCTGCAGGCACTCATGAACATCTTTATGGGCGCCGATGCCGCAGCCGACGTGCTCGGCCAGACCACGCCCCAGGGCATGGTCGACGCCATCCGCCGCCACTTCTAAGGTGGGGCTGAGTCGGCACTTGGGGACTGTCCCTAACTGCCGGCTGCCAGAGGGGGGTGCGGACAAAAAGTTGGACCGAGTCCGGTCCAGATTGGAGTCCGCATGGG